>NZ_CP067140.1:1912500-2231250 GCF_028553805.1 Paracoccus saliphilus | reverse complement strand
TGGCGCGCTCCGACCATGCCGCAACAGAGGACCGGTAATGAAGGTGAAACCGAAAGCGCGGCAAGATGCGCATCCAGGACGGCCTGGAATCCCGTGACCTCCGCGCAGCGGATCATGCCTTCATCGCTGCGTCGCTCCGCAAGCACCTGCCCGCTCGCGCCGAGAACCCAAAGACGAAAGCTGGAGGTGCCCCAGTCGACCGCAGCGAACCGGGCGGCTACATGGTTATGTGAGGTCGTCATCCTGGTCAGGTCCGGGTATAGAAGTTGTTGTGTAGCGGGCTCATCACGAGCTGATTGATGCACATGCGTGACGGGGCGGTGGTGATGAAGGCCACCGTTTCGCCGATATCCGAAGCTTGCAACATGCGGGCCCGTGCTTCCGGGGAAGGCGGGTTCGGCCGGGTGTCTAACACATCAGTGGCGGCCTCGGCGGGCATCAGGCAGGTCGCACGGATACCATTGTGGCCTTCTTCGATATTGATCGTCTCGCAGAGAGCGGGAAGCGCATGTTTCGTTGCCGAATAAGATGCCCCGGCCACCGGCTCCATCCGCCAGCCCGCCCAGGAAGAGATGATGACAATGGTGCCTGCACTCCGCGCCCGCATCTCCGGCAGCACTGCCTGCACGCAGTGAAGTGCACCAGAAAGATTCACCTCGACGATCCGGTCCCAGTCGCGACCGTCGAGATCGCAGAGCGACCGCCGTGGCACATTGGTGCCCGAACTGTAGACCAGGATATCGACTGGTCCGATCGCCTCGGCGGAGGCGGCGATTGCATCGCGGTCTATCACGTCGAGCCTGTGGCAATCAGCCTGCCCCCCGGCTTCGATCACGCGCGCGGCGACGCGCTCCAGCGCATCAGCTCGACGTCCGGACAGTACGACCCGCGCGCCACGTGCGGCAAGTGCCTCGGCGGAGGCGGCGCCGAGACCGCTGCCCCCACCAAGGATCCATGCGGTCTTGCCGGAAAGTGTCCGGTTCGTTGAAGTTGCGTTGCTCATGTGACTTCCTTCCAATCTTGGTAGTTTAGGATGCGCGTCAGTCGGACCAGTCGGAAAGGTCCGGCACCGCATCCGTGTTGATCCGCAGCCCGATGCCCGGTTCTGTCGGCATGCCGGGGCGTCCGTTGTGGACTTCGGGCTCACCCAGAAACAGCGAGTTGACTCGCTGGTCGAGGCCCCACCAGGAGGGGTTGGTCAGATGTTCGATCCAGGTGCAGTTCGGTTGCGACAGGACTGCGTGAAGCGTAGCGGCGGAATAGACATGCGGGGTCACCTCGATCCCGGCGCCGGAGGCCATCTGCGCCACGCGGCGGAATTCGGTTAACCCGCCAACGCGGTGGACATCGGGTTGCAGGATATCGGCTGCACCAGCATCCAGAAGCTGCTGGAAGCCGTAGCGTGAAAATTCGTGCTCGCCCGTGGCGATCGGCACGAAATGCTGCCCACGCAGCATCGCATGACCGGAGATATCGTCAGGGATCAGCGGTTCTTCAACCCAGCGCAGCGAGAACGGGCGCAGCTCCCGTATCATCTCCAGCGCGAAAGGGCGGTTCCAGCCCATATAGGCATCGGCCATGAGATCCACGTCATCACCGATTTCCTCGCGTATGGCCGCAATGTACCGGATGTTTTTCATCAAGCCTTCACGCCCGTCAGCAGGACCATACGGAAAATTCGCCTTGATTGCCTGATAGCCGCGCTCGAGGTAATCGCGCGCCATGCGCTTGACAACCGAGAGATCGTCATCGGGTTGCACCTTCGAGGCATAGGCCCGCACGTCCTTCGCGTGATGGCCGCCCAGCAACTGATAGACCGGCCGGCCGACAGATTTACCGAGCGCATCCCAGATCGCGATGTCGATGGCCGAGATCGCCAGCAGCGCCGCTCCCTTGCGTCCGTAGACGATCGAGGCGCGGTACATCTGCTCCCAAATACCTTCGGTCGACCACGCATCGAGACCGGTTGCCAGGCTGGCCAAGTGAGCGTTGACCATCAGCGTTGCCACGCCAATCCCGTCCTCGGCATAACCCAGCCCGGTCGTACCGTCGTCCAGCGTGATACGGACCACGGTGATGCCTTGTGGCCAGGTATACCAGGACCATCCCTCGCCGCGGCGGGCGAACTCGTTCATCGGGCTGGGGCCGCGGACACTTTTCTGCTGCTGCCAGAAATTGCCCCACATGGATTGAGGGACATGGCGGGCTTCAACCTTGGTGATTTTCATCGGGATCTCCTTTGAACCGGCGCGGACCGGGAAATGCGGAATGACATGGGTTCGACGGTGCACTTCAGTTGAAGTCGAGCAGCACCTTACAGCACGCGATCGGATGCCCTTCGAGCAGGGCGAAGGCTTCGTGCACGGCGGTTGCGGGGAAGCTGTGGCTGATAAAACGTTCAGGTTCGATCTGCTTGTGAGACATCCAACCAATCACCTCGGGAAATTTGCGGTTGTTCAATCGCGAGGCATAGAGCGTGAGTTCTTTGGCGTTCAGCTTGCGCTGCGGGATCGCGCTGGCCTCACTCGAGAACCCCATAAGGCCGATGCGCGCTGCGGGAGAGGCCAAGTCGAGAGCTTCTTCGACAATCGAGGGGTGGCAGGCCGCGTCGATGATCAGGCTGGGACTCAGGCCTGCTTCGGCAAGTGTGCCTGCCAGTGATTGGCGAGTGGTGTTGACGACTATGCTCGCGCCCGATGTGCGCGCCCAATCCAAGCGGCTGTCGATCCGGTCAGCGACGATCAGGCGGTCCAGCCCGTGAACGCCGCTTAGCGCCTGGATCACGGTCATCCCGATCGGTCCCGCGCCGTAGACCAGCGCCGTATCCTCGGCCATGACCTCGGTGCGTGACAGCATGTTGGCTGCGATGGAAAACGGCTCGACCGTCGCTGCCGCACGATCATCGACCTCGTCCGGCACCGGTACGGCACATTGGGCGGGTACACAGCAATATTCGGCGAAACCGCCTTCGCGATGGACGCCGACAACCTGCAGGTTGAGGCACACATTCGGGCGTCCGGCCCGGCAGGGATAGCATTGCCCGCAGTTGACAACCGGGTTAACGGCCACGCGCGTTCCCTCCAGCGCAGGATCGACGCCGTCGCCGACCGCATCGATATGTCCGGCAAATTCGTGGCCGATCACGCGGGGAAATTGCACATAGGGATGGTTGCCATGGAAGATATGCAGGTCCGAGCCACAGATTCCGGCATGGCGGACACGGATACGGACCTCGCCCGGTGTCGGATCGGGGATCGGCAGGTCGACGATAGACATGCGCCGCGGGGCTTCGACGAGTATGCTTTTCATGAGATCGGTGATGCTTTCGGATTTGGATTCAGCGGTACAGGAGGTCAACCAGCCATGTGGAGATCTGCGGTACGAAGGTGACGAGCAGCAGGCAAAGCAGCATCTGCGCAAAGTAAGGGATACTCTCGGTTAGAAAGGCGCGAATGCGGCAGCCGGTAATGCCGCAGGTTACGAACATCAGCGTTCCCAGCGGAGGAGTGATCGCCCCGATCGCGAGGTTGAAGATGAAGATGAAGGCGAAATGGATGTCATCAATGCCGAATGCCCGGGCGATTGGCACGAGAAGCGGCACCAGGACAATCATCGCGGCATTGCCTTCAATGAACATGCCGACGACCAGCAGGAAGATGTTCACGATGATCAGAAACAGGTATTTGCTCGCGACCGCATCGACCATCCATGCTGTCAGGCCTTGTGGGATACGCTCGCGTGTCAGCACCCAGGCAAGGGCGGAGGCCGCGCCGACAATCAGCATGATGACCGCCGTGGTCAGGACAGTCTCCTTGAGGCACAGTGACAGCTTGGAAGGAGATAGTTCCTGATAGGCGATACCAAGACCCAGCGCATAAACGACCGCGACTGCGCCGGCCTCGGTCGGCGTAAAGACGCCCAGGCGGATGCCGCCCAGCACGATGAGCGGCAGACATAGCGGAAATGCCGCAGACAGGAATGCCTTGCCGATGGGAACTGCGACATAATCATCGGCTGCTTTGAGGGGCGCATAGTTGCGGCGTCGAGCCACCCAGGACGTCATGACCATCATCGTCACGCAAGTCAGCAGACCGACGGAGATCCCGCCCATGAAGAGCTGTCCAATCGAGACATTGGCGGTAGCGCCGTAAATGATCATACCGATGCCAGGCGGGATGAGTGGCGTGATTGTCGAGGAGAAGGCAGTGATCACTGTGGAAAATGGCTTGGACATGCCGCGGCGCTCCATCTCGGGGACCAGCATTTTGGCCGTCATGGCGGCATCGGCGAGGCTTGAGCCCGACATCCCGCCCATCAAGGTGGACAGGAGAATATTGACCTGGGCCAGACCGCCCCAAATTGCAGCGGTGAGCGCGGCGCAGAAGGTCATTATGCGCCGCGTGATGCCCGAGTGATTCATGAATACTCCGGCGCACACGAAAAAGGGCACGGCCAGAAGGGGAACGCTTTCGAGCCCGGATACGAAGCGCTGCACGAGCAGAAGCGGATTCGCATGGCCTGCTGCGAGGAAATAGAGTGCGGTTCCGGCCAGAATGGCGATGAAGACCGGTACACGGATCATCAATGCGATGAACAGAATGATGATCGAGAGGGTAAGTATCGTGGACACCGTAGCCGCCTTTCAATCGTCCGACGGCAAGCGCGCGAGACGCGGCAGCAGATCGGAGCAAACAAAGCTGAGCATCATGAGACTCGCACCAATCGGAACCGCGAGATAGGCGATGCCATAAGGAATATGCAGGACGTCAGTGGTTCGGTTGGCGCCGAATTGGAACTGGATGAAGGCGAACCCGGTCCAAACAACGAGCCCAAGGACCGCCAGCACGACCAGCGCAACGACATTGTCCAGGATGCGGCGCGCTGTGGGCGGTAACATTTCGCATATGGCATCGATAGCGACATGCGCAAACTCCCGGAACGCGACGCTGCCGCCGAACATGACCAGCCAGACGATGAGGATCATCTGCACCTCTTCCAGCCAGGTGAGCGGCGCTCCGAGGGAATAGCGCATGATCACACCCAGGACTGTGATCAAAACCAGCGCAATCGTGGAGATATAGGAAACCGTCAAGTCGATGGCGCGTATCAGCGCCAGGGCCGTGCTGAGCATCGGTGCACCTCGGGCAGCAGCAGGATTGCGGGGTTCTCAAGTAACCATGGAGGGGGGCGTCGTTGCGCCGCCCTTCGATTAGAGACGTGTTCAGTCGCGGCCGATCAGGCCAAGCACCTTCTTGTGCAGATCCGGTGACCAGCCCGAAAAGGCGGGATCTTCAAAGAAGCTCACGGCGGCCCGCGAGAACTCGTCATGTTCGGCTTCGGTGACGGTGACGCCCTCGGCCTTCAGCTTTTCAAGCAATTCGGCATCGGTTTTGGTCATCAACTCGTTCTGGAAATTGCCGGCATCCCGCGCGGTTTCCGCAAGCACATTCTGCTGTTCGGGTGGCAGACTGTCCCACAGGGTGGTGCTGCAGGCCATCAGGTTAACTGTTCGCATGTGATTGTCGAGCAGCAGATATTTGGCCGTCTCGTGGTACTTGCCGCCCCAAATCACCGAAAGCGGGTTTTCAAGGCCGTCAATGACCCCTTGCTGGAGCGAGGTATAGACCTCGCCAAGCGCCATTGGCGTGGGGGAGGCGCCGAGATGTTCGAATGTCTTGACATAGATGGTTGATTGCGGAGCTCGGATCTTCATACCAGAGAAATCCTCCGGATGTTCGACCTTGCGTGTGGTCAGGGTCTGGCGCGCGCCGTAGCGCCAGTTGTTTGCGATGATCTTGACGCCGTTTTCAGCCAACTGATCTTCCAGGCCCGCCCACCAGTCCGAGGCGAAAAGCAGGTCGGCCTCCTCCCAGTTCCTGAAGAGAAATGGCGCCTGGACGATGCTCATATCCGGCACGCCGAGTTCAGCAAAGAAGGACGCATCAGTCGAGTAGCAGATGGGTTCACCCAGAAGCATCTGGTCGATCACCTGCCTGCCTGAGCCGAGCTGATCGGAGGGGAAAAGCTCAAGCGTCATCTGCCCGCCGGAATTTTCCTCCAGTAGCCTTTTCCATTCGGCGTGACCCTTGCCATAGGGGGTGTCCATGACGGGGCCGAAACCGACCGAGATGGTCGTATCCTGCGCCGCGACAGGCGGCGCGAGGGAGGTGACGGCAAGCATGGCGAGAGAAAATGTGAAAAACTTCATGGGCTTCCTCCTGAATCTTCGGTGCAAACAGATGGTGCGACGTGTTTCGATTCGGCCCGCACCTCCTTGCGGGATGTGCTGCTATTAGCATGCAATACAACCGATGCGCAACCAATATATTGGTTGAATTTCGGTTTTGACTCGTCTAACTGAAGGAGGGGGCGCAGGGATATGAACGGCGAGATGCCGGTGGCAGCAGGTAAGCAAGAGTATGGCCAGCACGAAGAGTGATATCGCTTACGAGGCGATCAAGACAAAAATCCTGGAAGGGGAGCTCGCCCCTGGATGTGATATCTCTGAAGAGACATTGGAAAGGGAGATGAGCCTGAGCCGGACACCAATCCGCGAGGCCTGTCAGCGCCTCTCCAAGGAGGGCTTTGTGCAGATTTATCCCAGTAAGGGGATGATCGTTGCGGATATCACAACGGATCTGATCCGCGATATTTACGAGATGCGGCTGCTCAACGAGCCATTCATTGTGGTGCAGGCGTGTCGGCTTAATACCGGGCGGGAATGGCTGGAAGAGATTCGTGAGCAGTTGCTGTCACCGGAACTCGACCAACCGGAAGCCCACCAGCGTCGCCACTACATTGCATTGGACCGGGCTCTCCACGATGGGTTTCTTAGAAACTCCAGGAACCGTTTTCTGCTGTCGACCATGCAGATGGTGTTGGACCACAACCACCGCATCCGCATCAAGGTGTCACGACCCTATAGCCCGGATGATCGGTCGATCACCGAGCATCTCGATATCATTGATGCATTTTTCGCGCGCGATGAGAAGCGGCTGGAAGCAAGCGTTCGCAGCCATATCGAAGCGTCGCGCAAAATCACTTTCGATTATTTCCTCTAATGCAGGACAGGTTCCCGAGCCCGCCATTGGTCTTGGATCACCATGAAACACCACACGGATGGAGCGGTCACGATATAGAATAGATACCGCAAATTTAACTGGGGATATCCGCTATGAAACATCGCATCGTCATTGTCGGAGCGGGATTCGCCGGCTTGACGGTTGTGCAGGGCCTGAAGGGTGTTGATTGCGACATTACCGTGATCGACCAGCGCAATCATCATCTGTTTCAACCGCTGCTTTACCAGGTTGCGACAAGCATGCTCGCCACCTCCGACATCGCCTGGCCGATCCGGTCGCTGCTACGGGATCGAAAGGATGTGACGACCTTGCTGGGCAAGGTGGATGGTGTTGACCGTGATGCCCGCGAAGTAATTCTGCGTCACGGTACCCGGGTTCCCTATGACAGCTTGGTCATCGCAACTGGTGTGCGCCACGCATATTTCGGCAAGGATCACTGGGAAGAGTATGCACCAGGGCTGAAGACACTTGAGGACGCGACAACCATCCGGCGCAGGCTTCTTCTGGCGTTCGAGCGCGCGGAAATGAGCGAGAATGAAGCGGAACGCGACGCACAGTTGACCTTTGCGGTTATCGGAGCGGGGCCGACGGGCGTCGAACTGGTCGGGATAATCGCCGAATTGGCCCATCGCATCCTTCCCGGTGAATTCCGCCGCAGCGACACGCGTCGTGCAAAGGTGATGTTGATTGAAGCGGGGGCACGCATTCTCCCGGCCTTCGGCGACAAGTTGTCGGCCTACGCGAAGCATGCGCTCTCGCGGAGGGGCGTTGAGGTCAGGACGGGCACGCCGGTGACTGAATGCACAAGCGATGGAATCGTACTCGGAGAGGAATTCATACCAACGCATACGGTGATCTGGGCAGCTGGTGTCCAGGCGTCACAGGCCAAGGACTGGTTGCATGCGAAGGCAGATCATGCTGGCCGTGTGATCGTGAATGACGACCTGACACTGCCTGGTGATCCCTCGATTTTCGTGCTGGGTGATACTGCGCATGTCGAAAGCGACGGTCAGCAGGTTCCCGGCGTCGCTCCCGCAGCCAAGCAACAAGGCAGCCATACCGCCCGTACAATCCGTGCGCGGCTGACAGGCGCGGAGCCACCTGGTCGTTTTCGATATCGCAACATGGGAAATCTTGCCACCGTCGGACGGAATGCAGCAGTGATCGAATACGGCCGCTTTCAGATGAAAGGGTGGCTTGCGTGGTGGGTTTGGGGAATTGCTCATATCTATTTTCTGATCGGAGCGCGGTCGCGTTTGTTCGTGTCCCTGAATTGGCTCTGGAGTTTCCTGTCGGGACAAAATTCCGCACGGCTGATCACCCAAAAGGAGCACAGTCCATCATCCGGCCAATCCATCGAGGACGATGGCTTCGCGAGACGAGACCGAGATTGAGCGATGTTCAAGTTTATGCAGCATTTATGGGTCTGGTATAGCTGGAACCATGTCCGCCTGGAACAGGGTGACCCGTCTCACGGTATGAAAGTTCAAGGTTTGCGCTGGGTATTCTGGCGCAGAGTGTGGATCGGATTTCTAGGTGGAACCCGTCCACGTTTGTTGTTTCAATAGCTTGTGGCGCTTATCGTAAGCGTTTGCCAATAGCCGCGGCAATGCAGGCTGGAGGGTTTCGGGCTGAGCCTTTCAATTCCAGGGCAGAAGTTCATACTCGCCGAGATGGGCATGTCAGGCGACCCACTGTTCGCCGCGCGTGAGCCGGAAAAGCCAAAATTTTCTGACCAAAGCAACGCCACACAGGGTGCGTTCGGCCGAATTACTCGTCAGACAGCTTGGGCAGGAAGCGATCTTTTTCCGCGTGCGCAAGATCCTCGAGTGCATTCCAGAATAGATGACATTCAATGAAATATGGCACGATCTGGATCTCAAACCCGCTGTTCAATCCCTTCAAATGACCTGCGGGCGCAAGCACGATGGACTTTTTCGCCGTCTTCTTGCCTCCGTCAAAGCCCCCGTCGATCCGCGACAATTGTGATGCCGACTGGTTGCACGATGACCTCAGGGGGTGCGGCATCCGTCCCTACATGCTTGGTTGGCGTTGCACGGATGAAAGTTCGCTGTGGCGAACTGCGAAGCGTACACTTTCCATACCTTCGGCGATGTTCACTTCCGGACCTTTGCAAGCGAATCACTCTTACACCACGAACTCACCACCAACTGACGCTTTGTCAGAAGAGTACTTGTAGAGTTTTGATGGTGTAAGGGCCAGTAGTGGTTTGAAACAAAATCATAAAAAACCTCACAAGATGCCAGAGTCATGATCGTAGCAGTAAATCCTTGACGGGTGGTGCACGATCTCGCATCATTCTCGAATAATAACATGTGATCTCGATAATCGAGACAAAATAGGGAGATCGACATGCTCGACGTCACGCCGGGCGGCCACGGACACGTGGTGCTGTCCGCTATCACGAAAAGCTACGATGGCCGCCACCTCGTTGTGCGCGATTTGAACCTTTCGATCCGCAAGGGCGAATTTCTGACCTTGCTGGGTCCATCCGGATCAGGCAAAACAACGACGTTGATGATGCTGGCCGGATTCGAATATCCGACGTCCGGAGAAATTCGCATCGACGGCGCGCCTGTTCATGCCATGCCACCCGAGAAGCGAAACATCGGCATGGTTTTCCAGAACTATGCGCTGTTTCCACATATGACCGTGGCCGAAAACATAGGCTACGGTTTGAAGGTCCGGCGCGTTTCCAAAACCGAGATCGATCGCAGGGTTCGAGCGGTTCTTGAAACTGTCCATCTTGCGGAACTGGCGGATCGCCGACCCGGGATGCTTTCTGGAGGTCAGCAACAGCGTGTAGCGCTTGCGCGGGCACTGGTATTCGAGCCGAGTATCGTTCTGATGGATGAGCCGCTGGGAGCGTTGGATAAAAAGCTGCGAGAACATCTGCAGTTCGAGATCCGCCAGATCGCACAGCGCTTCAACTTGACGGTGATCTACGTCACCCATGACCAGTATGAGGCGCTCACCATGTCGGACCGGATCGCCATTTTCAACGATGGCCAGGTTCAGCAACTCGGTTCAGCCGAGGAGATTTACGCACGTCCAGTGAACCGTTTCGTCGCGGAATTCGTAGGGGACAACAATTGCCTGCGCGGTCGCGTAACCGCAGTTCAGGACGAACGCGCATCGCTTAAACTCGAGAACGGCACGATCATTTACGCCCGCACGACGGAACATGTCAGACCGGGTTCCATGTCCACCTCTGTTATCCGACCTGAGGCCTTGCGGATGTCGGACCAGCCCTTTGAGGGCGCAATGGAGGCGATTGTGTCAGATTCGATCTTCTGCGGCGATCAGACCCGCACGGTTGTGGAACTGGCTGGGAAGGAAAGCCTCGTGGTGAAAAGCGCTGCCCATTCGGAGGCAATTCACCCGATCAAGGGTCAAACGGTCCATGTGGGCTGGGCTTGGGAAGACGCCTGGGCACTGGACGCCTGAGAATCATTCAACAGGGAGAACGGAAATGAAAATGAAAACTGCACTGCTTTCGGCATCGGCTATTGCCCTTCTGACCGGCCCGGTCTTCGCTCAGGAGCTGACCGTCGTATCCTGGGGCGGAGCGCTGCAAGAGGCGCAGACGAAGGCGTTCATGAAACCCTACGCAGAAACCACGGGCACGAAGATCGTGCAAGACACCTGGAGCGGCGAACTGGCGAAATTGCGCGCCATGGTCGACAGCGGCAACGTGGTTTGGGACGCTGTGGACGTGGATCCGCAGACGGGCGCCATTGCCTGCGAACAGGGGCTGCTGGAGCCTATCGGCTCGGAAGAGGTTTTCCAAGCGTTGGATCTGGTCGAAGGAGCATTGTTGGATTGTGCCGTGGGCACCAGCACCTATGCGACGATCCTCGCCTTTAAAAAGGACGCCTTTGCTGACGGTCCCAAGAGTCTGGTGGACATTTTCGACACAGCCAGATTTCCAGGTAAGCGCTCCTTCCGAAAAAGCCCCGTAGATACTTTGGAGGCGGCGCTTCTGGCCGATGGTGTGGCCCCTACCGAGATCTATTCGGTTTTGTCAACGCCGGAGGGCGTGGACCGCGCTTTTGCCAAGCTCGACACCATCAAGGACGATATCGTCTGGTGGGAAGCCGGTGCGCAACCGGCCCAGTTGCTGATGTCCGGCGAGGTAGCAATGGCGCTGGCCTGGAACGGCCGGATCGCGGATGTGAACGCGAACGAAAATGCCGACTTGGGCATAGCCTGGTCAAATCAGATTCGTGGCTTCGACATGTGGACGATCCCGGTTGGTGCCAAGAATGGTGATGCGGCGCGCGATTTTATCCTGACCACCCTCCAGCCCGCAACCAACGCTGAAATATCCAAATATATCGCTTACGGTCCTACAGTTGTCGCAGCGGCCGATTCGATTGATGCCGAAACGCTGGAAAACTTGCCTTCGGCACCACAGAATAGCGAGGGCGCGCTGGCGCAGGACGGTGCGTTCTGGGCGAAGAACGGGGATGCATTGAACGCGAAATTCTCGGCCTGGATCGCCCGATAGGTGAACCTTCCTGGAAAGTCTTAGGCGACAACAACGTCGCCTATTTCCGACACCCTGGTGGCTGCGATCCAGTCATCAGCTCTTGTCGATTATGTGCGAGCCTTCCATGACACTGACCGTCCTTCCTGAATCGCCGATGCCCCAGGCAAAAAAAGCCGAATCGAATCGTCGCATGGCCATGATCCGGCGCAAGCTGGGCGCAGTTCTTCCTGCAGTGCCGTTGATAGTATTCTTGGCGATGTTTCTGGTGGTCCCGCTTGCGATCATCATCAAGACTGCCATTCAAGATCGGGAAATTGTTGCCGCCTTGCCTGCAACGGTTGAACATCTGGCCACCTCCGGATCGGACGACCAAGCATTTGCGTTGCTGGTCGACGATCTGATCATCGCAAAAAAATCGGGGCTTCTGCGGCCTTTGGCCCGAAGGATGGAATATGGAGTGGAGGGTGGATCGACTGCTGTCATGGACGTTGCGCGTATCGCTGGGGACGACCTGATAGCGAAGCAGCCTGGCCAGATCCGTCAAGCCGTGATCGAGAGCAATTCTGCATGGGGAGAGAGCGGTGTTTGGAATGCGATCAATGCCGGCTCACGTTCGTATTCGTTGTTTTACCTCAAGTGGGCCCTGGGTTTGGATGTGAAGCACCGTGCAGACGGGCAGTTCACTTCAGAGATAAGTTACAATTTTCCTGCAATTTATCTGCGCACCATTGTCATCAGCGTCGCCGTTACTGCCTTGACGGTTCTGATCGGCTACCCCATGGCCTACGTCGTCTCGACCTCTTCGGGATTTGTCGGAAAGATACTGATATTCCTTGTTCTTCTACCGTTTTGGACCTCGCTTCTTGTCCGCACAATGTCATGGATCGTGGTGCTTCAGAGGAATGGGGTAATGAACGATCTGCTCATGACAAGCGGCCTGATATCCGAACCCGCACCCCTACTCTATACCCGATTTGCTACGGTGTTAGCGATGGTGCAGATTCAGCTTCCCTTTACGGTTCTGCCTATGATCAGCGTAATGCGTGTCATCCCGCCAAGCCATGTTCGAGCTGCGCGCAGCATGGGAGCCTCACCTTTGGCGGCACATTTTTCGGTGTTTATGCCACAAGCAGTTCCAGGTATAGCCGCGGGCGCGCTCCTGACATTCGTCCTGTGCCTGGGTTTTTATCTCACGCCTGCGCTTGTGGGTGGTCCCGGCGATCAGATGGTGAGCTTCTTCATCGCGCGCTTTACGAATGAGCAGCTTAATTGGGGGCTTGCGTCGGCCTTGAGTCTTGTCCTGATAGGGGGTGCGACCGTCATCGCCCTTCCACTCTCTCGCTACATTTCCACGCATTCTTCAGGGAGGTTCTGATGTCGACCCGCCGCTATGCAGACTTGCCTCTGTCGATTCGTTTCCCGCTCTATCTCTTCGTCGGCATTTCGCTTGCGCTCCTTATACTGCCGCTTGCGGCGGCCTTGCCGATTTCATTCAATTCGGCGCCTTGGTTTACGTACCCGTTTCCGGACCTGTCGCTGCGCTGGTTCAAGGCGCTCTTCGGTTCGGAGATATGGATTGGCGCGCTGTTAAATAGCGTAGGGATCGCGCTTGCCACGACATTCCTGGCCACGACGCTGGGGACGCTAGCCTCGATCGGCCTGGTCAATTCCAACTTTCCTCTGCGACGGTTCGTGATGGCGCTAGCCATTTCGCCGATGCTGATGCCCGTAGTGGTTTTGGGCCTGGCCCTGTTTATCTTCTATTCCTCGCTCGGGCTGAACTATACCTTCATGGGGGTCGTAATTGCACACACTCTCATGGCGACGCCTTTTGTCGTTATTACTGTCACCGCGACGCTGACCCGCTTCGACTTCACGTTGATGCGGGCAGCCGCAAATCTCGGTGCAGGAAAGGTAGCAGCCTTTAAGGATATCATGCTGCCTCTAATTGCTCCTGGCGTTGGTGCGGGTGCGGTCTTTGCCTTTGCAACCTCATTTGACGAAGTGGTGATAGTGCTTTTCATCGCCGGCCCTGGACAGCGAACCCTGCCCAAACAGATGTTTACGGGTCTGCGAGAGCAACTGGATCCGACGATCATCGCAGCTGCGGTCACCATGGTCCTGATTACCAGTCTCTTGATGCTCGTAGCCTTGGCTGTCGCAAGGAAAAGGTGACGGAATGCTTTTCTCCAACTCCGCGATTGCCCAGCTCAATCATCATGGAAGGTCTAATCTCGTGAGTATATTCGCTCCCGATTACCGTGAAGAGCCTTACTGGTGGATGGCCGCGCCGCCGTCCGGAGAAGATGTCACGGCCTCTGTGCCAGGGCCGGTGAAAGCCGACGTGGCGATCGTCGGAGGCGGTATCACTGGCTTGACGGCAGCACTCTTTCTTGCGCGCGGAGGGGCGGACGTGATCGTTGTCGACTCCGGCGAGATCGGCGGCGGTGCGGCACGCATGAACGCAGGCTTTCTCGGACGCACGTTGAAGAGGTCAATCGGATGGCTGGATAAGCACGTCGGTTCCGAGTATGCGGTTCGAGTCTATCGTGAGTTAGACGAGGCGCTGAAGGGTATCGAAAGCCTGGTCAACAGCGAGCAGATTGAATGCCATCGTCGCACCTGTGGCCGGCTTATATCGGCCAATTCCGAGCCGCACCTGCGACACCTGATCAAAGACATGGAAGAGATGAAGCACCGCCTTGGCTTTGATTATGAGGTGGTTAGCAAATCGGACCTGCATTCGGAGCTGGCTTCCGATTGTTATTTCGGCGGTGTAGTCGTTCCTGATCTCGGATCGATCCATCCGGGACTCTACCATTCCGGCTTGCTAAAACGGGGCAAAGAGGCGGGTGTGCGCTTCCTGGAGCGCGCCGCGGTGCTCACAATAGACTCCAACGGCGGACGCAAGAGCGTACGGACCGAGAGGGGAGAAATTTCTGCGACGCAGGTCATCGTTGCAACCAATGGCTACACCCCTCGAAACTTGAAATGGTTCGCGAGGCGACTGGTTCCCTTCCGAGGCTTCATTACGGCGACGGAAATTCTGCCATCTGAACTGATCGACAAAGTGCTGCCCAAACGCCGGACATATCTCGATACAAAAATGGGGATCGATTTCATCCGGTCCGCGCCGGATTCTGAACGCATCCTATTCGGGGGCCTGACTGGTCGACTCAACTCAACTTCCACCTCCCTCGTTCCCGCCCTTTATCGGCGTATGACAAGGATCATGCCGGATTTGGAAGGTGTCAAGATCAGCCGATCCTGGACCGGATTCTGTGCTGGCACGTTTGATTTTATGCCGCATATGGGAATACATGACGGTATCCACTATGCGCTTGGCTACAACTTTGCCGGTGTGCCCCTCGGCACGCATTTCGGGCGCAAACTAGCCTCCCGCATCCTGGGAAAGGGCGGCGGAAGTTCTGCTTTCGACATTGAAAAATTTCCGACACTGCCACTTTTCAACGGAACAGGGTTGGTCGCACCCCTCGCGATGCAGTATTTCAACCTTCACGACCGATGGATAACCAAGGGGAAATGAACGTGAAGCACCAATCCGGCGAGCTGGGGAGGGTGGCCGAGAAGCCACTGGAACGATATGTCCGTGCCCTGGAAGTCATCTCCGGCTTTCCCGAAGGCATCTCGCCTACGGCCATCGCAGAGATGCTCAACCTCCCGAAGGCCACCGCGTATCGGTTGATTCGGAGCCTGGCAGAAGTTGGTCTTGTCGAGATGACTGCGCCGCCTTCGGCCTCCTGTCGGCTGGGCGCGCGGCTGGAGCGTTTACTCTTTGCTGGGGCAAGTGACGGATGGCTGCGGATAGTCGCTCGACCGATCTTGTCTGAGCTGACCGAACAGACGGGCGAAGCCTGCTTCATGGCGCGCTTTGGAGGGGAAAAGGTAAGGAGCGTCGAAATGGTGGCCCCGGACAACCACCTTCGCGCTTATATTGTTCCAGGACAGGAGATTACGCCTCATACCGGAGCATCCGCAAAAGCGATATTGGCATTCCAGCCCAAGGAAGTAAGGGAGGCCGCTCTATCGGGCGATCTGCCGCGTTTCACTGCTCAGACAAAAACGGACCGAAAGGAATTGTTATCCGAACTCGCAGAAGTGCGGAAAGCTGGTATAGCTTTGTGCATTGGTGAGGATGTGGACGGATTCGCTGGAATTGCCGTTCCCATCATCGTTCCGGGTTTTGACGTGCAGCTCAGTATCTGTGTCACCGGGACAATCAGCGCCCTGACAGAACGAAAGAGGTCTCTGATTGAGACTGAATTGAAGAACTCTGCGAGCCGCCTTGTAAATTTACTCGAGCATCGAGCGAGCCTCCCGCTTCAGAGCTGAAACTCTGGGTTCTTTCGCCTCGGTAAATGGCGAGAAAATTGAATTGATGGCCGTCCCTCTGCATATCGCTTAGGGGATGATGATATATATTCAATATTATTTCAAATAATACAATGGCTTACGAGGATATTTTTGATTGACAGACTGCGAATCTCTGCCATTATTATCACTTAATGATCTTTATTATCAAAAAGTGAGACTAATATGACGGTCAATCAATCAAAATGGCACGATGCGGCCAAGGCGCATCGGTTCGTTGGTAAATCTTTGATCGGCGGAAAGCTGGTTGATGCGCAATCGGGTAAGACTTTCGGCACCATCAATCCGGCGACCGGCCAAGTTCTTACCGAAGTGGCGTCTCTGGACGTCGCCGACGTGGACGCAGCGGTTCGGTCGGCGCGGGCCGCTTTCGAAAGTGGAAGCTGGTCGCGTCGCGCACCTGCCGAACGCAAGAAGATCCTGCAACGCTTTGCTGAATTGATGCACGAGCACGCGGAAGAACTGGCGCTTCTCGAGACGCTGGACATGGGCAAACCAATTTCCGATGCTCTGTCGGTGGACGTGCCTGGGTCGGCAAATACCATTTCCTGGTATGCCGAGGCAGTGGACAAGCTCTATGACGAGATTGCCCCGACGCCTGACAATGTGCTCGCAATGATCACGCGCGAGCCGCTTGGTGTCGTTGCTGCGGTGGTGCCCTGGAACTTCCCGCTTCTCATGGCGTCGTGGAAGCTGGGCCCAGCACTGGCGGCTGGGAACTCGGTTATCCTGAAACCAGCCGAACAGTCGCCGCTTTCTGCTGTTCGCCTAGGTCAACTTGCGCTGGAAGCGGGCATCCCCGAAGGCGTGTTAAATGTGGTGACCGGGTTCGGCGAAACAGCGGGCAAAGCGCTTGGACTGCATATGGACGTGGATGCGGTGACCTTCACCGGCTCGACGCAGGTGGGCAAATTCTTCCTCGGCTATTCCGCGCAATCCAATATGAAACGCATCGCGCTGGAATGCGGGGGTAAGACGCCGCATATCGTCATGGCCGATTGCGGCAATTTGGACGAGGCTGCGACGGCGGCCGCCTTTGGGATCTTCTTCAACCAGGGCGAGGTCTGCAATGCCGGATCGCGCCTTCTGGTGCAGGAGAGCATCAAGGACGAATTCATCGAAAAAGTCATTGCGGTAGGCAAGACACTCGAACCCGGCGACCCGTTGGATCCATCGATTAAGTTGGGCGCCATCGTCACCGAAGAACAGATGAATCGCGTTCTTGGCTATATCGGCATCGGAAAGGAAGAAGGCGCCAGACTGATCGCTGGAGGACAGCGTGTCCGTACGGAAAGCGGCGGTTACTTCGTTGAACCGACTGTGTTCGATGATGTTAAAAACGACATGCGCATCGCGCAGGAGGAAATTTTCGGTCCTGTCCTTGCCACGATCACCTTCAAGGACCCCGAGGATGCTGTGCGGATCGCCAATGATTCGATCTACGGCCTTGCGGCAGCGGTCTGGACCGACAACATCAACACCGCGCTGAACACCGCGCGCCGGCTGCGGGCGGGCTCGGTCTGGGTTAACAACTTCGATGAAAGCAACGTCACCGTGCCTTTCGGGGGCTACAAGCAGTCGGGCATCGGCCGGGACAAATCGTTGCACGCAATCGAGAAATACACCGAACTGAAGACCACCTGGATCAAGCTGCGCTGATCCTGACCATTCCAGCCACCTATGTCTCCCCCGCCGAAGCCCGGCGGGGGCAATGGAGTAGCCATGCGCGATCCCCGCTTCGATATACTATTCGAGCCCGTGAAAATCGGTCCGCATATCGCCAGGAACCGTTTCTACCAGACACCGCACTGCAACGGAATGGGCAACCTGCGGCCGCAGGCACATGCCAGGATGCGGGGAATCAAGGCCGAAGGCGGATGGGCGGTCGTAAATACCGAACATTGCTCTGTTCACCCCACCGGTGACCTGATGCCGGAAGTGCTGCAAATGCTGTGGGACGACGGGGATATCCCGCCCCTCGCGCTGATGTGTGATGCGGTTCACGAGCACGGCTCTCTCGCTGGGGTGCAACTGGCCTATCCTGCCAATTACAATGGCAATCGCCTGACCCGGGAGGTGCCATTGGGGCCGATGGACCGCCCCGTCAGCGGCTATCATCCCGTCCAGGTTCGCGCGATGGACAAGAGCGATATCCGCAATCTGCGGGACTGGTGGAAGGCGGCAGCCATCCGGGCCCGCAAGGCTGGCTTCGACATCATCAATGTCGATTCGAATTTCTCGACCATCGCCTTTCAGTTTCTTTCCCCGCGCAACCAGCGTAGCGATGAATATGGTGGCAGTCTTGCGAACCGGGTGCGCTTGCTGAAGGAGCTGATTGAGGTTTCACGCGAGGGTGCCGGCGAGGGAGTGGCGATCTCGGTCCGCCTGATTGTGGATGAGCTGTTTGGTGACCAAGGCCTTCGCGTCGCCGATGAGGGGATCGAGGCGATCTCGATGCTGGCCGAACTGCCCGATCTCTGGGACCTGGTGGTCGGAACCTGGGCCGACGACTCCCCCACCTCGCGCTTTGCCCCCGAAAACGACCACGAGCCGTTCATGCTGGGTATCAAGAGCGTGACCACCAAGCCGGTGATCGGTGTCGGCCGCTTTACCTCTCCCGATACGATGGCCAGCCTCGTGCGCCGAGGCGTCCTGGATATGATCGGCGCGGCGCGTCCGTCGATTGCGGATCCGTTCCTTCCCAAGAAAATCGAGGAAGGACGCTATGAGGATATCCGCGAGTGCATTGGTTGCAACATCTGTGTCTCCAGCCACTTCGCGATGGTGAATTTGCGATGCACGCAGAACCCGACGATCGGAGACGAATGGCGACGTGGCTGGCACCCAGAACGCATCGGACCGGCGAAATCCGAGAAATCCGTTCTGATCGTCGGAGGAGGGCCGGCAGGGCTGGAATGTGCCCGCGCCTTGGGACAGCGCGGCTATCGAGTGACGCTGGCCGAGAGCGAAAAGCGGCTGGGAGGGCGGGTGACGCTGGAAGCTGAATTGCCCTGCCTGCGCGAATGGCTGCGGGTCCGCGACTGGCGCGTGACCCAGATCGGTAAGATGCCAAATGTTGACGTTTATCTGTCCAGCGAATTGAGCGCCGAGGATATCCTCGAGTTCGAGGCCGATCAGGTCGTGCTGGCAACCGGATCGTCTTGGCGCAAGGACGGCATTGGCCGGGCCTCACATCGGCCTCTGCCGCTCTCTTCCCTGATGCCGCTCTACACGCCGGACGACATCATGCGCGGCCGCTGCCCGCCGCCAGGCGATGTGCTCGTTTATGACGATGACCATTATTACATGGGTGCGGTGATTGCCGAAAAGCTGGCCTATGAGGGGGCGCAGGTAACGCTCGTAACACCCGCAGCGGATATCTCAGCATTCACCCTCAACACGCTGGAGAATATCCGAACGGTTCGCCGTCTTCAGGGACTGGGTGTGCGGATGGTGACTCACACCGGCTTGAACGGCACCGATGGCGACAAGGCCACGTTGTATGACGTCCGTACTGGTGTCGAAACCATCCTTGACACGGACGCGGTTGTGCTTGTCACAGCGCGCCAGCCGCATGGCGGCCTTTTCGCTGAACTCTCAGACATGTCGGGCGGACCGGCGGTCTCCCGTATCGGTGATTGCGAGGCGCCAGCTGCCATTTTCCAGGCCGTCTGGTCCGGCCGCCGCTTTGCTGAAGAGTTCGAGGTCGGAGCCACGTTCCGGCGCGAGCGGATAGATCTGGCACCGTCTTCTTCCTTTGACCTCGTCCCGTGAAAGGCTGACCAAACATGTTCGAAACCTCGAAATCCGCTACACTTTATGATCGCGCAAAAAAGGTGATGCCAGGGGGAAATACCCGTCACACCGTTTTTCGCCAGCCTCATCAGGTTTACGCCCTGCGAGGCCACGGTTGCCGCATCACAGACATCGACGGAGATGATCGTATAGATGCGGTCGGCAATTTTACTGCGCTGATCCATGGCTATGGCAGCGAACGTATCCGCGAAGCTGCACGGCGCCAGATTGACGCGGGTCCGTGCTTCGGAATGGCTACCGAGGGTGAGATCAGGCTTTCCGAGATGCTTTGCGAGCGCCTGCCGTCGGTCGAGCTTTTGCGCTATACGAACTCCGGAACCGAGGCCGTGATGAACGCGATCAAGGTGGCGCGAGCCTTCACCGGGCGTTCGAGATTCGCCAAATGCGAGGGGGCCTATCACGGCACCTACGACCCGGCTGAAACCAGCCAGGAAGCCCGCCCGGAATCCTGGGGTGAGATTGACAATCCGGCCTCCGTGCCGACCGCAAAAGGTACGCCACAAGGCGTGCTGGACGATGTGGTCGTCATACCTTTCAACAACACGCCCGTTGCCGAAGCGATCCTCCGGGCAAAGGGCAATTCCCTGGCGGCAGTTCTGGTCGACGTGATGCCGAATCGTGCCGGTCTCGTGCCGGCTAAGCCTGAATTTCTTCAGATGCTGCGCCGCGTGACGCGCGAACTCGGCGCACTTCTGATCCTGGACGAGGTTATCACCTTCCGGTTGGGCTATCATGGTGCGCAAGGGCGGTTCGGTGTAGATCCCGATCTCACCACCTTAGGGAAGGTGATCGGTGGCGGGTTCCCCATCGGCGCGATCGGAGGGCGGCGGGAAGTCATGTCCGTCTTCGACCCGACAATAGGCAGCCCGGCTGTGCCGCATGGCGGAACCTTCAGCGCCAATCCCATGTCCATGATGGCCGGCATCGCGGCACTGGAAGACCTGACGCCAGTTTCGTTTGAACATCTCGAAAGCCTTGGCGAACTTTTCGATGCAGGTATCGGCGACTGTTTCCGCCGCCATGGCATTGAAGGCCAGGTGACGGGACTAGGCTCGCTGCGCCGCATGCACCTGAGCAATGCCGAACTGACCGATTTCCGCTCGACCTTCGCCGCAGGGGACGGACCGAAGCGTGTAGCAGCCTTGGCCCGTTCCTTGTTCGACGAGGGCGTGATCATTGCAGCAAACGGCCTGATGGCCTTTTCGACAGCCATGACGCCCGATGACATCCAGGAAATTATCGATGCCTTTGACCGGGCGTTGCCCAAGGCATTTTCGAAGGAGTGACAGCCATGAGACAACAAGTTGAGGTCACCGGCCACTGGGGTGCCGCCATCGGTTATTCGCGGGCGGTGCGCGCAGGCAATTTGGTGGTGGTATCCGGCACTGCAGCTTCGGGGCCGGACGGAGCGATGTATCCTGGAGATGCCGAGGCGCAGACCCGCGAGGTTCTTTCGCGGATCGGAGCCGCGCTAACGGAGGTCGGTGCGTCTTTGGCTGACGTAATCGAAACGCGGGTGTTTCTGAAGCGCATGGAGGATTGGGACGCCGTTGGACGTGCTCATGGTGCAGTGTTCGGGGATATCCGTCCGGCGACGACGCTGCTGCAGGCGGGTGCCCTGATTGCCGATGACCTGCTGGTCGAGATTGCGGCAACGGCTGTTATCGACAGCTGATCGACAATTTGCGGATCAGTCGGGAAGATTGGGAGAGAGGTGATGGACAAGATTGTAGCGAATTTGGCCGACGCAGTTTCCGGTATCGAGGATGGCATGACGGTGATGATCGGCGGTTTCGGCGGCGCGGGGTCACCCCTTGAATTGATCCATGCGCTGATTGACCGCTTTCGGGCGACCGGGCATCCGGGTGAGCTGACCGTGGTGAACAATAACGCAGGCAACGCGCATCTCGGCCTTGCTGCGCTGATCGAAGTGGGGATGGTTCGCAAGATGATCTGTTCGTTCCCCCGCTCAGCTGACGCAAGCGTGTTCAATACTGCCTGGCGCGAGGGCAGGGTGGAGCTTGAACTCGTCCCGCAGGGCACGCTGGCCGAACGCATTCGCGCGGGGGGTGCGGGTATTCCTGCCTTCTACACTCCAACCGGAGTCGGCACCGATCTGGCGCGCGACAAGCCGGTCGCCGAGTTCGAGAAACGCGTCTACCTGCAGGAGCGCTGGCTGAAGGCCGATGTCGCGCTGATCAAGGCAGATATGGCGGACCGCCATGGTAACCTGACTTTTCGGATGGCCGCACGCAACTTCAGCCCATTGATGTGCATGGCTGCGGCCGAGACTATTGTTCAGGCGAGGCGTATTGTGGCCCCTGGAGGCATCGATCCCGAGGCCGTCGTCACGCCGGGAATCTTCGTTCAGAAGGTCGTCGATCTTTCCAGGCCTCATCAGGAAGAGGACCTGGTGCGCGCAGGTGCTGCCTACCCATTGGAGAACTGAACCATGGACAAACTGACAAACAACCAGATCGCCTGGCGTGCGGCACAGGACATTGCCGATGGTGCTTACGTCAACCTCGGCATCGGGTTTCCCGAGATGGTGGCTCGATACCAGCCTCCTGGACGCGAGGCGATCTTTCACACCGAGAACGGGATCCTGAATTTTGGCGAGGCTCCTGCAGCCGGAGAGGAGGACTGGGATCTCATCAACGCCGGGAAGAAGGCGGTGACCCTTAAACCCGGTGCTTCGTTCTTTCACCATGCCGACAGCTTCGCAATGGTTCGCGGCGGTCATCTGGATGTGGCAATTCTTGGCGCCTATGAAGTCGCCGCGAATGGCGATCTCGCGAACTGGTCTACCGGGCCAAAGCATGTTCCGGCGGTGGGCGGCGCGATGGATCTGGTTCATGGCGCGAAGCAGGTCGCCGTGATCAGCGATCACGTGACCAAGGACGGCCGGCCAAAGCTGGTCGAGACCTGCACTTTGCCGTTAACCGGGTTAGGCTGTGTGACCCGCGTCTACACGTCGCTGGCAGTCGTGGACATACGGGAAGGGCATTTTGTGCTGCGCGAGAAATTGACCACGGTTTCCCTTGACGAACTGCAAGCTCTGACCGGCGCACGGTTGCATCTGGATGGTCCAGTTGATGACCTGATGGTCCCGGAGTTGCCATGACCGACACCTTCATCCGCGATTACAATCTCGAAGTTGTCAACATCTAGCCCCTGCCGGGTCGATTTCCAGTAGGTCGATGAGGAACATCTTAGCGATACCTCCAAGATCGAGATCAGCCGCATCGGGCCTTGCCTGGTATGGACTTAGGACGAACGGCATCTGCCTGTTCTGCAGCGCCGCACCCCTGCAACGGACTGCTATTTCCCGCAGGTGCTGTGATTTCAATTGCCTGACAGCCAGGGCGCGGTGAGTAAGGCAATTAGCCCTCCGCTGAAGTGTCAAATCTATCTCCCATTGCCCTCCGCTCAATCCGCGTACCCTGGCCCGCTGGCGTAAGTGGATTGGCGTGAAAAGTGTGGAAAGGCTGCTCAGGAAAACCATCGACGCTGGGCAGCAGGCCGGCGTGATTGATGAAGGCAACACGAGGCGCGTGGCGGTTGTGGAAAAGGCCTTCACTCAGTTCATTCCCTGCCTGGCCATGGGAGAGCCACAGCAATCGAAACCTGTGGATTACGCGCACACACTTGTTTCCAGCAGCATTTACGGCACTATTATTCCTGTCGGCTTGTTTAACCGGAGTGCCGACAAGAATGACAATCAATGATCGCAATTTCCTGCAGCGCGGGCATCTCGATGCCGCGCCTGTTTTTCCCGCCTTTCCCAACACGATCCCATCTCGCAAGGACCATGATCCTTCCCAGACCGTTGTGGTCGGTGACTGCCTTGATCTCCTGCGCAAGATCGAAGCAAACAGTATTGATGCCGTGGTCACCTCCCCGCCATATAATATTGGCATCAGGTATCGCACGTATCACGACAGCAAGCCTCGTTCCGAATATATGGAATGGATGGAAGAAATTGCCTCGCAGATTACGCGGGTGCTGGCGGATGACGGATCAGTCTTTATCAATCTCGGTGCGGGGCCGGATCCGTGGATTTCGTCGGATGTCGCGGCGGAGTTTCGAAAGCACCTGATGCTGCAGAATCGGATTTCATGGGTCAAGAATATCAGTATCGGAGAGAAATCGATCGGCCATTTCAAACCGGTCAACAGCCAGCGATATCTGAACCGCACTCACGAAGAGATCTTCCATTTTACGAAGCGTGGCGATGTGAAAATTGATCGTCTCGCTGTCGGCGTACCCTACCAGGACAAGAGTAATATTGACCGCTGGAGACATGCGAGATCGGACAGGAGATGCGCTGGAAACTCCTGGTACATTCCTTACGAGACGGTTCGCAGCAGGGCCGGAAAGTTCAATCATCCCGCAGCTTTTCCCGTCGGCCTTCCGCTGCGATGCCTTCGCATGCACGGCAAGGCAGGTGTCGTTCTGGATCCATTCGTGGGGTCAGGCACCACGCTGGTCGCGGCCCAGATACTTGGCTGGCACGGGATAGGCATCGAGATTGATGAAGCCTACGCTGAGCTTGCCAACGCGCGACTTGATGAGCTGCAGGACCCCTGATCCGAGTCTTTCATTTTCAAGCTCAAGACGTTCCTGCTTGGCAGAATTAAGCCTCTGTCCACCCCAAGGGCTTCGAAAACTGCCCGGGTCTGGAAAAACGAAGTAGGTCCCGCACCACCACATACGGGCTATCTCGCTGCCAGCATCCTGTTTGAATCTCAGACCTGATCCACCCCCAAAATCTTGCAAGCAGTCGAATTAAAGACCTCGCGCCGGTCGGCGCGAGGCAAGTCCAACAGGGAGGTGGTCAAAATGACCAAGGATAGTTTGGTCGGCGCATATGTCATGGTCAAGGCGAGCAGACATCTATCGCCACCAAAGGAGTAATCTTGTTCGAATGACGGCATTTCGGCTCGCGACGCTCAGAATCATGGAAAGACGGGCGATTTGGGTAAATTATGGCCGAACCGCTGAAGGCGCCGCAAGGAAAGCAATCCCATCCGGCATCGATCTTCGGAATGGCGCAGGTATCTCGGACAGATGAAATCCGAGATGCATTCCGCATCTATGGCATCCGTTCCCACCTTCGCCACTGTGATGATCTGCTTCTATCGCTCATCCGTGTCGGCATGGGATAAGATGATCGTGAGAGAGAGGAGGCGCATCATTTCCATGGTCGCCATGTCCGACCTAGTTTAGGCTGGGTCAAGGTGGCGGATGTTCAGGAGGAACGTTGGCCGCGAGAACCGGAAGAGAGATTGGACCCGTAGGGAACCGATAGAGCATGCTGCTTGAGATCCTGATCGTTTTTACCATGACGCTTGTTAATGGCGTTCTGGCCATGTCCGAGCTTGCCGTCGTCTCTTCGCGCACTGCGCGTCTCAAGGTCATGGCCGATAATGGCAGCCGCGGGGCCGGGATCGCCATGCGCCTTGCGGCGGACCCCGGCAGGTTCCTGTCCAGCGTGCAGATCGGCATCACCCTGGTCGGTATCCTGTCCGGGGCCTTTTCGGGGGCGACGCTCGGCGTGCGCTTGGCCGATGCCCTGACTGCGGCCGGGTTGAGCGTCGCCCTGGCACAGACCATCGGTGTCGGGGGTGTTGTGGTCGCGATCACCTATCTATCGCTGGTGTTCGGGGAATTGGTGCCCAAGCAGATCGCGCTTCGTGCCCCCGAAAGCGCGGCCGCGCGGATCGCGCCGCTTCTTCAAGCCATCTCGATTGCCGCCGCGCCGGTGGTTTGGCTGCTCGACAAATCTGGCAAGATCGTGCTTGCGCTTCTCGGTCAGTCCGGCACCCCGGATAACGGCGTGACGGATGAGGAGATCAGGCTGGTTCTGTCGGAGGCCCGCACCGCCGGCGTGATGGAAGTGGCCGAAACCGAGATGATCGCCGGGGTAATGCGGATTGCCGACCGCACGGCGCGGGGGCTGATGGTGCCGAGGCACGAGGTCGAACTCGTGGATATAGCGGATGATCCGGCGGCCGTGGTCGCGCGCTTTCGGGAAACGGATCATTCGCGTCTTCCGGTGCGAGGTGGCGGTCCCGACGATATTGTCGGTGTCGTCAAGTCCCGCGATTTCCTTGATGCCGGAGCATCCGGTGTAGCGCCGGAACTGCGCGATCTGATCGTCGAAGCGCCGGTGGTTCGCGACGGGATGGCTGCGCTTGATGTGCTCGAGATGCTACGCAAGACCCCTGCGCATATGGTTCTCGTATATGACGAATACGGTCATTTCGAGGGAATCATCACCCCGATGGACGTACTCGAGGCAATTGTCGGTGAATTCCACGAGGGCGAAGGAGCCGAAGCGAAGATCGTTTCCCGCGAGGACGGCAGCCTTCTGGTGGCAGGTTGGACCCCCGTCGATGAATTCGCGGAACGAATAGGATTGTTGCTCGACGGGGATCGCGACTACGCGACGGTGGCTGGCCTCGTGTTGGAAAAGCTGGGGATGTTGCCGCAACCGGGCGAACATTTCGAGCTTGGCGGCTGGCGGATCGAGGTTGTGGATGTGGACGGGCGCCGGATCGACAAACTCCTCGTGCAGCGTAAGAATATGTGAGATCGGGCCTTGAAGCGCGAACTCTTTCGGGAAGTCGGTCCGGTTGCGGCTTTTGTGACATGGTTGCCAGCGATCTTCACAATCCCAAGTTTTGGGTGGTTGCCAATCGGCCACGATGCTGACCCCATTCATACGGTTCTTCAGCATATCCGATGTCCGGATGTCCATCAGAACGCGGGATTTCGCCGAGTCAGCGAAGAAAGGGCGGGTAGTTGCGCAGACCAGAAAAGCGCTGGCCAACAGAGATCGCATGAAATTCTCGTTCGATAGTGTATCGCGATTTCATGTCCGGCAATTTCCCGGAATGCAGTGTCGACGAAACCAGCAATGATCTCCGGGATGTGTTGGCGAGATTATAAAGTATCCTTGGACTCGCCATCGTCTTCGGCGTTTCGTTGAAGATAGGAGGGTAGGGGGGTGACCAAACTGCGCATGTCATAGCGGGTAAGGCGGATTTGGACTGATAGTGTTGCATCCGATATGTCTGCTCAAAAGAAAACAGGGTGGGCGGATAGTATGACTCCGCTGCAATTGCTCGGGTCATGCCTCAGCAAAGCGAAAGCAAGTCGTTTACTGGCCGAATCAGAGCTTTCCTGCCAGCCCGGCGAAGGCATATGGAACTGACTATTCACCTTTTCCAGCGGGGTAGGGCCTTACAATCGGAAGGGCTCAGGTCACGCATTCGGATGAGAATAGCCCAGAACCTCTGCTGAGCTGTCCACATCGCAGATATGCCGCCGGTCGCTGTCCCATGCTTCGACTTTCGCCACGCCCCCTGTCTCGGAAAGCCAACGAGAGGCGACGGAGCTGGCGGGACGCCGAACATGTGCGGCGATGACGGCGGTGCATGCGGCCTCCTGCCGGTCGCGCAGGATCGCCGGTGATTCAGCCTCGACGCATGCCGAGAGTTGGGCGAGGAAAAGGATTGGCAGGAGAATGCGCATGATGATCTCCGGATGTGGGGGTGAGATGACCCTAACACCGAAGGTATATTTCTGGCAAAACCCGCTTTGAACGGCGGTCTGATCCTGATCGGGACGCTGGTGACGAAGCAAGGATATTCGCAACGCCCATTTCGGGTGTAAACATGTCAACATATTCTGGGCATCTCCATGCCCCAGCTCCGCATAATGTGCAGCTTCAGATCGACTAACTCGGGATCTACTGTTCAGATCTACGCCAGGCACGGAGCGAGGGTGCATTTCGGAGATGTTCAGCAGATCATGCAGCAACTGCAAACAAGCGAAAGGATTGGCAAATGAAAATCATCCGCCCGGGGCAAACGCCCTCCGGTGCTGGCCCGGCTGACTGGTTTACCGGTCCTGTCCGTATCGATCCGTTGTTCTCGGCGGAGGCTCCGGGCCGTACCAGTGGCGCTCATGTGACATTCGAGCCGGGCGCGCGCACGGCATGGCACACCCATCCGGCCGGTCAGACTTTGATCGTGACCTTTGGCTGTGGCCGCGTCCAGCGTGAGGGCGGGCCGGTCGAGAAAATTCGCGCCGGTGATGTCGTCTGGTTTGCGGCCGGGGAAAAGCACTGGCACGGCGCCGCTCCCGACACCGCCATGAGCCATATCGCAATACAGGAATCCATCGACGGATCACCTGTTACGTGGATGGAGAAAGTCACGGACGCCGATTACTTAAATTGACGACAGCTTGGCTGAATACGCATTTCCTGATCACTGACCTGTTCCGAAACCCCATCCCGAAAGGGCCATCATGTATTTCCTGCTTTCCAACCCCTGGCTCCCTATCATCATCTTCCTGGTGATCCTCCTGCTCCCATCGATGATTGTCATCACCAGTCAGCAAAACGTCCGGCTGATCGAGACCTTCGGGAAATTCAGCTCGGTTCGTCAGGCGGGGCTTTCTTTCAAGCTGCCCTGGCCCATCCAGTCCGCCACGAGCAATTTTTCGATGCGCGTCCGCGAGATCGGCGAAGACGTGGGCGTGAAAAGCTCGGACAACGCGTTCGTGGTCGTTCCGATCCGTGTCCAGTTCGCGGTGAAGGAGGGCGGCGCGCAGGATGCCTTCTACCGTCTCGATGACCCGGAAACCCAGATCCGCTCATATGTCGTGAACCAGGTTCGTGCCACAGCCTCGAGCATGACATTCGATGATCTGTTCAAGTCCCGTGACGCGTTCGAAACGGATGTGGAGCAAACTCTCGCTGCCCGGATGGGCGAGTTCGGCTTCAAGATCGAGAACGTCCTCGTGGATGACCCGCAGCCCTCGACCGAGCTTCGGGAAGCCTTCGACCGGGTGATCGCCGCCCAACGCCTGAAAGACGCCGCGACGAATGAAGGCGAGGCGCTGCGGATCAAATCCGTTGCCGCGGCGAATGCCGAGGGAGAATCCCTGCGCATCAAGGGTGAGGCCTATGCCAAGTTCCGCAATATCATTGCGGAAGGGAATGCCGAGGCTTTGAAAAAATTCACGGCCACCACGGGCCTGACAGACAAGGACGCGCTGGATTTCTTCACCTCCGTGAACGAGATGGAGGCCGTAACGACTGCCGCCGAAGCCGGGGGAAATATCGTTTTCGTCGCCGGGAACACGAAGAGCGGAGTCGAACACGCGCTGCTCGGCGCCATGGCGCAAATCAAGCAGAATGAAGGCTGATAACACTTAATCCATTAGCCTGATCTCAGACTCCACATCACCCGCAGCTTTGGACTCCCGTTACCGGATCCGGCTCATCGCACACCGTGGTTGGCACCGGATCATCTTCTCCCATGCAGCCTGCAAGCAGCAGGCATACGAGGATGGCGGTGATCTTTGTCATATGTGTTTCATACCCATTTCTGATTTTCGCCTATGGAACCGTGTTGATACCAACCTGATCGGCCCAATCCGATTGATCCGGTTTAACTGTTTGATCAAGCGATAAATCGCTTCTTCAATTCCACGGGCGGTATCATACAGTTGGAACGGCGCCCAAACACGCGATAACGATTTCTTGCCAACCAGCTGTATATCTTTTCCTTGAATGGCAGGTATCGCAATAGCCTGCCCAGATGCAGCCAGCTGATGGGGAGTCGTCTGATGGTCTCGGCGAAACCATCGAAGCCTGTGAACGCTTCACCGTCAGCGATCACGAGCTGCGCTGTAAACTCAGTGGAAGGCAAACCGTAATGCTTGAAGAACTCCTTCCCAAGCTCAGATTGACCGCTAACAAAACGAACGCGGTCGAATTTGTCACGTTTTGCCACCATTTTAGCGCCACCCGAGCAGAGCACACAAACGCCATCGTAAACGAAGAGAAGCCTGTCTTCCGGAAACTTGCCGACGAGGCGTTCATTGCTTCGGTAATGAAATTTCGGGAAATTCAGCTTTGATAGAGGAATACGCTCTTCGCTGCTTGGTGTGCTTGTCACAAAAGGCCTCCAGATCAGTTCAGGAGTTGGTTGATCTCTGTTGCTCTTGCTTGGGCAGCTTGCCATCTAACTGCTATACGCATTTTCTTGCCATTGAATGCCAATAGAGCGGTTGGTGCTGCGTCGCGTCAATCTGATATTTCCCAATTCTATGTTGACGCGGACGGGAAGAACGCCACATCGAACGATCCTGCCAAGTTCTCTCTCGGACTGGTCATTCATTTTGCAGACACATCGGCGGTGGCGGTCGGCAGTCCACGTTTGAAGGCGGAGACACGTCTAAGGGCAGGGTTGAACCAGGCGCAACCGGATGGATCATCGCACCAGGGATCGTGGGTGTTACATCATCCCGACCCATTTCTCCCAGACAAGTCATCAGCCTGATCGATCGATTTGCGCGTCTCGGCCGTCAAATGAATGTCCTGAGCGGCCGGGAGATGGCCAAGCCGAGCCGAAGGCACCTCTTAAACGGAACCCCGCTGAGCCTTTGTGTCGAGCCTAGCTGCTCCTTTCAATACCCTGGAATTGGGATGGCAAACATGGCAATTGGAAGGTGACGGGGCTCAGGTTGTTCGGTAGACAAGACGCGCCTTGGTGAAATCTCGCCGTCGAAGGTCTTCGCGTTTGATCCAGACGTGATAGAGCCCGTCGAAATCATTGTAAGGCGTGTCGTAATCGCCGAGCTGGATCAGGTGAACCCATTGTTCCGCCAGGGGTTCGATGGCCCGCGCGGCAGGTAGGAACGCGTCGCCGTAAGGCAGTTCAATACCGGCATCATCGGCTGCCAGTTCAATTGCCATATCGCCTTGTATGTTTTCCGGCCAACCACCCAATTGGATTGCGCTTCCAAGGCTGAAACGGTCACTGTCCAGCCATTCGTCATGCGGCAATGGTTTGGTGATGTCGTAATGAAGTAGAAACGGAGAGGAGCCTGAGTCCGGCAATGTGTATGTGGGCACGGGATCGAGGAGCGCCGATGGCAGCCGATCCTTGAACTCCTCCATGGAACCGAAAAGGGGATAGCCGATCTCTGGAGGTTCCCGCCGCACAAGCATCGTCTTTTCGGCTGTGACATGCAGAAGCCGGAAGACGGCATTCCCGCTTGATTCATGACCATACCAAGGCCGGAATACGAGGTCGTAAAAGAGCAGGAATATTCCTTCCGTTGGAATGTCGGGATCCATATCGCCTCCCGTTGCGGCACAGGCCACAAGATCGACTTGCGCCATGAAGGTGAGTGGCGCAGCTGCTGATGCGAGGGGCGCTTTCAGAGACAACTCGCCTTCCAGATAATCGCTGGGGTTTTCTGCGAGCATTTTACGCAGCTGTGCCACCTCTCTCATTCCGACTTCGGTTGCCTCCCGAAAAGGCCAGCCCATACCCCGCGGCATATCAGGAGCACCACCAATCTTGCTGGTGCCTGTTGGTATGTTGCTGTCTTCCATTACCGTTGACGGGAAGGCCATGGCGGGTTTGGCCAGTTTGAGAAGCATTTGTCGATCTGCGCCGGAGACACCACGAGATGCCAGTGATGCATCCAGATCTAGCAGCGTGGGAAACGCACCGTCATGCTTCATCGGTCTTTCCTGCGATAATGATCTTGATGAACTGAACCTGGCTAGAAAGCCTGCCGAACCAAGAGTGGTTAGCAAATGTCGTCGACTGAAGGTCGAAAGAGCTGGAGCAATGTTGTTGTTACCTTCCATATTGTTGATTCTCTGACGTTCAATCCGTCAAGATTTCCGCGGGCATGAAACGGACGAAATGGATAATCCGGCTGTCGAGGTCCAACCTGATATTCACGGTCAGTTCGGGAAAGAGACCGTCATAGGTCAGGAAAAACCCACCGAGGAATTCCATGCTTGATGTCGGTTCGCCCAGTAGCGCGACAACCTCGTCTTGCATCATGTCCAACCGGAGTCCCAGGGGGAGGTTGCCCGTGATTGGCCCGATCCCCTCTTCAAAACGCGAGTTCTGAACCGTCACGTCCTCCAGGATCAGTGACCCCTCACTACGGGGCGGGCCATAGCTATGCTGATAGGCTGTGGTGAATTGCAGTATGACCGCGCCTTTATCTGCCTCAACTTGTCTCAAGGTAAAGTCGTCGCCGTCCTCAGGCAGCTTCTCGATACCGGCGTCGAGAAGCAACCTCTCCAGACTAGGGTGATCCGACGAATGCCCGATCAGCTTGATGGCGTTATCGATGTTGAGTGCCATGCGGGCTCCCCTGTTAATCGATTTCTTGTGGCACGTTATAGCTGACACATCGTATGGATTGCGTGTCCTCGATGTAGTTGACGACCAGTTCGAGGTCACCCAAGTCCCAGACATCGGCCGCAGCATCTTCAACGGTCATCTCTACCGTCACTCGCTCCCGAACTTCCTGTCTTGTCATGTCGAACTGGATGCCGAATGGTTTTGCTCCTGCATAGGGCTGCCCGCTGGCCGGAATGTTCCAGAAAATCACCTCAGTGATTAGCCAGGGGCCTTTCCCGATGCTATAGTGGATGTACGCCTCTCTGGCGCCGACATCTTCGAACCCAAGCTGAACTCCCTGATTCATGTCGCCCCATATCCGTAGCTCGGCCACCCCCTTGGGATGTTTCTGAAAATCCGCCTCCGTGATTCCCAGAGCATCAAAGAGTGCCTGTCCTTCGCGGGATATATGCGTTTTGCCAATGGCCTTCGCAAAGATTTCAGGATTGGGAAAATATTGGGTTCGGTCTCCATTGCCGTTGGGAACATAGACGCTACTGCCGGTGTCCGGGAAAACCATGCGCACCGGCATCACTAGAATAGCCTGTCCGGCTTTCGCCGCCTCGCGCTTCCTTTCTGGCGTCCAATCCGTCGCGTTCATTACCAGGGCGACTTCGGATAGGGTGGACAGGTTGAGTGTGACATGGTTCAGTTCAGGAAATAGGGCGTGCAGCTTTGGTGTCGCGTTGGTGACCCGGCTGCGGATATGGCTCTCACCGTGATGGCGTGAATTATGCCATGCCGTTTCCGCCACGACGGGCAGGTTGCCCGCTCCGATCATCACCAATAAGCCAGCTATCATGATCCTTGTATTCATTATCCGCGTTTCTATGTCAGCGCGACGGAGATGAGAGAACAGGGCGGTCCTGATCTTTCAAGGACGCAAAGTTCTTCTTTCCACGGTCCCGTAGCCTTCCTCTCCGAAAACGAAGGCTGGCAGGCCGACGCCCTCGAGCTGTTGCCACAGTGCCTCGATCCACTCCATGCATGTATCCACGATGGCATCGTTCACAGAAAACTCCGGTTCATCTGGATCAAACATGGGAACATCGGGTTGCATGCGGCCATCGACACATCGGATTTCAAACAGTGACCGATACGGCGCTATTGCCTTGTTGAGCACATAGATATCCGGACCATCCAGATGAACCATGACGTCAAAGAAACCTTCCCCGTCCTGACCCGGATGAACTCCGACCAAAAGCTGTCGAGTCTTTTCTGGAAGTGATTGCTTGATGGCATGGAGCTTTTCCAAAGCTGAGGATGTATGCGTTAGCAAGATGCTCCCGAGCACAACTTTGTAGTCGGCTTCCGTCAGCGGCTCAGCCATTGTCATCCCCAACCCCTGTTCTCATCGTCCGCGTTCCTCGCCTTATCCAAAGCAGGGTGGCCTTGATCCCGATGCCAACGATCACTGCGATGGTAAACGCGGCCACCAGCCAATCGACAAAAGCCGCACCCGGTTGATAGTTCGGCGGCGTTGTGGCTGCCTCGAAGCAGAACCATGTTACCAAGCCGAGCAGTATCACGGCTGCGACCGTGAACGACTTCCAGCCCGGCATCCACATCAACAGCGCGAATGGCGCCACGACGAACACGAAAACGAGTACAATCAGAACATCCATATGAGAAATATCAGTTGCTCAAGTGTCTAGCTAAGGCGGTAATTACATAATGATATTGAACCGGTCCCTTCTCCACGTCTCCGGGGCAATGCCATCTGACCCAAAGAACGGGACATCACTCCAGGTCATCATGGCCTACGCCAACAAGATGGTCCAGTTCCGATCTGGAAGTAACGCATGAAGGCTTGGCGTGCGGGTGTGCCAAAAGTCGCGACGAACTCGCACGCGAGGAAGGCTTCCGAAACGATGCCGACAGGGCTGCAGGAGGTGCTGTGTTGGCTCAGAATGCAGCCAGGATGCTCGAGGATACTGACGCTGTAACCCCGAAGTGATAGGTCGCTTGGTAAAATGCACGGTTTGAAAGGCTAGGCGGCGTCTGCATTTAAGCGAGCCATGCCATAGCGCAGGCGAGATCGACGAAAGCCTTGAATGAGGAGATGGTCTTTTCGCAGCGCAGGGCGATCCTCCGGAACCGTTTGATCCGATTGAAGAAACATTCAACCAAATGGCGCTCCTTATACAGCACCCAGTCAATCGGGCGATCTTCACGCCGGGTTGGATTGCGCTTGATATGCGCCACCGCACCGAGGTCATTTGCAATGAAATCGCGAAGATAATCGGCATCATAAGCGGCATCCATGATGACATGGCCCACGTCAGACAGCCCGTCGATCAAGCCTTGCGCCTGCGGGCAATCGCCCCATTGTCCGGGCGTAATGGTGAACCGGACCGGCAGGCCCAAGGCATCCACGGCCGCATGGACCTTTGTGGTCAGGCCGCCTCTGGAGCGGCCAATACCGGCAGCTTCAAGCCCCCTTTTTGAGAAGTCGCATCGGCATGCGCTTTACAGATCGTCGCATCCACCAGCACATACTCGAAATCCGGGTCTTTGCGTAAGGCTTTGAAAAGATTCTCCCACACACCCGCCAGGGTCCAGCGGCGGAAACGCGAATGCACCGTGCGCCAGTTACCGAGTTCGGGCGGCAGATCGCGCCAGGGCGTGGCTCCCCGTGCCAGCCAGAGGATGGCGTCGACGAAAAGCCGGTTGTCGGCACCCGTGCGGCCACGATCACCCTTCTTGCCGGGAACCAATGGCTCAATGATCGCCCATTGTGCGTCACTCAAAGTTCGTCTGCTCAAGATCGCCTCCTGTTTTCGATCTTGAATCAGACAGTTGAAAAATTGGGAAGCCACTGAATGCAGACGACGCCTAAGGGAATGAACAGGATTTTTGCGATTTTCGCATTGTTAGCGGCCACCGGGGCGGCGATTGCAGATGAAGCCAAGCCCCCCATTCGCGCCAATTCTGTTCAGGAATGTCTGGAACTGCAATGCACCGAACTGTCCATCTATCCATATGAGATGGATAATCTCAATGGGATCGAGACGTTGGCGAGTCTGGAAGGGTTGTCGGTACTCAGTATCAGCTCGTCCAAAATCACTGACATATCAATGATCGGCAGCCTCAAGAACCTGGAATTCCTGAATCTCTCCTATACCGGCGTTGATGACATTTCGGTCGTCAGCCAGCTTCCGAAGCTGGAGAGATTACATCTCTCGAATACCTCGTTATCCGACTTTGAAGCGTTGCGGGATCATCCGACACTGCGCGATATTCGGGCAGATGGCGTGAAGATAGATGATCTTTCCCCGCTTTCGACATTGCCCAGGCTCGAAGAATTGCTCATGACGAACCCCAAGCTTTCCGATCTGACGGCATTGGAAAATGTGGGCACGCTTCAAAGCGTCTACTTCTTGCCATCCTCGATTGAGGATATTAGCCCGCTTGCCAATCTACCAAATTTAAGAACGGTTTATATCTGCAGTCACGAATTAACGGATCTGTCTCCCATCGCCTCTGCACCTATGTTGTCGGACCTGACCCTGTCCTGTAGCGCGCTCGAAGATATTTCGGGAATCGATGGAATGTCCAGCTTGACCCGTATTGATTTTTCGGGCGCGGGTCTGACATCGGTGCCGGAAACGCTTGCCCTGCCGTCCCTTGAGGTGGCCATTCTGGACGGCACGGGCATCGAGAACATTGATTTTCTGAGAAACAGTCCAAATCTGCAAGCCCTGTTTATCTCCGGCACGAAAGTCGACGATCTGGCAGCTGTCATGAAACATGAAGACCTGTATGACTTGAGAATTGATGCTGAAGCATCAACGTTAATGGCTGATCAGATCGAAACACTGCAGGCGCGTGGTGTTCAGGTGACTGCCCAGCCATGACCGCGCCTTGCCCATATCTGGCGATTAGCCTGACACCCTTTCCGCCCATCGTCGCCAATTTTCTGTCAGTCTTGCCCAAATTTGCCGGGGAGATCTATATAATACTGGCTTCCCAGATGTGCCGGTGAAGCCGGAATTTCTGGATGCCTGATCGCGCATGCTTCTCCTGATTGGTGGCCTGACAAAATCACCGCCCTTGCCCCAGCCTATGAGCGTGAGATTCTGTGTCGGATACTTCTGGGGCCACCACTCGGCTGGATGCTGCGCGATATCGCGATGCCTGACCTGGCATTGTCGCGTATCGCCGCTGCGATACAGTGGATCCGCGAACATGTTTCCAGACCACTGCGCGTAAAGGCTCTGGCTAGAATGGCGGTGAAATGTTAACGCGCCACTTGCAACATTGCTCCCCTATACCATATTCTGTGTCGATAGGTCGTAGGTGGAGCCGATCTAGTGACTCCGGAAAGTATAGCCTGGCCGTGCAAGGAGTTGCAATGATGGGCAGCAACGATGGAACAAAGAAGCTGACGGAACCTAAAAGTAAGGGTTGGAAAAAAGCCGCGCGTGGGGCGCTGCAAGCAGCCGGGGCAGTTCCATTCGCCGGAGGCTTGTTCTCAGCTGCTGCTGGATTTTGGTCCGAGCAAGAACAGGGTCGCCTTAATGAGTTCCTTAAGCAGTGGATTAAGATGCTTGAGGACGAACTGCGTGAGAAGCAGCAGACGATTGCGCAGATCGCAGCTAGGTTAAATCTACAGGACGAGGAGATCGCGACTCGCGTGCGCTCAGATGAGTATCAGGCACTGGTCAAGAAGGCATTCCGAGACTGGGCTGGAACCGAAAGCCAGAAGAAACAAAAATACGTGAGAAACATCTTGACGAACGCCGCAGCGGCAAGCCTCACGTCAGACGATGTCGTGCGCCTCTTTCTCGACTGGCTCCACACCTACTCCGAGTTGCATTTCGCTGTGATCGGCGAAATCTACAATAACGACGGAATTACACGCGGTCAGATTTGGGATCGACTGGGCAAAGGACGCCCACGGGAAGATTCGGCGGAGGCCGACCTTTACAAGTTGCTATTTCGCGACCTCTCGACGGGTGGTGTTGTTCGCCAGCACCGGGACACGGACTACGCAGGTAACTTCGTCAAGAAGCAACACCCTAAACGAACCAATCGCGCTGACCCCCGCATGAAGTCTGCCTTTGATGATGGAGATGGGTATGAACTGACTGCATTGGGACAACAGTTTGTTCACTATGCGATGAACGAAATCACTCCAAAGCTCGAGTACTACGATGACACCCAAGGCGCTGAAAGCGCCGATCAAGAGGGAGTAGATGCCAATGCGTGACGATATATTGTTCTTTAAACACGATTGGAATCGCGTTGTTGAGGCCCAGAAACTGGCGGCGAGAAGAGACGCAGACAAAAAAACAAACTCAGACTTTAACAGCACGAGCATCGAAGAACTCGCTAGCCATCTTTGCGAGAAGTACTCATTAGAGGTCCCTAAACTCGACCCCGACAATACTTCGATCAAACAGCGAGAAATTGAGATCGACATTAGCCATGACCGAATGCGCCACTTCTCGACTGGTGGACCGCATTACGTCAAAGGGACGGCTATTGACGTTCGGGTGCCATTTCACGGCGATCCTGACATGTTCGATGTTAAGCCCAACACCTGGACTACCAGAATTCCACGCGGGCGAGTGGAGGCCAACTCGATCGTTTTCACAATCAGTGGCACCGATTTGTCGCAAGAAAGGGTCAAATCTGAGATCGACCGTCAGATCAATGAAATTCAGCAATGGTTGAGCTTTCAAGAGAAGAGCGTCGTTAATTTTCCAGACGAACTGGCGCATGTCGTCAAGCAGGCGCTGGAAGCACGGAATAGTAAACTTGATGCTGATTCCAGTCTCATTTCCGGACTTGGGTATAAAGTCGAGGATTAGGCTGCTTTTTGTGGAAGCGCCATGTCGCCCACTTCCGGATATTTTGGGGTGACTCAAAGCTACGCCGGATGGTTGCAAAAGTGGCTCTTACCGCAAGCGATTGAATATTGCGCGTCGGAGCAACAATCCGCTTCGCCTCTTATGTTGGTGAAGCGGCTTTGATTCGCTTTAATATCGCCTCTAGACCAGCTTTAATTGCATCTTCACCGCCGTAAGCCTTGAATTCTTGATGCAACTGTTCGTTCAGCCCACCTTGAGTGGCATGGGCATCGCGAAGTGTTGAGACAGAAGTAGGGTTTTCAGCTAGTGTCGCTGAGAGATTGGAGAAAAGAGCTCCAATGTAGGTCGCAGCGTTCATTTCAGGAATCCCTTGCGCCTCCATCCACGCAACTGTGCTTTCAATCATTCCAAAATATGTGGCCATCAACGCGCTACCGGAGGCGTATGCGTCAAAAGACGTAAGATCAGTAACCGGTAAGGCTTGCCCAAGGGCGTTGAAGATTTCTATAGCTTCGGGAAGAGGTGGAAATACAGGGATAACATCGCAGCGACGCTCAACGAAGGGCAAAGGGATCGCACGGCAAATACGGGACGCGCTAGTCCAGCCACGTAGTGTCTCTATCGGTAACGTGGCCATGAGGCTTATTATTGGAATTTCACGGGAAAAGGATATCGGTCGCAGGACATCTTTCGCTATCTGGGGACGGACGGCAAGAATGATAATATCTGCACGGTCTATCACCGCCTGATTAGTCTTTGCGACTTCAACCCTTTTAAAGTCCCGAGCCAATTCTTGTGCAATTTTTTTACTCCTTGGTGACAAGGTAATTGGCCGGTCTCTCAAGTTCGAATTTTTTAATCCTCGAACTATGTGTGCGGTTATCGTACCAGTCCCGATGAAGCCAATACAGGAGGGTGAACTCATGGTGAATCCTCTCGCTTGATCGATTTGTTTGACATGGCGACACACAAGAAGAATGAACTGAAAACAGCCGCCGAGAAGTGGAGTTTACCTCTCTCGACGGAGAAGGTAATCAAGAAAGGTGGCCTTTATTTTAATTTTATCGTGGCTTCCTGTGATGTGGTTTGGTGAGGTCAATTCATACAAGAATAAGATCTGACTACGCCTTGCGTTGGCAAAATGTGATCTGCAACTATAGAGAATGCCATCTATATCCTCGCCTGCAGATATATTGTCCTTGTGCGAATATCTGGGATTTATAAGCTTATCTCCTTACCATTTCATTCAGTGTTGTCAGCATGTCATCCAAGTCAGCGCACGGAATCGCGCCCAACGCTGCGATGTCAGTTGAGACATCGATGGGTAAGTCCGAGTTCGAGTCTAGTGGGACTTCGTTGAGCATACCGCCAACCAAGACGGGCAGTTCGCTCCCTTTTTCGGCAAGAGCATTTCGAACATCAGCAACATATCTACGAGCAACACCATTGTAGGTGGATATGGCGATTGCGTCGGCCCTGAACGACAGTGCGCGCTCCACAAGAACTTCCGCATCAACGGAAACGCCGCCGTCGCATGCCTCGACACCAAGGCCAGTGAGGGCGCGTTCGACCAGATACTTGCCGTGCTCGTGAACGTCGGAGGTGCCGACACATACCTTCAGAGCAGCTCCTTTGAGCAAACCAACTTCGCCCCGAGTGGCGAGCCAGTCCTCGGCCATCTCGTCCAGCTCGTAAGCCCATTCCGCACGAATTTCGGGAGTTCGAAATGAGTCGGTGAGCAGGCCGGGGCCGAAGTTGGCTTCTAGCGCTCGCGGGCCAAGACGGCGAATAGCAATAAAGATTTGGGCGGGATCGTCCATATCGATGCCTAACGCTTCAAGACCCGACAGCAGATTGCTTGCAAAGCGACGGCCACCAGAAACCATCCGTTCAGCCAAATCCTCAACGACCGTCCAGTTCACCAAAGCCGCGTGCTTCGGTGCATGTTGATTGAGCCGGTGAGCGAAAATTTGTGCGTCGATGATCTCACTCACATCAGGGATGCGCTGGTTTTCGGTCACTGGAACCGGGTTGACAGCGTGTCCTGTGGGCCATCGACCCAAGGCCATAATGTCCGGTAGAAGGTAGCTGGAAAGACTAGCGTAGTTCCCGGCCTCGGTGGACTGATAACCCACGGTGTTGCCGTAGATCATGGTGCCAGGTGTGGTGCTGACAGACGCCAATGCCGCCTGGAAGGCCATACGCGATAATGGGTCAGAGAAATGGTGGCCGTAACAATGTCCCAGCGGTGCACCGATTAGACCTTCAATAAGGTGTTTCTCTACCAAAACCATTCCGAAGCTACAGCACATATCCTGAAATAGGCCGGCAAATCCGTCATCAATGTTGGAGTGGACCAATACTGCACCATTTTGGGCCGCGATAAGGCCAAGTGCGGTTACGGTCGCCTCCGTCGTAGCTACATCATCGTCCCAGCCAGGAAGGCGAAAAGTGAAATACTGTCCTAAGTTGCCGAGGGCGGTTGCTCCAGCAGCAATCGCGGCCTTCGTATTGTCGAGCGCGCCTGGTAGGCCCAACATGAAATCGCCAAAGTGCATCGAGGCATGGGCAGCACCCGTGAAGCGTGCAAAATCGTCAGGGCCAGACAGGACGATCCCCGTGCCCCGGGTGGCCTTTTCGCGCAATGCCTGCGGATACCCCATCGACCAATCGAGGATGATTCCAAACCGATCCACTGTCACGCCTTGTTCTTCACAGGTGCCGTGTACCTGCTTTAATGCTTCTAGCGTGCGGTCAACGCTTCGAAAGCCTATGACAGCGTGCTGCATGACACGAGATGTAACGGAGGTTTTGTACTCAACTTCTGAGGCAAAGCCTGTGGCTTCCATGAAAGCCGAACGTCCGAGGGGCCAATCTTTGGCCATCTCTCTACCCTCAGCCAACAGCTCCTCGCCGGGTCGCATGCGGGACGGAACAAGTTCTGATAGGCGTGACAGCTCATGCATTTTTATCCTCGCAATGTCGACACTATGCCTTCAGTTACATTGTTGTCGACACAATGTCGTCTTGTCAATCGGTGGGTAGGTAGAGACCTGCGCCGAGCTGGTTTTGTCGGCACTGGCGGTAACACATCCAACGCGGAAATAGGCTCAGTCGATATAACTGTTAACCTCGCGCTTGGGCCCCGCAGCGTCCGAGCGATCAGCCGGAAGAGTCATGGCGCCGTTCGCGCCGGAGAGCAGGATTGTCTGTTCTTCCAGCTCCATCGCTCAGCCGCCCCAGGTGTCGGAGAGGGTGAACCCCTCCGGGAAAGGGTCAGTCGGGTCGAGGCCGATCTGCGTTATCGCATAGATCCAGCACTGGCCCGAGATCCGGCTAAGCGCGGCGGGTACATCTCCGACGGTCGTTTCCTCGATGAACTCGGTCACGAACTCTCCGCCGATGATCGAGCGTGACACAATCCGGTCACCCGGCCGCGCTATGCCAGCGGCATGCCGCACCGCCATGTTCGCGTTCGACCCAGTGCCGCAGGGCGACCGGTCGGCCCGCCCTGGGCGCAGGGTTGTGCAGGTCCGGATCGCCCCGTCAGGGTCGTTTGCGCGGAACATCACGTAGGCAAGGCCATCAAGCTCCGGCACGGTCGGATGCTTGGCCGCGCAGGCCGGCGCGATGAGGTTGCGCAGCGCGACGCCCTTGGTCGCAATCTCCCGCGCGTTCTCGGGTGTCAGCGTCAGGTCCAGTTCCGTGGCGTCGACCAGCGCGTAGAAGACACCACCGAAACAGAGATCATAAGTGACGGCACCCCAAGCCCTGGTCTCGATCGTCGCCCCGCGTACCGCGACGAAGGCGGGCGGCATGCCGATTGCGACGCTCGTTACCTTGCCGCCTACGCAGGCGCAGGTGGCGCTTACCAACCCGGCGGCAGTATCGAAGGTGATCACGGTTTCCGGCTCAATCATAGGCACCATGCCGGTCTCGAGCACTGCCGTGGCGGCACACATAGCGTTCGAACCAGACATGGCATGCGCCTGATCTGGTTGCAGGATGATAAGACCCATGTCGGCCTCCGGCACCGTCGCCGGCACCAGAAGGCAGAACGACCCCGCCGGCGCGGCACGGGGTTCGGAACACAGGAACCGGCGCAGGCTATCGTCCACGTGGTTCAGGTGATGTAGTTTCGCGGTCATGGTGACGCCGGGGACGTTCAGGACTCCCCCGGTGATCACGCGACCGATCTCGCCCGCGCAATGCACGTCCACCGTCTGAAGCATTCTTGACCAGCGCATGGCTTACTCCTTCAGATACCAACCCCAGGGCCTGTGACGGTCCCAAGTCGTGACCTGCTTGACTTCAAGATAGTTGTTTAAGCCCCATTCGCCGAGCTCACGGCCGAGGCCGGATTGCTTGTAGCCACCCCAAGGCGCTTCGGTGAATGTGGGCTGCGAACAGTTAATCCAGACGATCCCTGCACGGAATGCCCTTGCCACGCGGTTTGCGCGATCGAGGTCGTCCGACATGACCGCCGCAGCCAAGCCGAAGCGTGTGTTGTTTGCAAGGCGGATGGCCTCCTCCTCGGTCCGGAAGGTCTTCACGCAAACGACGGGCCCGAAGATTTCTTCGGTCCAGATCGTCGCTTCCTCGGGCACGTCGGCGAAGATCGTCGGCTCCACATAGCAGCCGCCTTCGAGGCCCGGGGGCACACCACCACCAGTGACGAGTCTGGCTTCTTTCTTTCCCGTCTCGATCCAGTTAAGCACCTTCTCGTGCTGCACAGGGCTGACGAGCGGGCCGAGTAGGACCCCGTCCTCCAGCCCGTGGCCGATCCTGATCTTCTGCGCCTCCGCGACAAGGCGCTCCATCAGCGCTTCAAACGCGCGCTCCTCGATCAGCACGCGGGAAGTGGCGGAGCAGACCTCGCCTTGGTTCCAGAAGATGCCGAAGAGGATCCATTCTACGGCGTCCTCAATGGGCGTATCGGCGAAGATCACTAGCGGGGATTTGCCGCCAAGTTCGAGGCTCAGAGTCTTGATATCCTTCGCCGCCATCGCCATGATCCGCGATCCCGTCGGCACCGAGCCGGTGAAGGCGAGCTTGTCGACCAACGGATGCTCGGTCAGGGGTGCACCAGCGTCGGAGCCAAAGCCCGTGATGATGTTCAGGCATCCGGCAGGCAGGCCGGCACGCTCAGCGATCCCGCCGAGTTCCAACGCACTGACCGGAGTCAGTTCCGAGGGTTTGAGCACCACCGTGCATCCCGCAGCGAGGGCCGGGGCGACCTTCCACGCGGCCATCAGTAGAGGGAAATTCCATGGGATGATTGCACCCGCGACGCCAACGGGTTCTTTCACGGCCTTCGAACTGAAGCCCTCCATGCCCAGTTCGACTTTCTGCTCCGCCTCTTGGTCGAAGCGCTCAGCGAGGTCGGCGTAGTAGTGGAAGACGCCCGCCGTGTCCTCGATGTCCCAGACGGCCTCGGGCAGCGGCTTGCCGTTGTCCTGTACCTCGATGCGCGCGATCTCGCTGATGCGCGCGGCGATCTCGTCGCCCATCTTGCGCAGTACTGCGGCGCGCTCGACGCCCGACATGCGTGGCCAGGGGCCCGCGTCGAAGGCACGGCGCGCGGCCCTCACGGCGCGGTCAATATCTTCGGCGTTGCCGGCCGGCACCCGGTGGAACACCTCACGGTTCGAAGGGTCGATGACGTCGAACATCTCGCCCGAGGCTGATGCGACATACCTGCCGTCGATGTATATTTGATCCCTCATGCTGGCCTCACATCGCCCGCGTCACGCCGCCGTCGACCCGGAGGCTCTGGCCGGTGATGTAGCTCGAGTCCTCCGATAGCAGGAAGGCTGCAGCCTTGCCCTGCTCCTTAGCGTGGCCAAGGCGTCCCAAGGCGGACATGTCCGCGTATTTCTGCGGAAGATCGAGGCTGTCAGTGAAGCCCGGCAGGATGCAGTTCATGCGGATGTTTGAGGGGCCATAGCGATCAGAGTAGAGCTTTGTGAAGGAGGAGACCCCGGCGCGGTAGACGCTGGACGTCGGGAAGATCAGCGAGGGCTCGAAGGCTGAGAATGTTGTGATGTTCACGATCGAGCCGCCGCCCTGTTTCTCCATCACTGGCGTGACCAGTTTAGCCATGCGGATCACCGGCTTGATGACCATCGCGTTCGCCTTATCCCAATCCTGTTCGGAAATCTCCAGAAGGTCCCCCTTGGGCGGTCCGCCGACATGGATCAGCACCGCGTCGACGCGGCTCCATGCGCCCATGGCTAGATCGAAGATGCCTTGTATGTCCTCGGCATTCTCGGCTTTGCCGCGACGCGCGACGCCGCCGAGTTCGGCGGCCAGTTCTTCGCAACTTGTCGACGGGGACATCAAGGCCAGCTTGTAGCCACGTCCATACATTTCTCGGGCGGTCGCGGCACCCATGCCGCGCCCCCCACCGACGATGAGGCATACCTTGTCGGTCATGTCTCGGCTCCTTTCAGAAACGGTTGATACGATAGGGATGAAGGTCGATCTCGGGCCTTTCCCCGGTAATCAGCTGGCCCATCAACCGCCCGCAGGTGGCGGCATAGGTCAGTCCGAGGTGACCGTGGCCCGTCGCGTAGTAAACGCCCGGAATCTTCGCGGAGGCGGACATCACCGGAACTGTGTCAGGCAGCGCGGGGCGGTGGCCCATCCATTCGGTTGTGTCCTCAACGGTAAGGTTCGGCAGAGCCTCGCAGGCGCGCTTCACGGTGATCTTCGCCCGACGATAGTCCGGGGGTGCCTCGAGGCCCGCCATTTCGACAGTGCCTCCCACGCGGATGCCACCGGCCGTCGGCGTCACCATGAAGGCGCGTGCCGGCCAGATGATCGAATGGCGTATCGAGATACCTGGCTTGGCGATCTGCGTGTGATACCCGCGCTCCGTCTCGAGCGGGATCGGTTCGCCGAGCTTTTTTGACAGCCGCGCGGTGAAGGCGCCGGCGCAGAGCACAACCTCGTCTGCCGCGAGGCGCGTGCCATCGACCAGCCGCACCGCCTCGATACGTGCGCCCCTTTCGAAATCAGCCACGGTCCCGCGCAGAACGGTGCCGCCGAGCCCTTCGAACCGTTCCACCAGCCGGGTGACATAACGATACGGATCCTTCAGTGAGCGGTTGTCGGGGAACAGTACGGCCCTGTCGATCTTCGCGGTGATCTCGGGTTCGAGGTCGCGAATGGCGTTGTGACCAAGGATTTCGTGCCGGAAACCGAAGCGTTCGAGGATCTCTATATGGTCGCGGTCCGCCGCGAACTCGGCCTTACCGGTATAGAGCGAGAGGCAGCCTTCCTGCGACAGGTCGTCCGCTGCGCCGATCTCCAGCAGGAGAGCCTGCGTGTCGGGCAGGGCGCGCTTGCAGAGCGCCGCCCCTTGCGCCTCAAGGTCGCGCAGTTTGCGCGGTCGGCTTGCCGCGAGAAACCGTAGGAACCACGGCGTCAGCCTCGGCATGTAGGCGGGGCGCACGCAGACCGCACCTTCCGGGTCCATGAGCCAGCCAGGGATCTGGCGCCACACGGACGGGCGTGAGGATGGCATGAACTCGGTCACGGCGATAGAGGCCATGTTGCCATAGGAGGCACCCCGGCCCGGCGCATCCCGGTCGACGAGGATCACCCGTCGACCACGCTTTTTCAGTTCATGCGCAATTGCCGCCCCGATCACGCCAGCGCCGATGACAAGTGTTGTCCAGCCAGTGTCAGTCACGATGCCTTCCACCTTATCAGGGTAAAAGATCGGGACGGTCGGGGCCGCCCCAGTTGAGGAGGCTACCAGTTCAGGATGGGTTCCATCGCCGTGCGGAACGCCACCTTTTCCTCGTCGCTCAACGGCCCAAGCGGCAGACGGCATTCGCCGACTGATGTGCCCTGAAGCTCGCAGCCGTATTTCAGCTTCTGAACGAATTTTCCGGATTCGAGAATGTTCATTGCGTTGTAGAGTGTCGCCATCTGCTCTTTCGCCCTGCCGAGGTCGCCGGCCCGGTAGGTCCGGTCGAGATCGCAGACCGCCTTGCCCATGCAGTTGGCCGGTCCGCAGATCCACGAATCCGCGCCCCAGAACATGAAGTCGAGCGCAATGTCGTCCGAGCCGGAGACAAGCTGGATGCGATTCTTGTAGCGGGTTGCGATACCAATGGCGCGCTGCAGTGAGCCTGAGCTTTCCTTGATCCCGATAACGCGAGGGTGGTCGGCTAGTGCATCCAATAAGTCATAGCTGATCTCGATCCCGTCCTTGTCTGGGTAGGAATAGAGCACGATATTAACATCCACCGCCTCAAGCACCGCCTTGAAGTGGCTCACAAGCTCCGCGTCGGTGGGCTTGGTGTAGAAAGGGGGCGCTAGAAGCACCGTGTCAAAGCCGATCTCCTTGGCGCGGCGCGTATTTTCGATCACGCCCGCCGTATGCGGCGCGTTGGTGCCAGCGATCAAGATCTCGTCCTCGCTGGAGAAGTCCTTGACGAACTTCAGTACCTCGTCGCGCTCAGCATCGCTCATCAGGTTGTATTCGCCAGACGACCCGCAGGGCACCCAGCCCGAGACGCCTGCAGCACGCAGGTTCGTCAGGTGAGTTTCAAAGGCCTTGAAGTCGATCTTGTTGTCCTCGCCGAAGGGCGTGACGAGGGCAGGCATGACACCTTGAAGTTTCATGGTGGGAGTCCTTTTTTCTTGTCCTGTGTTCGTGGCCGCCGGGTCGAGCCAGTGCAGATCAGTGCCCCATCACTTGGCCGATGAAGGCTCTCGTGCGGTCGTTTTGCGGGTTGTTGAAGAAGTCCTCAGGCGGAGCCTGTTCGACGATTCGGCCGTCGGCCATGAATATAACCCGGTCCGCTATCTGCCGCGCAAAGCCCATCTCGTGGGTCACGCAGACCATGGTCATTCCTTCCCTCGCGAGGCCCACCATGACGTCCAGAACTTCTGAGATCATCTCGGGGTCGAGGGCCGAGGTTGGCTCGTCGAAGAGCATAATTTTGGGGTTCATGCACAGCGCCCGCGCGATCGCGACACGCTGCTGCTGTCCACCGGACAGCTCGCCGGGGAATTTGTGTGCCTGCTCGGGGATCTTGACTCGCGCGAGGTAGCGCAGCGCCGTCGCTTCGGCATCGGCCCGCGGTGTCTTCCGGGCGAGCACCGGAGCGAGCGTGCAATTATCCAGCACGCTCATGTGCGGGAACAGGTTGAAGTTCTGAAAGACCATGCCCGCCTCGCGCCGGATTTCGTCGATATGGTCGACGTTGTCGTCGAGGCAGGTGCCCATGACCTCAATAGTGCCGGACTGGTGTTCCTCCAGCCTATTGATGCAGCGGATGAGGGTCGACTTGCCCGACCCGGAGGGGCCACAGATGACGACCTTCTCGCCGCGCTCAACGGTCAGGTCGATGTCATGGAGCGCATGGAACTGGCCGTAGAGCTTGTTCATGCCGGAGATGCGGATGGCGGGGGCTGACATGGTAGCCTCCATTATCGGACGCCCACGCCAAGGCGGCGTTCGAGATACGCGCCATAGCGGGAGAGCGAGAAGACGAAGACGAAGAAGATAAAGGCGACAAAGACGTAGACCTCGACCGTCGCGAAGGACCACTCGCTGGTACCGGACGCCGCCCGCCCCGAGGCCAGGATGTCGAAGAACCCGATGATCGTCACGAGCGAGGTTTCCTTGAAGGTGATGACGACCTGGTTGATTGTGGGCGGCAGGGCGTTGCGGAAGGCCTGCGGTAGGACGATATGGCTGATACGCTGCCAGTATCCAAGGCCGAGCGCCTTGGCCGCTTCCTCCTGCCCGGCCGGCAGAGATTGCATCCCGCCCCGGATGATTTCGGCTTGGTAACAGGCGAAGAAGATCGCGTAGCCTACGATTACGCGATAGAGCTGCTGGCCGCTCATCCAGTGCGGCGTAGCGAAGGGCAGCACGATCGCGAAGGCGAACATGATCGTCAGAAGCGGCAGAGACCGGATGGTGTCGATGACAAGCGCCATTGTCCGGGAAATCCACGGCAGCTCTGATCGGCGTAGTAGCGCAAAGACAATGGCCAGCGGCATTCCGATCAGCACGACCGCTGCGAAGATGAAGAGGGTCAGCGCCAGCCCGCCCCAGTCGCGTTCGTTAACTGGGGTCAACCCGAAGACACCCCCGCGCATCAGGATATAGAAAGCGGCGAAACCAGCGATCCAGAGCATTGGAAGGCGCTTGGCGTTCCAGAACCACGGCAGGCAGCTTAGCCCGACGGTCAGGATGATGGCAAGGCAGGCAAGCCCCGAGCGCCACTGCTCCTCGAAGGGATAGAGCCCGAAAAGGACGATCCGCCAGCGGGCCGAGACCACGGCCCAGCAGGCACCTTTGGACTGTACACAGGCATCGCGGTTCGCGGGGTCGAAATAGGCATGCAGTACTGCCCATTCGAGGATGGACCAGAGGAACCAGAGCGTAAGAAGGCCGAAGCTGACTGTGACCACGGTGTCGACCTTCGTCGCGAAATAGTGATCCTTCAGGATCTGCGGCAACGGCTGGCGGGGGATCTGGTGGGCGGAGAAACCGACAGTCATTGGATCACATCCTCAGCTGTGTGCCGCGGAGCGCGATCGCGTCGTTGACACGGTTCAACACCCAGGCGAGCGAGTAGTTAATGGCGAGGAAGCCGGCCATGAGAATTCCGATCAGTTCCAGGGTCTGACCCGACTGATTGATCGAGGTAGAGATAACCATGAAAAAATCGGTGAAGCTGATGGCGATGCCGATAGTCGTCGCCTTGAACAGCCAGACGAACTGGTTGATCATTGTGGGCATGACGATCCGGATGGCCAATGGCAGACGAATGCGTGCAAAGACCTGGAAGCCCGAAAGCCCGAGCGCGCGGCCGGCTTCGCTCATGCCCTTCGGTACGGCATTGAAACCGGAGCGGATGATTTCGGCAATGTAGGCCCCGCCATAAACTGAGATCGCGATCACGCAGGCCATGAGTTCGGGCGAGATGCTGATGCCGCCGTCGAAATTGAGGCCGCGTGCCTCGGGTAGCGAGAGTAGCGGGGTCCCGGGGAGGCGGCCCAGCCAGAAGCACATTACGGTGAAAAGGCTGGCCACAGCCCACAGGAAACGTTGCTCGCGCCGAATCTGACCGCGGTCGGCCCGGGCCCATCGGGTTTTCCGGCCCCGGAGATGCAGGGCTGCACCCGCAAGCAGGATCAGCACGGCGACAAGAACCGACGCCCCCGACACGTTAAGGCCAGGGATGTAGATGCCGCGCCCAGTCAGAGCAATCGATCCCAGGATCGGATCAGCGTTGCGGGGCGAGGGAAGCGCCAAGAGGAGCGCGTACCAGAAGAAGAGCTGAAGGATGATCGGCACGTTCCGGAAGATCTCGACATAGATCGTACCGAGAAGTTCGGCCATGCCGTTGCCCGACGTGCGCATAACGCCGATGCTGATACCGATCAGAGTTGCCAATGGCAGCGACAGGACCCCCAAAAAGAGCGAATTCAGTAGGCCGACAAGGATGGCACGCGCATAGGTGGACGAGGTTGAATACTCGATCAGCGAGAAACTGATCCGCCACCCGGTGGTGCGCTCGAGAAAGCCGAACCCCGAGGTCAACCCCTGCGCGGCGAGGTTCGTTCGGGCGGTGAGCACCATCATCAGGATCAGCAGGATCAGGCCCCCAACGAAAACAATCTGCAGTCCAGTGTCGCGGATATATTTGTTCTTCGGTATCGCGGACATAATTGGCGTTCCTCAACCATTTGCAGGTTATAGGTTTTTCTGATTGGCCGGGAAAGATCGCCTCCTTTCCGACCGAAGATGGATCAGTCGATGATCATCGGATAGAAAACGCCCCCATCCTTGTAGAGCGCGTTTAGCCCGCGTTCGAGGCCGTAGCGTGAACCTGAGCCGATATTGCGATCATAAATCTCGGAATAGCTGCCCACTTCCTTGATCATATTGTAGGCCCAGTCGTCGTCGAGGCCGAGACGCTCACCGTAGCCGGGCGTTACGCCGAGAAACTTGGCCACCACCTCAGAGGGTGGGTTGGCGCGGATGTCGTCGACGTTCTCTGACGTGATGCCTTCCGCCTCGGCGAACCAGAGTGACGACAGCATCCAGTTCTGAATGTCCAGCCAGTCATCATCTCCTTCTGGCACTACGATTCCAACTGCTTCGAGTGCGATAACGTCAGGTAATATCACATGGTTCTCAGCTCCATTCGGAGCGTCGACGCGACCAGCCGCTAGGCCTGGCGCAATCTCGACCTGACCGTCGCAACGGCCTTCGTAATAGGAGTTGCGGAGTTCGTCCCCGTTCTCGAAAGTCAATAATTCCGCTTCGATGTTATTGGCCTCGAGATACGTTGCTGCGGCGCGTTCCGTCGAGGTGCCGGCACCAACGCAAAGGGTGCCGCCTCCAAGGTCCGCCAAAGTTTCCGCGCCGAGCTCGGCATGCGCCATCGTTTGGTAAGTGGAGATGAAATATGGGCGGCTGAACGCGAGGTTCAAATCAGTATCGCGGCTTTGCGTCCAGCCAGACGCTTTAATAACCACGTCTATATCCCCGGACTGAAGCGCGGGCCACCGTTGCGCCCAGGAGATCGGCACAATCTCGAGGTTGTCCTTTGCGGTGCCGAAAAGACCCGCAGCCAGAGCGCGGCATAGATCAATATCGATACCCTTCCAGTTGCCCTCATCATTCACCTCAGCGAAGCCTAAGAACGAGCCGTTATGTCCGGAACATTGGAGTAATCCACGGTCGAGAACCGTCTTCAGGCGGCTGTCATCGGCAACCTCTGATGAGGCTGCGGAGGCGAGCCCCGCCAAAGCCGTGGTTGCCAGCATGAATTTTTTTGCGAGTTTCATCGATGTCTCCCTGTCGACAATCTGCATTCAAATGCTTGTCGACATCATGTCGTCTTGTCAATAGATTTCCCGTTGAGAGTTTGGTAAGCTCGAAACGACACTCACGAGACAGGTTGAGAAAGATGAACGAAAAGAACTCGGCGGCAGAAAAACAGGCGCGCGGAAAAGGCGCGCGCTACATCTACGAGGAACTTAAGCGGGAGATTCTGACGCTCGAGCTCGAACCTGGCGCTCCACTGGACGAGACAACCATCTCGCACAGATTCGCAATGTCGCGATCGCCGGTCCGAGAGGCGCTTGTCCGGCTCTCGGGCGACGGTCTTGTGGAAATGCTATCGAACCGCTCTACACTTGTAGCTCCGATCGACCTTGTGGGTTTCCCGCGGTATGTCGAGGCGCTCGACTATTTGCAGCGGATCAACACGCGCCTCGCGGCACGCAACCGAACCGAAGCCGACCTCGCCGCCATGGAGGCCGAAGCACAGGCTTTTGACGCCGCGTGCCGCGAGAACGACTATCTCGCGATGTCAGCAACGAACCGTGACTTCCACATGAGCGTTGCCGCGGCGGGCAAGAACCCATATCTCGCGCGCTCCTACGAACGGCTTCTCGACGAAGGGCGACGGATGCTGCATATGCATTTCGACTATATCCACTCGTCTTCCTCGGACCGACTGCTCTCCTCTGATCACTACGACATCATTGAGGCAATCCGCGCCCGGAATGCGGGTGAGGCCGACAAGCTCGCTCACGAACACACGCGGCAGTTCCACTCCCGGTTCATGGAGTTCTTGCACGCGCGCTATGACAATGACTTTGACTTCGACGTCATTGCGATGGCGCAACAATCGTAGTCCGCCAGTCTAAGCGGGGTTGAGCAGTTACGTGATGTATAGAGAAAAATTGCGCAAGGCTCGTGCTCCGGTTGGCTTAGCTCCGTCATATCAAATCCCGAGAGGCACATGTTTATCGGGCGCTTTCTGCTTGCCGTTTAGATGGTTTCGTAGGCTCTATTTGATTGATCTTGTTCCGGATCATTCGACGTTCTCCAAGAACCGCCACGGCCGTTTCCGCGAAGACGAACTGTTCCGACTTTTCTCCGAGACCCTCAAGCGCGCGATGTGCGGAAGAGTCGAGCCGAATATACTCAGAGCCCGAATGCTGCCCCTCCGCCACACAGAGTGAGGTGGAACCCAATTAAGGACTACGCGACACTTGCTATCTGCCAATTCGCGGGTGCGCACTGTGTCGAGCTGACCGCTGAGGAAGCGGCGAGTCTTGGCCGGTTTGGCCTGGAACTGGTCCGCTAGGGCCATCACCCAAACGACTGTGAGGACACGCGGTGCGGAACTAGCGGAGAGCTGGATTGGTTACAGGTTGAGCTGATAGGAAGCTGGCAGCCAACGGTAACCCGCCCCTCTCTTCTCGACAAAACCGACAGAGGGGAATGATGTGTGATACCCTATGACCGGAAGTCGGTCCGTTGCTGCCATATCGTAAATGCGTTTCCTGGTTTCCGCCCCCTTTTCCTTGTCCATATCGAAATAAGCATGCCATTCGGGGTGCGCCAGCGAAGCTACCTCATGATGTGCACAGTCTCCCCATAAGAGAAGCCGTTTGCCTTCGCTCTCAACATGGAAGGCCAGGTGACCGGGAGTGTGGCCAAAAGCTTCGACAGCATGAACCCCCGGGACTATCTCGTCGCCAGGCTTGATGAAGCTCATCCGATCTGCATGAGGCGCCACATTCGCCGCAAACAGCTTGGCAGATATATACTCATTGTCGTTGGGAGAAGCCGACAAGCGATCCTCGGAGGACCAAAAATTGTATTCCACGTCGCCTATCACATAGCGAGCGTTGGGAAACAAAGGCTTACCCTCTTCCATCAGGCCGCCGATATGATCCGGATGGGCATGGGTCAGAACAACAATGTCGATCTGCTCGCGTTTAAAACCCGCCGGACCTAGTAGTTCCGCTAGCCATCCGCCTTCCGGCCGCGAAACGAAACCGTTGGCGCCATTACCTGTGTCAAAGAGGATGAGTTCCTTGCCAGTGTTTATGAGCGTGGACGTGAAACCGGGCTGAAACTTGTCTTTGGGCAGAAAATTTTCATGCATGAACCGCTCAACTTCGACCTGTGGCTGATCTTCCCCGACAATCGGCCATGGTCCGTCGAGCATGGCGCCAGCGTCGAGGATATTCGTTACCTCGAAGGTTCCAAGCGTGAAGCGATAATATTCTGGCATCGAGGGACCAAGCAACGCTGCCGCAGCGTTCGCTGACGAGGTGAGGAGACCAGGTAAGACTGGTGCAGCCATCAGAGTGCCTGCCGATACAATTAACTGACGGCGAGATAAATTAGTATAATGCTGAAACATGACGCATTTCCTTCGGGTGAGCGTGGGTATGTGCTGGTACCTTCGTCCTGCTGTTCGACATACTTTGTGGTGCTAAGCTGCGATTCATGCGCTGCAATGAGGATCCCAGACCAGACAGGAATGGAAGTTACTCACGATGGCTGGATGTCGCTTGTATGAACATGCTACGGCAGGTTCAGAAACGCTTGGTCCGCTTTGGTTTGTGGACGAAGGCCGGACATTTTTTGTTGGCCCACTTGAATATAATGGGCTTCATCAGCACGGTGCACCGGTCTATCTTGCTGGGATTTATGGATCTTTCAGTTTGCGAGTTCAAGGCGGCGGCTGGCAGTTGTGCCGTGCAGCAGTCATCCCAGCCGGCGTATTGCACGAGCTCAATCTTGGCGGCAACCCACTGGCGGTGCTTTACATCGAACCAAGTGTGGACGGTGTTGAGGCCCTCACACCGCTGATTAATGATGCCTATGAAGTGAACGGGGCTGTCATCGGACGCACCGGCGAGTTTTCCACCATGCGCGATTTGTGGGAGGATAGTACCAGCGTCACATGGACTGGCGAAGCACTGGACGATCTGCTGGCCTTCTCCAGGCGGCGGGCGGCGAGGCGCATGGACTCGCGGATCTCAGCCGCGCTTGGCGGTATACAGACCTGCATCGATGAGTGTGAGCCGGTGGCACAGCTCGCTAGAAGTGTGGGTATATCCTCCTCCCGGTTCCAGCATTTGTTCACTCAGGAGGTGGGGGTTCCTTTCCGTCGCTATCGCGCCTGGAGCAGGATGAGGATAGCTATCAAGGCGATCACACAGGGGAGCAATTTCACAACCGCAGCTCACGCTGCCGGATTTGCAGACCAGGCACATTTTACCAACGATTTCCGCCGGACGTTCGGTGCTCCGCCGTCAGGGAGCCTTCTTGGGGTGCGAGTATAGAATCAATTAAAAGGATCAACCTCAACCTATGGCTCGCCCCGTTTGCAAGTAGGTTCTACGGTTTTCCTGAGCAGTCTGCGTCACCGTATACGGTCTCGTATGCATAGCACAGGGCCAAGATGGGCCGGTCTCGCTCATTGCACGGCACAAATGTTCTGGTTATGTTTCTCCTTGGTCGATGGGGGGATGAATGGCACATGTGAACTCTCGGGATAAATACGCTGACAACATTCCCTTGGCGGTCGGCGTCATTATTCTGACCGTTTTGGCACTTTCTCTGGGCGACGCATTGATCAAGTTGACGAGTGGAAACTTTGTCATCTGGCAGATATTCGTGCTCCGTTCTCTTATCGCGATCCCGAACTTATTGCTGGTTCTGGCGATAACCGCGCCCTTCAACTTGCGTGTGCCGGACGAAAGTATCTGGATTGTTCTGCGAAGCGGGCTGCTGGTGGCGATGTGGATTTTCTACTACCTCTCGCTACCCAAACTGACGTTATCGGCCGCCGCTGCCGCATATTACACGCTGCCGATCTTCATTACCCTGTTTTCAGCCCTGTTCACCGGTGACAGGATTTCCCGGAACGGCTGGATTGCGGTTTTCGCAGGATTTCTGGGTGTGGTGCTGATCCTGCGGCCCAAGGCAGGCGATTTCAATGTCTATGCGATTCTGCCGCTTATTTCGGCCATGCTCTATGCAGGAGCGATGATCCTGACGCGCAGTAAGTGCCGCGCCCAGAACCCCCTTGTCCTGTCGCTGGCGCTGAATGTGGCATTCGTCATTGCCGGAGTCGCGGCGTCAAGCCTGATTGCGTTGCTGCCCGGTGCCATACGACACGGTTTCCTGTTCGCACCATGGGCCGCAATGGGAGGTGCCGAGTGGCTTTCGATGGGACTACTCGCGACGGCGATCCTGATCGGTAGCATCGGCGCTGCCGTCGCTTATCAGAACGGCCCACCTGCTATGATAGGCGCCTTCGACTTCGCCTATATCGGGTTTGCCGTCATCTGGGGGCTGATCTTCTTTGCCGAGATACCTGACATGATCTCGACGCTTGGCATGATACTGATCGTCGCGGCAGGAATTCTGTCTTTGCGGCAATGAGCGGTGAGAGCTCACTATAACTCGTGTCGGGCAAATGCATAACAAGTGTCGTGGCGGCAAAGGAAGTGAACTACCGTCATGTTTACTATTTGAATAATATGTAACGTCTATTGGTGCCTGGACTCCGTGCCGATCCAAACTCGGCTCGATAGCGCCGTTCATGTCACTGCCCATGCGCCAGATAGAAGAATCCGGTTTGTATCTCTTCCAGTCTCACCCGTACCCCTTCGGAATACGCTTTCAGAACCTCAATCAGGTTCTGCTCGATCAACGCATTTGCCCAGAACACATCTGCGCGCGCCAGTGGGTAAAGTGCTGCGAGTACCGTACGATGCCCTTCCGGCCCCGGCACTTGATCCAAGAATGCTTTCACAAGCCGCTCAGCCTCCTCGGCATTGCCTTGCTCTGCCAGGTGCTTCAGTTGCGCCCCTAGAATCTGGGGCATCTTTGGGGAGTCCTCCATTCCGAGAAAGCCGAAAACTTCAGTATAGGCCTCGAAAGCAGATTCGAACCTGCTATCTCGTGCTCGATGCAGAGTGAGCAGCCCATTCCTCGCGAATATCGCTTCCATATCGTTGTACTCGCTTCTTTCCTCCACGGCTTTCTGTACAGCTGCGTAAGCGTCATCTGCATCGATTCCATCCAGATACGACACTGCTTGCTCGAAGGCATAGAGGTCGCTGACGTCAAGATTGCTGGCCTGAATGATCTGAAAGAAGGCGTTTGCTTCGGTCGGTCCTCCCGCATCCAACTGGTCCAATAGGATATTTGCCAGAATATCCGCAGTGATGCTTTCTCGCCGAATTTCTTGCGTTTGCAGCAGCGCAGTGGCCATGTCGAAGGCCTCCTTGTACTGCCCGTGACCGGCCACCGCCTCCGCCAGTGCAGACAGGCCATGGAACTTGTTGTAGTCGCGATTGTCACCTTGCGCGATTTCCGTTGCGAGTTTTTTCGCCATAGCCGTGACCTGCGGACTGGAACCATCTCCTAGCGCTATCGCGAGCGCAGGCACATAATCCGGATCTTCGAACCCATAGCCAGTGAAGACCTTGCAACCGATAGTCGTATAAAGCGCCTGCACACAACTCAGATCTGTGGCGCATACCTCCGCTGCCTGCGCATCCGCAGGCTCCGGTGCAGGCGGACAGGCCACGACTTGCGCCAGGGACGGTTCTGAAAAACCGGAAAGAACGCCCAGAAGGAGTAAACACGAGAAGCGACGGACTGGTATATAAGTACTGATGATCTGGGTGATTTTAGGCATGAGGCATCTTATCTTGTGAGCAAGTGTCGAAATGGGACCTCTCGTCGGAAAGGCTCAACGCTTTGATTGTGGAACGATTCTCGCGTATGATGAACATCATGATTGCAACTTCAATAACGTGATGAACCTATAGGCGTCGAGAGCCAGCGCCAACCCAATTGATGCTCCATTCACGGTCACGTCGCCTCGTTCGATGAAGTTCTCGAACGGCTCGCGCAGGGTCAAGTCGATTTGGTCATCGGCGAACTAAGCCGAACCTGTTCAATGGACCCATCATCCGGTTTTCGATCATCAAGCTGCGGTCACCACGTATCGTCGCAACCGCAATCCTCAGGCTGTTGCCAATCGGCTGCTATGCTAACACCGCCCAGCACGTCTTCCAGCCTGTCCCAAATCGGCGCGCCGGTCAAAAACACTGCTGCGATATCCTGTGGCGCGAGGCCGTTCTCCGTCGTCAGGCGGAGATGCATGGCGCCTTCAGGATGGGGCAGGGTGTCCACCATTGCCGCCAAGGTATCACGACTGTCCGTGATCACCAGGCTGCCGGGCAGTTTGTTGATCTGGTCCCGCAGCCATATCTTTGTATTCCCAACAGCTAGTTCCGGCGTATCACCGAAACGAGGGTAGACTAGGGGAAGCCAGAGCTGTGCCATGCCCTCGAAAAAGCCGGTATTGCGCCATTTTAAGTCGAGATCGTCCAGCCGGATCTGCATCAGCCGGTCCGCCTGCAGTGGTCGGGCGGTCAGGGCGGAAAAGTCGAAATTTCCGAGCTGCGCACTCACGGTCAGCCGATTTCCCGAAGTTTCACGGACATCCAGGTTGTTAAGGTCAAACCGTCCGGTCTCGGGGTCCAATGTGTAATCCAGGAGCAGGTCGGTGCTGTTCAGCTCGGAGACCAGTCGAATCTGGTAGGCGAGTTCTTCAAAGTCGTTCACCTGTGTCGACAGCCATGCATCCCGCACATCCAGACCGAGGGCTTGCGGGATTAAGTCCTCCGCTCTGTCTGCCCATTCCGCCTTCCAACTGATCGCCTCCACGTGCAGGACCTGTTCGGGGCCGCTTCCCGGAAGCGCGAGCTCCAAGTCGCGTAGCACGCAGCGACCCTCCTCGAACGCCGGCGCCAGTTCGGCCAGCGCGCCGTCAAGCACTGGATTGGTGGCTTCCAGATCGGCGACACATGCCGCCTTGTCAGCAAAAACCGGGAGGGCGGTTGCGCAGACTACGAAACCAGCGGTCAAATAGGAGTTCATGATATTCTCGTTCGATAGTGTAACGCGATATTGTGATCGGCAATTACCCGGTATGTCGTGTCGACGAAACAAGTAATGATCTCCGGGATATGATGGCGAGACTGCAGGTGCACCGACGGCTTCGTCTTCGGCGTTCGCGACAGATAGGCGGGTAGGGGATGGCTGACATGCTGAAGGTCACCTTACCATCGTGGCAGACCTCTGCCAGCGAACGCGCGATATCGGTCAACCGGCGTAAAATGCGGTCGACCTCCGTTGCCGATCAGCAGACCCTCCCGCGCCTCGCGACGCCATCGCGTCAGAAGCGAACGGGATATCTCGTGTCACCTTCGACATGGACGAGTACTTCGAGCCCTACCGAACGCGTCAGAAGGCTCAGGGAAAGGCCTATTTCGAGGCTATGAACGTCATGCGCGCGGACACGGACGGCCGGCACCGGGCCGCGGCCAAGAACCTGTCATTCTTCGGCGCTCCGCAGGTCGCTTTGTTGTTCATGCCCTCCTTCGGCGACGATGTCCGAGTGGGTGGAGATATTGGCATGTACGGCCAGACGTTCCTGTTGTCGCTCGCGGCGCGGGGTTTGGGTGGCATCCCCCAGACCATGCTGGGCTTCTTCGCCGGGACGGTCCGAGAGGTGCTCGACATTCCCAAAAACCACAAGATGCTCTTCGGCATCTCGTTCGGATATCCTGACGAGGAAGCACCAGGGAACCGTATGCGGATGGACCGTGTGCCCGTTTCTGAAAGTGTCACCTTCCACGAGTAACTGGGGCTGGCTCTGGCCAATCACACCGCTGAAGCCGGCGGCTGGTCGCTCATGACGCAAACCATCGAGCGCGTTCTGCACGTCGCAGAAGGGCTCGAAACTGCCGCTCACCGCCGGTTGTGTGGCCTGTCGCCAGACGGCACCAGGTGGGTCGCCTGCAAACCAGGGTTCTTCCTGCATGTGCGAGTTCTCTCGCGACTGTTCCGCCGCCTGTTTCTGGAGGGGTTAATGGCCCTGCACCGGGCCGGTCAGCTGGCCTTCTTCGGCGCTCTGGCCGAACTGGCCCACGCGGAGACCTTCACCGCCTGGCTCGCCCCATTCCGCAAATCCGAATGGGTGGTCTATGCCAAACCGCCCTTCGGCGGACCCGAAGCCGTGCTGGCCTATCTGAGCCGATACACGCACAGGGTCGCGATCTCCAACACCCGCCTGGTCAGCGCGGATGCCGATACCGTGGCGTTCCGCTGGAAAGATTACCGCATCAAATCCGGCGACCGGCAAAAGGTCATGCGGCTGGCCACGCCTGAGTTCATCCGCCGGTTCCTGATCCACGTCCTGCCCAATGGCTTCCATCGCATCCGGCATTACGGCCTGCTGGCCAGTTCGATCCGCAAGGCCAGCATCACCAAGATCCGCGCCTTGCTCTGCGTCCAGCAGATTGAACCGCCCGCCACTCCAGAGCCAGAGATCACCCCGCTCACCCTGCGTGAGCCATGCCCCTGCTGCGGCGGGCCCATGCGTATCATCGAGATCTTCAGGCGGGGACAGAAACCGATGTCGCGCGCCCCACCGATGGAGCAGGCAGCATGACATATCGCCCGTCATCCGTCACGAAACAGCACCGGCTACACTCCGCTGACCCGGTCCGAACAGCGCGTGCTCCTTTACTTCCAACGCGCCACAAGGCGGCAGTATCTCCAGAACGCACAGCCTCGTCCGGATCATCAGCCGGGTTTGAGACCGTATCCGGCGCCTGCCTCGCCATCAGCCGCGCCCCGGATGCAGCCGCCGCCGCGACCGTTCGCACACTTTGCCCATAGCTTGATCCAAGACCCCCGCGGCTTCCACCTTGGGAGGTTTTCCAACCCGGGTCGTCGTCGCGCCAATGAACAGCGTTCCAACGCGACCCGCATCGGAAAACCTTCACCTTTCACGACATTCATGACGGGGGCACCAAGACACGGAATCATGATCCGAGGGGCGGTAAGCGGACTTGCGGCGACGCGGCATAGCGGCCGCAGCATTTCGCCAGAACGGACATCCGTGCGGCAATCTCTATCACCTATTGGCATTGAGCCTATTCGCTGGAAGGCAAACAGCAAGTTGTCACCTGGCAGTTGTTGCGGCCGGTGCTCCTGAGAATACTATCTGTCCGCCAGCCTGTATCCGATGCCGGGCTCCGTAAATATCCATCGCGGATTCGCCGCATCATCGCCCAGTTTGCTGCGCAGGTGGCGGATATAGACCCGCAGATATTGACTGTCCTCCGCATGTGCCGGTCCCCAGATCGCCTTGAGGATCATGTCATGCGTTACCAGCCGCCCGGCATGCGAGGCAAGCAGCCAGAGCAGGTCGAATTCCTTTCGCGTCAGGTTCAGGTTTTCTCCTTCCAGCACGGCCCGGTGATCCGCGACATCGATCTCCAACGGGCCGAGCTTCAGCGATGCCGGCGCCGCTTCACGCGCATGATCGCGAAGCAGGCCGCGCAGCCGGGCAAGCAGTTCTCCGGTCGAGAACGGCTTTGTCACGTAATCCTGCGCGCCTGCATCGAGCGCCGCGATCTTGCCTACGTCATCGCTTCGCACCGACAGGACCAAAACAGGCAGATGAGACCATTCGCGCAGCTTCTCGATGACCGTGACGCCATCCGCATCCGGCAGGCCCAGGTCGAGTATCATCGCTGCCGGTGCATGTCTTGCCGCGCTGGCGACGGCCTCATGCGCCGTTGCAGCCTCGGAGACGGCATAACCCTCGGCTTCGAGTGCGACTCTCAGAAAACGCCGGATCGGAGTCTCGTCATCGACAATCAGGATATGTGCGGTCACAAGAATGTCTCCGGATTCGACAGGGGCAGCTCTATCACGATGCGCGTTCCTTGTTCGCCGCTATGGGCGGATCCCGCACGGATACTTCCTCGATGGGCTTCAACAATTCCGCGGCAGATAGCAAGACCCAGACCGGTTCCGGCCTGCCCTCGATCCCCCTGCTCGGCGCGCCAGAACATATCGAAGACCCGATCCGCCGCGCCAGGCGGCAGGCCGGGGCCGTCATCCTCGATGGACAGGAGCGCATGGGCACCTCGCACCTCTGCCGATATCCGGATAGGGGTAGCCGGTCCGGAATATTTCGCCGCATTATCAAGAATGTTGACCAGGACCTGTTCCATCAGAACCGGATCGGCATGGACCGGCGCCATATCCTCGGGCATTTGCACGCTTACCGGGTGATCGCGCAATGGCCCACGCAACCGATGACGCGCCATACCGACAAGCTCGCGCAGATCGGACGGGATGGCGTTCGGCTTCAACGCGCCATGGCCCAACCGCGTCATGTCCAGTAGGTTCTGGATATAGCGGTCAAGCCGTTCGCCCTCTTCTCGAACGGTTTCGACCAGGATCCGCTGCGCATCGGGAGACAGTCCAGGATTCTCCAGCCCTTCCGCCGCGCCGAGGATCGAAACCAGCGGTGTGCGCAAATCATGACTGACCGAGGACAGCAGTGACGAGCGCAACCGTTCCGCTTCCGAAACCACCCGCGTCTGTGCGAGATCCTCGGTCAGCCGGATACGCTCAAGCGCCAATGCGACCTGATCGGCAAGCGCCTCCAGCAGTCGCCGGTCGCTATGGGCAGTCTCTTGTCCATCCGGGAAGAAAATTCCAAGAACACCGATGCGCCGATCCGAGGCGCTGAGCGGCAGGAACAGCCACCGGGAGGTCGGCAGCGTGCCCGATCCATGGCCTGCCGCCTCACCATGGGTGAAACAGTAGCGGGCAGCGGAGATCTCGCGATCCGCCAACCTGTCCTCGGGTGGGAATGCCCCGACGATTGTAAGCCCTACGGCTTCCTTCGGAACGAGCAGGATCGACTGACAATTGAGGACGGTTGCCACATGGCTGACGGCAGCCCAAACGACATCATCGAACGATGCCGCTGCCGCCGCCCGGCGCGAGAACTCGTAAAGCTTACCGGTTCGTTCAGCGATCGCACGTTGAGCTATCGCTCGATCACGGAGGCGCGCTGCAAGATTGCCCGTCAGGATCGACGCGGCGAGAAACAGGACCAGTGTCAGAAGCTGGCTCTGATCCCAGATATGGAAGGTATATACCGGAGTGGTGAACAGGAAGTTATAGGCCAGGAAACTCAGCCCCGCCGTGGTAATGGACGGGCCCCTTCCGAAGCGTGTGGCTATGGCGACGACCGTCGTCATGTAAAGGAGCGACAGGCTGACCACGGGAATGAAAAGCTCGGCCGCCTTGGCCAGCAAAGTCGTCCCGGCAACGGCAAACAGCACGATCCCCAGCATGCGCAGCATATCCGGCATCGGAGGCGGTTTCGGGCGCAATCGCCGCCGCGCGGGGCGCTCGTCGTCGGTGACCAGGGTCAGTTCGAACTTGGTCGCCCATCTCACGAGGTCCGAGACCAGTTGCTCATGTTGGGTCGGGGCGAAGTGACGCAGCAAAGAATTGCGCGGCGGCGGGCGCGGCACGACGATCCGGCGGATGTTTAGCCGCTCGGCAAAGCTCACCACTTCTTCAGCCTGGTGCCGTTCTGCCTGCTGAGTCGTGACTTCGGCCCCAAGCCGTTCAGCCAGCCGGAGCGCATCAGCTCGGCCTTGCTGCACCGTCGTGGTTCGGATCTCGTCGCGCAGGCTGGTCAGCGCCATCGCGAACCACTCAACGCGCGCACGGTCCGCCGAACGTTTGCCGATCCGCACCGCGTCACGCCCCACCGCCTCCTCGGGCAAGACGACCAGGATGCGTTCCTGCGTCGGCCAGGGCCCGGCGATGGCATTGGCCGCCATATGCTGTTTGAGTTCCGCATCGACCCGGTCGGCGGCTGTGCGCATCGCCAGTTCGCGCAGAGCGGTCAGGTTTCCCTTGGCAAAGAAATTCGTCACTGCCCGCGCCGCCTGGTCCTGGATATAGACCTTCCCCGCCCGGAGCCGTTCAAGCAACTCGTCAGGCGGAAGGTCGATCAGCTCGATCTCGTCGGCTATCTCGAGGACGCGGTCGGGAACTGTCTCACGCACCCGCACCCCGGTAATCCGCGCGACGGTGTCGTTCAGCGTTTCAACATGCTGCACGTTCAAGGTGGTATAGACGTCGATTCCGGCGGAGAGGACCTCTTCGACATCCTGCCAGCGTTTCTCGTGGCGGTTGCCCGACAAGTTGGAATGGGCCAATTCGTCGATCAGCGCCAGATCCGGCTTGGCTGCGATCAGCCCCTCCAGATCCATCTCGTGCAGGATACGGCCCCGGTGATAGAAGGGCTGGCGGGGCAAGACGCGAAGTTCGCGCAGCATGGACTCGGTCTCGGCCCGGCCGTGGGTTTCCACCACGCCCGCCAGAACATCCTCGCCATCGGACGCGCGTCTCCGCGCGGCCTCAAGCATCGCATAGGTCTTGCCGACGCCCGGCGCCGCGCCCAGGAAGATTTTCAGCTTCCCCCGCCCCTCGCGGCTGGCTTCTTTCAGCAATGCGTCGGGTTCGGGGCGGGGCGCGTCGGACATTCGTCACTCCATCGGGGCGGATTGTGCGGGAAGTTCCGCGTCGAGAGCCAGGTTAGTCATCAAGACATTGACGCGCGGCTGACCGTAAATTCCCAGTAACGGATTGTGTATATGCGCGTCGATGATCGCAAGCACCTGCTCGGGATCGACCCCGCGCGCCTCGGCAATGCGCCGGGCTTGGCCCCGCGCGTTCTGCGGCGAGATGTCGGGATCGAGACCCGAAGCGGATGCCGTGACCGCATCGATCGGGGCGATGCCGCTGTTCTCGGTTTCCCAAGCATCGCGGCGCGCCTTGACACTTTCACGAAGCTCGGCCGAACTCGGCCCCAGATTCGAGGCACCCGAGGCCGCCGCGTCGTAATCCACCGCTGAAGGACGCGGATGCAGATAGGCGGGTTGCGTGAAACCCTGCCCGATCAGGGCGGAGCCTACCGGCACGCTATCGTCCCGCACAATCAGGCTTCCGGTTGCGGATCGCGGCGCGATGACCGACGCGATTCCCGTCATGGCGAGCGGATAGGCGAGCCCGGTCAGCAGCAGCATCGTGGCAAGCATCGCGCATGCCGGACGGATATGGGTAAGCATGGTCATGGCTCCTTATACGAGACCGAGGAAGGTCACGGCCATATCGATGGCCTTGATGCCCAAGAAAGGCGCGATCAGTCCGCCAAGGCCGTAGATTGTCAGATTGCGGCGCAGCAGGGCGGCGGCGCTCGCGGGGGCGTATTTCACGCCGCGCAGGGCAAGTGGAATCAGCGCAAAGATGATCAGTGCGTTGAAGATCACCGCCGACAGCAGGGCGCTTTGCGGAGAGGACAGGTCCATGACGTTCAGAACACCAAGCCCCGGAAAACCCGCGACGAAGATCGCGGGCAGAATGGCAAAATATTTCGCGACGTCGTTGGCGATGGAAAAGGTGGTCAGCGCCCCGCGCGATATCAGCAATTGCTTGCCCACCATGACCACTTCGATCAGCTTGGTCGGATCGCTGTCGAGATCGATCAGGTTTGCGGCCTCCTTGGCGGCAGGCGTGCCCAGGTTCATCGCAACCCCGACATCTGCCTGCGCCAACGCCGGCGCGTCGTTCGAGCCGTCGCCGCACATGGCGACAAGCCGCCCGCCTTCCTGCTCCTTGCGGACATAGTCCAGCTTCATTTCGGGCGTGGCCTCGGCCAGGAAATCGTCCACCCCGGCCTCGGCGGCGATGGCCGCGGCCGTTAGGGGGTTGTCTCCGGTAATCATCACGGTGCGAATGCCCATTGCCCTGAGTTCGGCGAAACGCTCGCGCATGCCGGGCTTGATCACGTCCTTCAGATGGATCGCACCCAGGATGCGGTCGTTTTCCGCCACCAGAAGCGGCGTGCCGCCGGACCGGGCGATTTCATCGACCTTCGCGCGCAGCGCCTGGTCTGCCGGGGCTCCGACGAAGGCCTCGACCGCATCGGTTGCCCCCTTGCGCAGGCGGGAGCCGGAAAAATCAACCCCGGAAAGCCGGGTCTGGGCCGAGAAAGCGACGGGTTCCGCACCGGGTTCGGGTTGTCGTTCCACCGGGCCCATCAGTTTTTCTGCCAGTTCGACGATGGATTTTCCCTCGGGCGTCTCGTCGGCAAGCGAGGCAAGAAATGCCGCCTGCGCAAGCTGCCTTTCGCTGATGCCCCGACCGGGCAGCAAGGCATCGGCCATCCGATTACCGAAGGTGATGGTCCCGGTCTTGTCGAGCAACAGCGTGTCAACATCGCCAGCTGCTTCGACCGCACGGCCCGATTTGGCGATCACATTGGCGCGGACGAGGCGATCCATCCCGGCGATCCCGATGGCGGAAAGCAGGCCGCCGATTGTCGTCGGGATCAGCGTAACGAAAAGCGCGGCCAGTGTGACCACCTGGATCACGATCCCGGAATAGCGGGCAAAGGGTTCGAGCGTGACCACGACCAGCAGGAAGATCAGCGTCAGGCCCGCCAGCAGGATGTTGAGGGCGATCTCGTTCGGTGTCTTCTGCCGCTCCGCGCCTTCGACCATCGAGATCATGCGATCGAGGAAACTCTTGCCCGACTCGGCCATGATCCTGATAATCAAGCTGTCAGACACGATCCGCGTACCACCGGTGACGCTCGACCTGTCACTGCCGCTCTCGCGGATCACCGGGGCGCTTTCCCCGGTGATCGCGCTTTCATCGACAGAGGCGACGCCGCGAATGACCTCTGCATCCGTCGGGATAAGATCGCCGGCCTCGACTAGGACCAGTTGCCCCTTGCGCAGCGACGAAGATGCGATCTCCTTCGGCGAGCTGTCATCCTCGTTTGCAAGCAGCTTGACCATGGTCTCTGCCTTGGTGGCGCGCAGGCTGTCTGCCCGTGCCTTGCCGCGACCCTCGGCCAGCGCCTCGGCGAAATTCGCGAACAGCACACAGACCCAGAGCCAGAAGGCGATTTGCAGGCTGACAGTGGCATCATTCGCGCCAAGTGCGGCATCGCGCAAGGCGAGAAGGGTAGTCATCGCGGCCACGATAGCGGTCACGAAGATCACGGCATTCCCCATCAACTGCCTGGGGTCGAGCTTGGTAAAAGCGGTTTTCAGCGCCGCCAAGTAAAGCCCCTTCGGGGCAAGTTCGCTGCGGGACATCTGTCTTGTCCTTGAATTGGGAAAGGTGTCGCGGCCACGGAAGCGGGCCGCGACGAGGTCTAGTAGCTTTGCCCGGCGATCACGGCCGTATGCTCGGCAATGGGACCAAGGGCGAGGACCGGAAAGAATGTCAGCGCCCCGAAGATTGCCACTGTGATAATCAGCAAGGTCACGAATAGCGGCCCATGCGTGGGGAAGGTTCCGGCGGTGGCCGGGCTTTGCTGTTTGGCAATCAGCGATCCGGCGATGGCCAGCATTGGCACGATGATCGCATAGCGGCCAAGAAGCATCGCAAGGCCGAGCGCCGTGGTCTGCCATGGTTCGGCCGCGCCCCAGCCCGCGAATGCCGAACCGTTATTGCCGACCGCCGAGGAATAGCCATAGAGGATCTCGCTCAGCCCATGCGGTCCGGCATCCTGCACCGATTGCAGCGCCATCGGCACCGTGGCCGAAATCGCTCCGCCGACAAGGATGCCCAGTGGCATCGACAGAAAGGCCAGTATCGCCAGCGTGACCTCGCGCGCCTCGATCTTGCGGCCCAGATATTCGGGCGACCGCCCGACCATTAGCCCGGCCAGGAACACGGCCAGCACGACATAAAGCAGCATCCCGTAGAACCCGGCCCCGACGCCGCCGAAGATCACCTCGCCGATCTGCATGTTGACCAGCGTGACAAGGCCGGACAGCGGCATGAAACTGTCATGCATCGAGTTGACCGAACCGTTGGAGGCGGCGGTCGTGGCCTCGGCCCAAAGAGCCGACAGGGCGGCGCCGAAGCGGAGTTCCTTGCCTTCCATGTTCGGCCCGGCACCGAGCAGCGGATTGCCCCCAGTTTCGCCGAAATGAATCACTGCAAGCCCCAGCACAAACATTGCCGCCATGGCGGCAAAGATCGCCCAGCCCTGCCGCCGGTCCTGCGCCATCCGACCAAACAGGAAACAGAAAGAGACCGGGATCAGCAGGATCGCCAGCGTCTGGAACATGTTCGAGACGATGGTCGGGTTCTCGAACGGATGGGCCGAGTTCACGCCGAAGAAACCGCCGCCATTGGTGCCCAATTGCTTGATGGCGATCTGGCTGGCCGCCGGGCCGCGCGCGATCACCTGATCGGCGCCTTCAAGCGTTGTGACATGAGCCGCGCCCAGCAAAGTCTGGGGCACCCCTTGAAGGATCAGGATTAGCCCCAGGATGATTGAAAGCGGCAGCAGGACATAAAGAACTGAGCGCGTCATATCGCACCAGAAATTCCCCAGCCCACTGTTCTTCGCTCCGGTAAAGCCCCGGATCACCGCGACCGCCACGGCCATGCCTGTCGCCGCCGAGACGAAATTCTGCAGTGTCAAACCGGCCATCTGGGCAAGATAGGAAAGCTGAACCTCGCCGGAATAGGCCTGCCAGTTGGTATTCGTGACAAAGCTGACCGCTGTGTTGAAGGCCAGGTCGGGAGACATCGCGCCGATCCCATCCGGGTTCAGCGGCAGCAATCCTTGCAGCCTGAGAATGGTATAGAGCAGGCAAAAACCGGCAAGGTTGAAGCCCAGCACCGCCAACACGTAGCCTCGCCAACCTTGCGAAGCGCCGGGTCGAATGCCGGCCAGACTGTAAAATCCTTTTTCGACCGGTGCGAGAACTGGCGAGAGCAGGTTCCGCTCTCCCGCGTAGACGCGGATCATATGGGCGGCGAGCAGATAGCCGCTCCCGGTCAGGACGGTCGCGTAAAGAATGTATCCGATCAGGTCGGGCATGGTCGTCTCCTCAGAAACGCCCCGGACGCGTCAGCGCCAGGATCAGAAAGACAAAAATCCCCGCCGAGACGGCGAGGCCAAGAATGAGATCCAGCATCACAGCCTCACAATCGGTCGATCAGGCGGGTTATCGCGGCAAAGGCAGCGAAACTGCCGATGCCGAGCGCCAGGTAAATCAGATCAGCCATTTCCAGCTCCTGCGTTTTCAATCGCAGCAGCCATCGCGCGAACCCGCGTTAAGGCGATATGTGAGTTTTCCCGGTATCGCGTAAAAACCGCGTAAAAGTAGCGAACGCGATACCCCTCGTGCCAGCACAATGATTGCAAATTCGGGGATTTGTGGACGGCCGACATAAGAATGCTGAATTTCCGCATCGTCGCAAGTCGGCCCCGAATTCTTCTACGACATCCGCGAACCCGATCACACAGCAGTGGCCAATGGATCACATTGCGGTCCTGAAGAGTGGTGGATCCGTGCGTGAAATCCCGGACCTGAAAACCTGTGACCCTCTCAAACAGTTGACCGGTTCTCTATGGGCTTCTAAGGGTCACCCCCTCGTGAAGCATTGAGGCTGCGATGAAATTTGTGACGTTCGTCAACGGATCAGTGCTTCTGTTCATGTCAGCGCTCATGTTGCTGGACGCGGCGATCTTTCCCGTGACCGGTTGGACTTTTCTGCTGGCAGGATTGACATGCGGGACGATGGGGAGTGCCGTCGCTCTCGCTGGAGGATCGCACAGGTCACAGCTTCACCGGCTCCACGGTTTTCTCATGACCGCAACCGTCTGGATTACGGCGGCTCTCGCAGGTGCAGTGCCACTCTATATGTGGGGTTTATCCCCGGTCGATGCCGTCTTTGAAGCAATGTCCGGCATCACGACGACCGGCTCCACGGTCATGGCCGGTCTCGATGACACTTCGAAAGGCATCCTGTTCTGGCGTTCCGTTTTGCAAGCTGTTGGGGGTATTGGCTTTATCGTGACTGGAATTGCCCTGCTACCGATCCTTCGCGTTGGCGGGATGCAGTTGTTCCGGACGGAAAGTTCGGAGCAGAATGAAAAGGAATTTGCAAGCGCCACACGCTTCGCGATTGCAACGCTGTTCGTCTATCTCGGGTTGATGCTGCTATGCGGGGTCGCCTATGCATTGGGTGGCATGAGCCTATTCGAGGCCGTGAATCATGCCATGACGACCTTGGCGACAGGTGGATACTCGACATCTGACTCGTCCTTCGGACATTTCGAGAGTCCCTTTCTACAATGGTCGGGAACCTTGTTCATGCTGCTGGGCGGGCTGCCTCTGGTTTGGTATATTCGGTTCTATACTCGCCGCTCTCTGCGGAACGAACAGGTCCGGCTGATGATCACCAGCCTCGTCGCGGTCATTCTCTCCATGTCGCTTTGGTTGAGCATTTCCGCAGATTTGAATTTTCTAGTGGCAGTGCGACTGGTCGCATTCAATGTGGTCTCCGTTGTCACCACAACAGGCTATGCGACAACGGACTATTCGACCTGGGGGACCATTGCGGTCGCGGCGTTCTTCATTCTCACCGCTGTGGGCGGCTGTTCCGGATCAACCGCCGGAGGCACCAAAGCAATGCGCTGGGTCATCTTGGGACGAGCAATAAAAGCTGAACTCGCCAGAATGCGGCATCCAAATTCTGTGAATACTATCCGCTATGATGGGCAAAAGGTTGAACCTGATGTGCTAAACGGTGTGATTTCGTTTGTCGCAATCTTCTTTGCGACATTTCTGCTGGGAGCCGCAGTGCTGAACCTGCTGGGGCTAGATTTCACGACTGCAGTCAGCGGGTCCCTGACAGCACTGGCCAATGTTGGTCCGGGTCTTGGCGAAATCATTGGGCCCGCAGGCAACTTTTCCATGCTGAGCGATCCAGCGAAACTAACGCTGGTCGTTGGCATGTATTTGGGACGGCTGGAAATCCTGACCGTGCTGATCGTTCTTGCTCCGAATTATTGGCGAGCGCTCTAATAAAACCTGCCGAATGGTGATCAACAATACCTGGTCTTTTATGGCCCTCTCGTAGATGGCGCTTTCGGAGGCGTGGTACTGGATGTCTGTTTCGTTCCGCGTTGTCTGCATCCGAGCGACGCTCGACCTTTACAATCGCAGCGAATGTCCACTCTCACGGGACGCACCGCAGCATGCTACTGCGCTCGCAAGGTTCGGTCAGGGCAGGACTACCTCTGCAACCGGGTCTTCGCCCGCGGGCGGTGACGCCGGAGGATCAATCGGGCCGCGCGACGGTGACGTGGGTGACGTCGGTCGTCTCGTAGAGGAAGCAGGCCGCGCAGGAGGCCAGATAGAAGTTCCAGACCCGGCGGAATTGGTCATCGAATGACGTAGATCTCGCGTCGTTCCCGAACATGGGATCGGACTGATCACAGTCGTGACCGTATGAGCCCTTGTCTGACGGCGTCGTCTTGCTCGAGGGACAAGACCGCTGCAAGACTCCGCTGTCCACGCTTCCTGCGGTTCTCAATGGTGATGGTGGCACAGCCGCACATCGCGGCTGCCTCGTCATAGGAGAACCCCGCTGCTCCGACCAGGACCAGCGCTTCGCGCTGCTCAGCGGGGAGAGTGTTGAAGGCGCGGCGGAAACTGGCAGGCTCAAAAATACCGTCGTGATCGGGCTCGATCGCCATTCGTTTGCCACGGATGCCGTTCTCGACGACAGTCTCGCCAGCTGCCTCTCGAAACTCCGAGTAGAAACTGTTGCGCAATATAGTGAAAAGCCAGGTGCGCATGTTCGAACCGGGTTCAAGTCTGTCGATGGTTGCCCAGGCCGTGACCACGGTGTCCAGCACAAGATCGTCCGCCCGCGCGCGATCCCCTGTGAGGGACCTTGCGAAGGCGCGCATCGACCGAAGTTGCTTGACGATATCTTCGCGAGGATTGGCGTGAGCTGCCTTGTTCCTTGCCGGTTTCGCGGGACATCTCTCAAGAAAACGCAACTTTGTTGCTATCTGATGGGTCATGTTCTCTCCATGCGTCATTCCGGCAGCGGGCATGCGACAGCTCGCTCAGAAGGTGATGTGAGATATCGCGAAGGAGGTGCGCGTTCGGATGAAACGGGTGACGCTGATACAATGTAAGCGTGCCGTGTTTGCGTTGCACTGATCCACGTTAGCCGAGCATGCGGTATCGTTTTCGAGCGATGAATCACAACAGGCATCCGAAATCGATGGGTCCTGAGCCTTGCCCCTGCTTTGGTCCCAAGCCAAGCTGGGCGGCTAGGGGTAGTGTGCATCCTTCGACTGTCGTATAATCAGGAAAAGGTTTCTTAAATGTGCTGGAGCGGCGAAGCGTCGGCGGTTCTGGCGGTAGCTGGATTCGCAACAACCGGATACGTGGTCTGGAAAGGCGAAAGTCCGCGTCTTTATACGGCGCTGGCTTATTTTTCGCTGATGGAGCTCCTGCAGGCCGTTACCTATTCCGTGATCGGCCAGTGCAGCCTCCCGGCCAACCAGATCGCCACTATTCTCGGCTACCTCCATATCACCTTTCAGCCGTTTTTTATCAATCTTATGTCGATGTATTTCATCCCCGATCACATCCGGAAAAAGATTGAATATCCTGTTTATGCGCTGTGCTTTGCCTCTGCGGCGATGATGATCCTGCAGCTCTACCCCTTCGAATGGGCGGGGCGGTGCATGATTGGTGAAGCTCTCTGCGCCCGAAATTTATGCTCGGTGCACGGCAACTGGCATATCGCCTGGAATGTCCCGATCAACGGCCTGACCAATTTTGTAGTCGGAAACGTCTGGACGGATTTCCTCACTCTGTATCCAACCTACATGATAACGGGCCTGATATTGCCGTTTCTCTACGGCTCGTGGCGCTTTACGCTCTATCACTTTTTTATTGGACCGCGGCTGGCCATGCTGTTGACAGATAACCCGAATGAGGTGCCCGCGATCTGGTGTTTGCTGTCAATCGGCATCCTTATCCTGGTGGTGAAAACACCAATCAGGAAGTATATGCATGTCAAGAAATGGCTGCTGTGGCCGGAAACGATCCGAAGCATGAAGAAACGGTCAGGCCGTTCGCGGTCACAGCCAGGCCCGGGTAATCGCTGACTTGACGGCGATCATGAAGAACCGGTTCGATCCGGGTCCTTTCCAATGATCGTCAAACAGATAACGCACGCGACCGCCCGTCGCATGCACAGCTCAGATCTCTACCTTTAGCTTGCGGAACTTCCTTCCGATTTTTCCGCGTGATGCGATCTCGCGTCATAGATATAGTTTCGGCGGAATGGATAAACGGATTGGGCTCCCGGCATTTCGGGTGTCACGATTTCATGATCCGGGCGGACAAGCAGAATTTGATAGAGCGCCATCCACCCCTGCTCAAAAGCCAAGGCACAGCCAGCGAGATAAAGCTCATAGGCGCGGAGCATCTCTGCTGCCCGAGCAGGACCCATGCTGCGCGCAAGCACGCGGCCGGCTTCCGTCAAGTTGGCTTCAAGTGCATCTGACCAGGACCAAAGTGTTTTTGCATAATGCGGCCGCAAATTTTCGGTATCGACCATTTCCAGCCCAGCCTGTGAAAGCACACGGATCGCATGACTGACATGGATCAACTCGCCGCCGGGAAAGATGTATTTCTCAAGAAAATCCCCGAGTCCTCCGGCGACCATGGCATTGTCCAGGCCTGTCGCAGTGATGCCGTGGTTCAGCACCAGGCCTCCTGGTCTTACAAGACGGTAAAGGCACTGAAAGTAAGGTCGCATATTGGCGCGCCCGACATGCTCAAACATTCCGACAGAAGCGAGTTTGTCGAAGGGCTGTTCCGGATCGAGATCCCGGTAATCACATAGCAGGATATCGACACGATCGCTCAGCCCTTCGGCGGCGATCAGGGCTTTCACATGGTCGAACTGGTTCCGAGACAGGGTGATGCCTGTCACATTCACGCCGTAATGGCGCGCGGCATGAAGCATCAAGCCGCCCCAGCCCGCACCGACATCAAGAAAGCTCTCGCCGGCCCGCAGATCAAGTTTACGGCAGATGAGGCCGAGCTTGGCTTCTTGGGCCTCGGCAAGGCTCATACTCGGCTCACGAAAATAGCCGCAGGAGTATATCCGCTTGGGGTCGAGCCACAGTGCGAAGAAGTCGTCAGAGATATCATAGTGAGATTGGATGTGGCCGACATCCTTCGAACGGCTGTGCCGCAGAAAGGATCGCACGCGAGTAAATGCGCGTGCCCACGGACCTTGTTGAACCGGACGACCGCCATCGGAAACCATCTCGGCAACTGCTGACATCAAATCGCGCAACGAGCCTTCGATCCGAACCCGATCCTTGACGATCGCCTCTGCCAGTCGTTCCAGACGGCCTGTCGCCAGAGGCACCAGCGCAGCCGCATCCGCAAATACCAAAGTGACGCGGGCCTCGCTACTTCCCAGCCGCTCACCAGAAGGAAGCCGAATAGCCAGTGGCATTGTGAGCTGATCCAGTTTGCGCGCGACGATGACCTTCAGTTTCGGCATTCGCAACCTCGAGATGTGCTAAGTAAGGCTCCTCAAAGAAAAACAAGGCCCGGCAGCTCGTCATTGGAAGCTGCTGCAGCCCTCGGGGCGGGCATGTCGCATAATAACCTACCTCTGCGGTAAAGTGCCAGAGGCGTCAGATTTGCGCCTCAGCCACCATTATCGTGGTTCTTCTTGCCGCGACCTTCAATGGCAGTAATGTCCAGCACTGCCGTTATTCGGCCTCCTAAACTGCTACGGGATGCACGAACGGCAGGAATGCGAAAGCTGCACTGCGGCGTCATTACCGTCGGGCAATGGCAGGTCTGGGCCGTCCATGTCGATGCAGTCGTCGTCCAATGCAAACGGCGCGTTCTGCATCGCCTTGAGCCGCTATTCAAACGCATCCTTTAGGTCAGCAAGGTGATCTGCCAACTCATCAGGGTATCCCCAGCCGATTCGACCATCAACGCGGTCAAGCTCCGTCTCAAGCGAAGGCATAAATTCCTCAAAAAGCCCCTGATCTTGCTGTTTCAGCAGAGTTTGGACAACACTTGAGAACATTGAACACAAACTATCATAGAAGCCCTCGTCGATATCCCCGAACTCGAGCGTGAAATCATTTCCGCATTTGACGTAGTAGATCATGAGGGTCAGCGTATCGCGGATGTTGCCATTGGCTTTCTTGAATTCACTGATGGCTTTTCTGCCTTCGGCCAGTTTTACATCCTGCTTCCAAGGTTTCTTTGGGCTGATGGCATGCTGAATTCTTGTCATGTAGGGGGTAAGATGACACTGCGTTGTATCTTCACTCAATAAACGAGCATGAATGAAGGACGCGTTCTCTGCATTTAAACGATATAGGTCCTGCACAAGCCCAAGCAATTGGATCGAAGAAAACCCAGACAGAACTGGCTTGACGTCTTTCCATGAAATTTTCGCACTGCTCATCGCCTCTCTCCCCCACGAAAACGCAAATTGGGGTAATAATACGCACGAGATTTTCCGGTGGAAACCCATTTGTAAACAACTGCTTGGGTCGCAGCCGTCAACACATCAAAGCCACGCGGCGCAAGTCCGCATTGACGGACTGCGCCGCCGCGTCGAGGTGAAGAGTTCAACGGCCACTCTGGGCCGGAACGCTTTTGGTAGGTCGTGCCAAAGGGTATTTTTAATCCCGATCTTCAGGATGGCTTCCAAAATTGGAAACCTGACTACGAGTCTTCGGCGGCCACGCGCCAAAATTCGACGGCTTTTTTGAACTCTGCCGCGTAGAAGGCTGGGTCCTCCGATCCCGAAGGGTCGCCGTCGAAGCACCCAACGCGCCGCGCGCAGTCGAAAAAGCCCGGCGCGGGCAGTCCATGCCGTGCCTTGCTGACCACGAGCGCTGCGATCAACGGGCGGGCGGCGGCGGCGTCCTCCTCAATCAGGTATTCCAACGCGACGGTCAGTTGATGGATCGTATTCGGCGGCGAGAGATCCAAGGCCTTGGCAAGTGCTTGATAGGTGATGGGAACTGCATGACCGGCAATTCGGCAGAGATAACTCCGGATCCGTGGTGCCAACAAGTTGGCCGTACACGCACCATCGCCCGTAGTCGAAACAACAAGTCGCAATTAGTCCCTCCCAGTTTATATCAACCTGCGACGTCCTTTCTAAACAGTCAACTTCCGAAAGCGGACATGCGAAGCGCGCCCTACCAGGTATCCCAGTTACGCAGTTGCAGCGAACGGCGGTTTCAGCGGGCAGCGTTGCAGCACTGAGGCGCACCAGCAAAGGCAGCTCTGGTCCGAGATGGCAGGTTGACCCGACGCTGTCACCCTAACTTTGCAAAGGTCTCTATCTGCGCGCTTTCGCCGTTCGTGTTTCTGAAATGCTACACGAGGAACTAACGGCCGGTTCTACGGGCTGCACCGCAGAGTAGCGAGGACACGACGAGTGGCCGGTTTGGGCCGGCCTTTCCACCTTCCCTGTGCTGCACCCGCGAAACGCTGCACCCGCGCGGTGTGGCAAGACGGGCTCGAACCAGACTTGCGGCAGCGCAGCACCCCGACGGTGGGCCCGACTTGAAGCAACATTCAAATTCGGCCCACCACGGAAATTCAAGGTAAGGGTCTCCGGCTCAGTGCGGCTTCACCGAACCGGCTGTTTGTGCGTCGCGCAGCATTATCATGCGCCTCATGACCGTAGCGGGACCTTCCTGGCATTCTGTGAACCTGAACAATCGCTGTAGCGGCGGTAAAGCAGCCGTAAGGTAAGACGGAACGCAGACCGACACGAACAGCCTTGGCCATTTCAAAACCGGCCAAGGCAGAAATTTGCGCGAACCCCCATCAAGTCAAGGCCACGGGAGTACCTTGGGGCCTGATTGCATCGTACTGCATGACCGACACATTCAGAACAGACGACAACCGTTGCAAACCAACGATCAGGTCCTCGCCCGCCTGCAGCAAAGCTTCAATCGGCATCGGGTCCAGGCGTTCCAGTACGAACCACATGTCTCGCGAGCCTTCGGTGATCTGCGTGCGCGGGCCTTGCCGCCAGTTCCAGCGGCGACAGGTGACACCAGTGTTGTCGCGCCAGATGACCTCGCCCGGATCGGGTGCTTCAACGACGGGCTGGCCGTCCACTGTGGTGTGGAACGGTTCTGACCCGGTCGCCCTGCACAGGTGTGGCGTACCGTCATAGGACGTCGCGTCTTCACCGCCGACCGGGATGGCGAATCGAAGGCTGATCGCATTGTAAAGATCGACCACGGCGTTCAGCGGGCGCATCTGCCCGTCCTTGAGCGCTCGCTTGCGCAGTGCCTCGGCCGACGAGGGCGTGCGCTTCGGTTTGGCTCCAAACGCGCGATAGGCTTCGCGCCAAGCGTCAAGATGTGCTTCGGCCCAGGGATTGCCTTCGAGGGCCGCGATGGCCTGCGCAAGCTGGGCTTCACTGTCCGACATGCTGGCGATGTTGCGCCCATTCTCAACGGACAGGCTGAGGGCAATGAAGTCAGGGCGCAGGGTGAAGATTTCAGGGTCGATGATGGGGTGAAGGGGCATCGGAGCCTCGCGGTTTCCGGGTCCACCACTCTCTGACAGGGCGCCCTGCATATGTCAATAAAATGACCGAAAAGGTAGATTAGACATGCATTGACAGGGAAATGTCGGAAGGCTATGCGATCATAATGACCGAATCCACAGCCACACCTCTGAATGATATCGCAACCGCGGAAGAGGCGGCCATCGCTGCCTTGGTGGCGGAACGTATTGGGTCTTTGCGGAGGGAAAAGAAGCTGTCCTTCGATGGGCTGTCCCAGCTGGCGGGGGTCAGCAAGGGCACGCTGGTGCAGATCGAGCAGCAGCGTGCAAATCCGAGCATCTCTACCTTATGTCGGCTTGCCGCCGCGCTGGAGGTCTCAGTGGCTGATCTTGTCGCTCCGCCGGGCATCGGGGCGCAGGCTGTGACGCTGGTGAACCGGGCGCAGGCGCGGCGGTTGTGGGCAGGCCCCGAGGGGGGTGCAGCAGTGCTTCTGGCCGGGACGACTGGCCCGGACATGCTGGAGATCTGGGACTGGGTTCTGATGCCCGGCGAGCGTTTCGAGGCGGCGGTGCATGGCCGTGGCACCCGTGAGCTTTTGCACGTGACCGAGGGCAGCCTTGTGCTGGAAGTCGATGGCGCCAACCATCTGATCGCTGCCGGAATGTCGGCCATCGCGCTGACCGACCGCCCCCATGCCTATGCCAACCTTACCAATGAACTGGTCCGGTTCTCCATGACCGTTCATGAACCACCCAGGGAATAGACGCGATGTATCAACCTGCCCACCACCGCGAAGACCGCCTTGAGGTTCAGCACGACCTGATCGAGACGCACCCCTTCGGCCTGTTGATCTCGACCGGCGCCGACGGGTTGCTGGCCAATGGCCTGCCGTTTCTGCTGCAACGGAGTGAGGGCGAATTCGGGCGGTTGCAGGTGCATCTCGCGCGGGCGAACCCGCAATGGCGGGGGCTGCATGGCCAGGATGTGCTGGTCGTGTTTCAGGGGCCGCTGACTTATGTCACGCCAGCCTTCTATGAGACCAAGCGCGAGACGGGCAAGGTCGTGCCGACATGGAATTACGTCATGGTGCAGGCGCGGGGGACCGCGCACGTACGGGACGATCAGGCCTGGCTCGATACCCAGATCGCCGCGCTGACCGATCGGCATGAGGCGGCCCGCGCCGAGCCGTGGGAGGTTTCGGATGCGCCCCGCCCTTATATAGAGGCTCAACTGCGCGGGATTGTTGGAATCGAGATCGACATCCGCCAGATCGAGGGCAAGTGGAAGGTCAGCCAGAACCGATCAGAGGCTGACCGCACGGGCGTGGCGCAGGGCTTGGCCGAAGCGCATTCCGACATGGCCGCAGTGGTGCGGCGCTATGGCGATCTGGACGGATAGGCGTCCAGATCCAGACCCTGGCAATCCAAGCGGGCGAAGCGGTCGATCCGGAGACGCGCGCTTCATCGCCCGATCTGACGATAGTGGCTTCCGGAAGCTTGTTTCGATTTTGTTCTCGTCAACTTGAGTGAGGACAGACGACACCAGAATGACATGAACGGGGAGAACGATGCCGGACAACAATGTCGCAACCAACGCTGCGGCGTATTCGGCCTCTCCGGAACGCCTTGGCCGCGGGGCTCTCCTTCGCTGGTTTATATCGTCCGCAGCACTGGCTGTCCCACAAGCAGCAAGTCCTGTGGCGTTTTCGCTTCTGGCATTGAGTGTGATTGGCGATGCCAGAGGCGGTGCCGCTCTGATCCTTGCGATGACCCTGGCCCAAGTCGTTGGCGCGGTTCCGATCACCCGTCTTGGAAAAAAGCGTTCAGAGGCAACCTTTCTGAAATTTCTGGTGATCTTCCGAACGCTGGCCCTCTTCGCGCTGGCCCTCTGCGCGTATTTCGAGGTTTCATTTGTCTTGCTCATCATTTCCGCAGCTATTGCCGGGCTGGTCAACGGAGCGGCCTACGGATACCTTCGCTCTTTGCTCAACCACCTGACGACAGAATCCAAATTGCCCCGTGCGCAGGGGATTGCAGCCACTCTGAATGAAGTAACTTTCGTTCTTGGACCAGTAGTTGCTTCGGGGCTCGGTACCATCTCTCCGGTCTTTGCGATAGTCGTACTTGCGATAGTCGGGGGGACACCAACCCTTCTGATCCCTAAGGTGGACGCAAAACCGGCAGATGTTACCTTGCAGGTCAGCGGATCAGTTTTGACCCCTGCCATTTTGCTGTGGCTCACCTGCGCAGGGACTGCCGGCGCGACCGTCGCCGCTATTGAAATCGGAGCCGTCGCCCTTGCCTTGAAGTTCGGTTACGAACCCGCGCTCGCCATTCTTTTTACAGTTCCACTGTGTTTGGCTTCCGTTGCCGGCGGCATCTGGATCAGCATCAGGAACCGTTTATCTAGCCGAAAAGCCGTATTCGCCCAGTTGTCCATTATGACATTCGGGATGGGCTTGGTGGCGTTGGGCGTTTCCCTGACTGTCACCATAATCGGCGCCGTCATCATAGGTCTGGTGCTGGCCCCATTGGGAACCTACTATGCGCTTATCTTGGACAGGCTTGCTCCACCAGAGAAGCGACCAGAGGTGTTTGCTCTGCTTCGCACCTCCTATTCGGTCGGAATTATATTCACGAGCGCTGTGTTGACAGCGATAACCTTGGAAGCCGCGTTGATTGTGATTGCGGGATCAATGTTAGCCATCACTCTTTATGTAGGCTTCGTCGATCGGTCGCGCCACGAAGGCGAAGACTACGGTTCTACTGGCGATACAAATTGATTGGCGAAAAAGGGTATGTCTGGGCCCGTTGCAGTCATACGGCCGCGGAGTGAATCCTCTCGATTTGACACTATCTGAATGTCCGCTGCCGCCAAACTGGCTCGATCCACCCGCAGGTCGGCATGCCATCCGACGCCTCATCATGTTGGGCGCAGAAAGCTTTCCCGCGCCCTTTTCACGTCTTCATGCAGGACACAGCCTTCGACGTGATCGTTTATCAATCCCATGGCTTGCATGAAAGCATAGACCGTAGTCGGGCCGACGAATTTCCAGCCGCGCTTCCGCAGTTCCTTCGACAGGGCTACCGAGGCGGGCGACGTCGACCGACTTTGTGGTCGTGCATCGTCATTTTGCGGTTCGAAACCCCAGATGAAGGCCGCGAGCGATCTCCCATTCCCCAAGCAACCCAAGAAGATCAAGGACTACGTGGCCGCTGAGTTCATTGCTGATTTTTTGGCGGGTAGCAGCTCGCGTGTGACGTTGTCGATTATGGGCCGAGCTGGAGCAACTGCCCCGCGACGTGATGCTGTTCCTGAACCACGGGGCAGGGCGTCCATACAAGCCCGAGAGCTTTGCCAATTGGTTCAAGGATCAGTGCATTGCGGCGGGGCTGCCCCATTGCTCCATTCACGGGCTGCGGAAGGCTGGCGCGACTCGGCTGGCCGAGCATGGGGCATCGGAATACGAGATCATGGCCTTCCTCGCCCACAAGACGCCGCATGAGGCTGCGACCTATACCAAGGCAGCCGGACGCGCCCGATTGGCCGATGGCGGTATGAGTAAATTGCCCTCATACCAGAAATTGCAGGGCAATCATGATCTGCAAGCATCTGAAAAGAAAGGGAAATAAGCGATGGAGTGGCAGCCCGTAGGGGAATCGAACCCCTCTTTCCAGGTTGAAAACCTGGCGTCCTAACCGATAGACGAACGGGCCACTTTTTTGGCTGCCAAGGCTGTCCCGGCGGCGTGGAGCGGTGTTTAGGCGAGCATCCTTTCGGGTGCAAGTGGAAAAATTCAGCCGATTGGCAAATTTTTCAGGGGGCCGGGTTCACACGGACAAATGGCTGACCATGATCAGCCACAGGGAAAGCGTCAGGGCCGACAGGACAGTCTGCCATGTGAACATATCGGCATAGAAATCCGCGTCACCACCCATTTGCCGCGCGAGGATGAAGCCGACCGAGGCCGCCGGAGCCGCAGTCAGCAACACACCCGAGGCGATCTGGTCGGCGGGAAGGCCGAGCACCAGTGCGATTGCCAGGAACAGCATCGGGCACATCACCAGCCGCATCGCCACGCCGATCCACATCGCCGGGTCACTTTGCCACAGGCGCTTGATCTCGATTCCCGCGCCGACCGACAGCAAGCCGACGGCCAGCGCGCCCTGGCCCAGCCAGTCGAGAGGCGCCAGCACCCAATCGGGCAGGGCCGCGCCCGAGATGTTCAGGGCCAGCCCGGTCAGGCAGCCGAGGACAAGCGGATTGCGCGCGACCTCGCGCGTGATTCGCTGCCATGTCTGGCGGCGGCTGGATGCCTGTCGGTTGTGGTCGTCCTCGGGCGGGAACAAGGTCAGCATGACGATCGACGAGATGTTGAAGGCCGGGATCAGGAAAGCCATGGCGACGGCGAGGTCGCTCAACGCGGCCGGGCCGAGCCCATTCGCAGCGACTGCCAGCACCAGCAGTGAATTGAAGCGCATGGAGCCCTGGAACATCGAGGTAAAGCGTGGGTTCGTCAGTCTTAGCGAGCCGCGGGTCAGGATTGCGGCGAATGCGGTTGCGGCGAAGGCTGCCGCGAGGGCGAAAACATAGGTGCCAAGCGAACCCAGGGACAATTCCGAACGATAGATCGACGTGATCAGGATCGCCGGAAACAGTAACCTGAAACCGAGTTGTTCGACTCCCGGCCAGTTCTCTGCCGCGATGATCCGAAAGCGTCGTGCGAGATGCCCCAATGCGACAAGGGCGATGACGGGCAGGATCGCAAGGGCGGCTTGCATGCGGTTCTCCGTGCAGTGCATTGCTTCGGCTTCTTGCAGCCTCGCGCACAGACTTGTAAACCGCCGGACAACGAAAGGGAAAGCCATGTCGATCACCGAAAACGAGGCCCGCAAGGTCGCGCATCTGGCGCGGATCGCGGTCGAGGACGAGGCGCTGCCGGCGCTTGCACGAGAGCTGAGCGGCATTCTGCAATTCATGGAGCAGTTGAAAGAGGTCGATGTCGAGGGCGTCGAGCCGATGACCGGCGTCACCCCGATGCGACTCAAGCGGCGCGAGGATGTCGTGACCACGGGCGGGATGCCTGAGAAAATCCTCTCGAATGCGCCCGATGCGCGCGAGGGCTTCTTTGCCGTGCCGAAGGTGGTGGAATGAGCGATCTGAACAAACTGACGATCTCCGCAGCCGGAGATGCGCTGCGCAAGGGCGATGTGACCTCGGTCGAACTGACCGATGCCTGTCTTGCCGCGATCGAGGAAGCAGGGGCACTGAACGCCTTTGTCCATGGCACGCCAGACAAGGCGCGCGAGATGGCGGGTGCTGCCGATGCGCGGATCAAATCGGGTGATGCAACCCCGTTGACCGGGATCCCGCTTGGCATCAAGGACGTGTTCTGCGTCAAGGGCGTGCCGTCGCAGGCGGCCAGCAGGATTCTCGATGGCTTCAAGCCCGAATATGATTCGACGGTGACGCAGAACCTGTGGGATGCAGGCGCTGTCATGTTGGGCAAGCTGAACATGGACGAATTCGCCATGGGCTCGGCCAATGAGAACAGCTGCTATGGCAAGGCGGTGAATCCCTGGAAAACGGCGGATGGGCGTGAATTGACGCCGGGCGGTTCCTCGGGCGGTTCGGCGGCTGCGGTTGCGGCCGATCTGTGCATCGCGGCGACCGGCACCGATACCGGCGGTTCGATCCGTCAGCCTGCGGCGTTCACCGGGACGGTCGGCATGCGCCCGACCTATGGCCGGGTCAGCCGTTGGGGCGTGATCGCCTATGCCTCCAGCCTCGATCAGGCCGGGCCGATGACCAAGACTGTTCGCGACGCGGCAATCATGCTGGGCGCGATGGCTTCGGTCGATGAAAAGGACTCGACCAGCGCCGATATCCCGGTGCCGGATTTCGAGGCGGCGCTGACCGGCGATATCCGCGGCAAGAAGATCGGCATCCCGCGGGAATATCGCGTCGAGGGCATGCCCGCCGAGATCGACCAGCTATGGCAGAAGGGCGCAGACATGTTGCGCGATGCCGGGGCCGAGATCGTGGATATCAGCTTGCCGCATACGAAATACGCTTTGCCTGCCTATTACGTGATTGCGCCGGCCGAGGCGTCCTCGAACCTCGCCCGTTATGATGGCGTGCGCTATGGGCGGCGCGCGAAACTGGGGCAGGGCGACGGCATCACCGAGATGTACGAGAAGACCCGCGCCGAGGGATTCGGTCCCGAGGTGCAGCGCCGCATCATGATCGGTACCTATGTCCTGTCGGCGGGTTTCTACGACGCCTATTACAACCGCGCCCGAAAGGTGCGCGCGTTGATCAAACGCGATTTCGACGAGGCTTATGCCCAGGGAATCGACTCGATACTTGCGCCCGCCACCCCTTCGGCGGCCTTCCCACTGGGGGCGATGGATCAGGCCGATCCGGTGCAGATGTATCTCAACGACGTCTTTACCGTGACCTTGAACCTTGCCGGTTTGCCGGGGATCTCGGTTCCCGTGGGGCTGGACAAGCAGGGTCTCCCGCTTGGATTGCAACTGATCGGACGGGCCTTCGAAGAGGGCGAATTGCTCAATCAGGCACTTGTTCTGGAACGGGCGGCGGGATTTGTGGCCAAGCCGGAACGCTGGTGGTAGGTTGCGGACGACATAGATATCTGACGGAGGCACAATGCGCGGCTGGTTGGTGATTTCGGTGCTGGCGCTAGCCAGCTGTGGTGAGCATCGGGGCTGGAACCCGAATTATCAGTTCGGCGCGGGCCCCTATGGCGAATACCGTGCCGAGCGCGAGGCCGCGCTGGTCTCGGACAAGGAGTCCCCGCAGACTATCCCGGTCGCCCGCCCCGCCAAGGCGCCGACGGCCGAGGCGATCGCCGGACGCTCGCCGGTGCCGGCGCCGGCAACGATGGGGGTTCGCTCGGGCTCCCGGACCGATGGGAATGCGCCGGTCCGGATCGTGCCGGACGACATGCTGCCCAAGACTGAATCCGGACCCTATCCGGGCTCTACCCCGGCCCTGGTGCGCTATGCGTTTGAGGCGGATCATCAGCCGGGCACCGCAGCCTATTCCCGTAACGCCGGATCATCTGCGCAAGCTGCCCAGGCATGCGCCAGCTACGAATCGACGGATGCCGCCCAGACAGCTTTCCTCGCCGCCGGCGGGCCGCAGCGCGATCCGCGCGGCATGGACCCGGATGGCGACGGCTTTGTCTGCGGGTGGGATCCTGCGCCCTTCCGTAAATCGCAGCTTTGACTGACGGCGCTTATCCAAGCCCCAATCACGGCGACAGGCGCGGCTATCGTCCCGAATTGATCGTGTTGCACTATACCGGCATGAGCGATGCGCCTTCTGCCCGTGCCCGCCTATGCGATGCCCAGGCCGAGGTCAGCGCGCATTGGCTGATCGGCGAGGATGGCGGTGCCGAGGCGCTGGTGTCCGAGGATCGCCGCGCATGGCATGCCGGGGCGGGGGCGTGGCAGGGGCGCGAGGATGTGAATTCCCGCAGTATCGGGATCGAGATCGCCAATCCCGGAGACCGCCCTTTCACCGCCCGGCAGATGGATGCCCTGACCGATCTGCTTCGCGGGATCATGGCGCGCTGGCGGATCGGCCCGGATTCGGTGATCGGCCATTCCGACATGGCACCCGGCCGCAAGATCGACCCCGGTCCCCGGTTCGACTGGCAACGTCTTGCCCACGAGGGGCTTGCCCTCTGGCCGGATGACGGCCCCGACCGCCCATTGGCCGAAAGCCTTGACATCATCGGCTATCCCGGCGGCGATCCGGAACTTCGCCTTGCCGCTTTCCGCCTGCGATTCCGCCCATGGGCCCATGGACTGGAAACCGCCGAGGATCGCCGCGGCGCCGCCGGGGCAGCGGAACTCTATCAGAGGGAACGGAAACATGCCGGTTGATTTCGACATGACAGAGGCGCGGGCCGCTTGCCATTGCGGCACCGTCCAGTTGCGCCTGTGCCTTGAAGAAGGCTTGCACAGTGCCCGGCGCTGCGATTGTAGCCTTTGCCGGATGCGTGGCGCGGTGGCCGTTAGTGTACCGCTTGATGGGCTGACCGTCCTGTCTGGCGGGGACGCGCTCAGCCTCTACCAGTTCGGGACCCATGTGGCAGAGCATTATTTCTGTCGTCACTGCGGCATCTACACCCATCACCGCCGCCGCTCGAATCCCAATCAATACGGCGTCAATGCGGCTTGCATCGAAGGTGTGAGTCCTTTCGATTTCCCATCGCTAGAGGTTCTGGACGGCCAAAATCATCCCGAGGATGGCGGTGGCGGTATCGTCGGCACACTTCATTATCGCCCCGCCGAATAGCGCTTCTTGCATACTCCTGAGCGGGCAGAAACACTCAACCCTATATTTGCAGACCTCGGAAAAGCCTGAACTCGTTTCGAGAGCATGTCGGGCCTGACCGGATTCGCACCTGGCACCTTCTTCTTCATCCAAATATCCCGGGGGTCCGGGGGCAGCGCCCCCGGCCGTCGCGGGACGCAAATAAACAGGTTTTCCGATTCAACGCGATGCGCTCTAGGAAGAACCGAAATGTGGAGATTCCGCAATCTGCCGGGGCTTCACAGCCATCAAGACCCGGTTGATGTGCGTTTCAGCAGGCATCTCCGCATCGACAAGTCCCGAGACAGCGAGGCGCTTCCCGGATGTGGCCACATAACGCGTCTCTTCCCTCTGGCACATGTCTGACGGTCAGGCTATGGCGCGCGCATGGCGAATTATCTCTTCCCCGCATTGATCCTTGTCACCACCGGAGCCTTTGCCGGCATGTTGGCCGGCCTATTGGGAATCGGCGGCGGAATCGTGTTGGTACCGGCCTTCCTGCTGCTGTTCACGCAGGCGGGATTCGGCGGGCCCGACGTGATGCAGCTTTCCCTGGCGACCTCACTGGCGACGATCATCGTCACCTCGATGCGCTCGGTCATGGCGCATCATCGCAAGGGGGCGGTGGATTGGCAGGTGCTGCGAAGCTGGGCCGCGGGGATCGGGATCGGTGCGCTGATCGGTGTGCTGACGGTCGGAGCCCTGCGGACGCAGGTATTGCAATTGATATTTGCCGGGCTGGTCATCATCATCGCCAGTTATATGGCGATCTCGCGCGTGCATTGGCGGCTGGCCGAAGAGATGCCGGGCGGTTGGCGCCGCATCGTGATCTCGCCGCTGATCGGGTTTGTCTCGGTGCTGTTGGGGATTGGCGGAGGCAGTATCGGTGTGCCCCTGATGACCCTGCACGGCCGCTCCATTCATCGTGCCGTGGCGACGGCGGCAGGCTTCGGACTGCTGATCGCCGTACCCTCTGTCGTGGCTTTCCTGTTCCTGCCGGTGTCCAACGCGCCGCCAATGACGGTCGGTTCGGTCAACCTGCCGGTATTCCTGCTCACCATCGCCATGACGCTGATTACCGCGCCGCTCGGGGCCAATCTCGCGCATCGCACGGATGCGCAGCGGCTCAAGCGGTATTTCGCGGTTTTCCTGCTGCTGGTCGCCTTCAACATGCTGCGAAAGACATTGATGGGGTAAAGCCCCGTCTTGTGCCTGTCCGGGCATCGTGCCAGATCAGCGGCGAAAGGATTTTTGCCATGAGCGATCTGCCCGTCATCCGCCTGCGCCCGAAATCGAAGCCACAGGCCATCCGTCACGGTTTTCCGTGGGTTTTCGCGGACGAGGCAGTGCTGGATCGCCGCACGCGCGGCTTGCCTGCGGGCGGATTCGCGGTGCTCGAGGATGCCGAGCGTCGGCCCATGGCGCTGGTGACGGTGAATCCGGCCTCCAAGATCATCGCGCGGGTGATGGATGCCGATCCGGCGGCGCTGATCGATGGCGACTGGCTGCGGGCGCGGCTGACACGCGCTTTGGCGATGCGCGAGCGGCTGTATGATGCGCCTTTCTACCGGCTGGTTCATGCCGAGGCGGACGGGCTTCCGGGACTGGTCGTCGATCGCTTCGGCGATGCCGCCGTGATCCAGCCCAACGCGGCCTGGGCCGATCGCATGGCGGGCGAGATCGCCGATGCGCTGGCGGATGTTACTGGCGTGAATACGGTGATCCTGAACGGGCAGGGGCGCGCGCGCGGATTGGAGGGGCTGGACGAACGGACAGAGATCCTGCGCGGCACAGCTCCCGAAGCGCCCGTGCAGGTTACGATGAACGGCGCGGTCTATCTGGCCGATCTGATGGGCGGGCAGAAAACCGGGCTCTTCTTTGACCAACGCCCGAACCATGCCTTCGCGCAGAAATTGGCGCAGGGGGCAGAGGTACTGGACGTCTTCAGCCATGTCGGTGGCTTCGGGCTTGCGGCGCTGGCGGCGGGGGCCTCGCGCACGACTTGTGTCGATGGCAGTGCACCTGCCTTGGAACTGGCTCAGGCGGGGGCGCGGGCGATGGGCGCGACGGACCGGCTCGATATCCTGCAATCGGATGCCTTCAAGGCGATGGAAGCGCTGGCCGAAGAGGGCCGCCGTTTCGATCTGGTGATCTGCGATCCTCCTGCTTTCGCACCCTCGAAGCAGGCATTGGAACCGGGATTGCGCGCTTATGAACGTGTAGCCAAGCTGGCCGCGCCTCTGGTCGCGCCGGGAGGTTATCTGGTGCTGTGCAGTTGCAGCCATGCCGCCGACCTGACCCAGTTCCGCAATGTCAGCGCCCGCGGCATCGGTCGCGGCGGGCGTCGCGGGTTGTTGATCCATAGCGGGCAGGCCGGGCCCGATCATCCGACGCTGCCGCAACTGGCCGAGACCGGCTATCTCAAGGCGCTGTTCTTCCGGCTGGACGGATGAAGGCGGTTCTGGACGCCAATGTGCTATTCCCTACTATCCTGCGAGAGATCCTGACCGATCTGGCCGCAATGGGCCTCTATCAACCTCTCTGGTCGGCGCGGATACTGGCCGAATGGCGTCATGCCGCAACTCGCCTTGGCCCGGATCAGGAGGCGATGGCCGGTGCCGAGATCGCGCTTCTGGCCGAACGTTTTCCCGATGCCGCCATGCCCGACGATGGCACCCGCGCCATCGATCTGCATCTGCCCGATCCCGCTGACCGTCATGTGATCGAGGCGGCCCTGGCCGGTGGCGCCAAGCAGATCGTGACCGCGAATCTGCGCGATTTTCCGCGTCCCGTCATGGCGGGGTTGGGATTGCGGGCGATCCATCCCGATGCATTCCTGCTGGATCTGCATCGCCGCGATGCCGCCTCGATTGCCAATGCCGTGCAAACCGCCCGTGACAAGGCAGCCCGGATGGGAGGTGAAATGACCGTGACCGAAATGCTCAAACGCAGCCGCCTGCCACGGCTTGCCAAGGCGCTGAAAGGTTGAAACGAGTTGCTGTTATCGCTAACAAGAGATATGGCGGATGCCGGTGATAAGGAGGACAAGATGGTCTCGCGCGTCATTCCGGTCGATGATTTCGACCTTGTGATTTTCGGAGCAACCGGTGACCTGGCGCATCGCAAGATCCTGCCGGGGCTGTTCCGCCGCTTCGTTGCGGGGCAGATCCCCGAAACCTCTCGCATCATCGGCGCGGCAAGGACCGAGCAGGACGATGACGCTTTCCGGGCCGAGACCGCCAAGGCGATCACCGAATACGCGGGCGTCGAGAAGAACGATCCGGATCTGGCCAAGTTCCTGGAGCTTCTGAGTTATACCGCGATCGATGCCAAGGGCGAGGGCGGCTGGAAGGAACTCAAGGCGCGGATGCGCAAGGGGGCGGTCCATGCCTTCTATTTCTCGGTCGCGCCCTCGCTGTTCGGGGATATCGCGGAACGCCTGCACAGCCATGGCATTACCGACAAGCACAGCCGCATCGTCGTGGAAAAGCCCTTTGGCCGCGACCTGGAGTCCGCCCGTGCGCTGAACACCATGCTGGCCCAGCATTTCCATGAGCAGCAAATCTATCGCATCGATCATTACCTGGGCAAGGAGACCGTCCAGAACCTGATGGCTGTGCGATTTGCCAATATCCTGTTCGAGCCGCTCTGGAACGCGCAGTTCATCGATCATGTCCAGATCACCGTGGCCGAGACCGTCGGCGTCGCGGGACGGGGCAGCTATTACGACAAGTCCGGCGCGATCCGGGACATGGTGCAGAACCACATGATGCAGCTTTTGTGCCTCATCGCGATGGAGCCGCCATACCATTTCGATCCGAACGCGGTGCGCGACGAAAAGCTAAAGGTGATCCGCGCCTTGGAGCCGGTCGAGGGTGCCGATATCGTGCGCGGTCAGTATCAGCCCGACGGCACGGAGCCCGGCTATATCGAGGATTCCGAGAACCCCGATTCCCGGACCGAGAGCTATGTCGCGATGAAGGTGCGGATTTCGAACTGGCGCTGGCAGGGAACGCCTTTCTACCTGCGCACCGGCAAGAAACTGCGCGCCCGCACCTCCGAGATTGCGATTACCTTCAAGGAGCCGCCGCATTCGATCTTTGACGACACCGGCGCGCCCAGGGCCAACGAGCTTGTCATCCGGCTGCAACCGAACGAAGGTATGAATCTCAAGGTTATGATCAAGGAACCGGGGCCGGGCGGAATGCGTCTGGTTCAGGTGCCGCTGGACATGTCCTTCGCGGATGCCCTGGGACCGGAGGGGGCCGATATGCCGGACGCCTATGAACGGCTCATCATGGATGTTATCCGGGGCAACCAGACCCTGTTCATGCGTGGCGACGAGGTCGAGGCGGCATGGGCATGGACCGATCCGATCATCAGCGTATGGGAAGACAGCAAGCAGCGCCCCGAACCCTATGATGCCGGCTCCTCGGGGCCGGAAGAGGCGCTGCGCCTGATGCATCGCGACAACCGTCGATGGAGGGAGATTCGCGCATGAGCATTGATTTCAAGGAATATCCCGATCGCGAGATGCTGGCCCTGACGCTGGCCGACCGGATCGCCTCGCAGCTTGGGCAGCATCTGCGCTCTGCCGACACGGCGAGCCTTTGCGTTCCGGGCGGCACCTCTCCGGTGCAGGTTTTCGATACTCTGAGCGCGGCCGATCTGGATTGGGATCAGGTGACCGTTTTTCTGGGCGATGAGCGGTGGGTCGATGGCGATCACAAGCGCTCGAACAGCCGGTTGCTGCGCCGTCACCTGCTGAAAGAGCGGGCGGTGGCGGCCAATTATATCGATCTCTATACCGGCGATCCGCAGCCCGAGGATGCGACGGATAAACTGGCCGAGGCCCTGGCACCGCATCTGCCGGTGACCGTGGCGCTTCTTGGCATGGGCAATGACATGCATACGGCCAGCCTCTTTCCCGGTGCCGACCGGCTGGCCGAGGCGCTGGCGAATGACGCGCCGCCGCTGATGGCGATCCGCGCCGACGGGGCCGAGGAGCCGCGCATCACCCTGACCCGTCCGATCCTTTCGCAGGCGATTCATGTCCATCTGCTGATCATGGGGCCGGAAAAGCGCGAGGCATTGGAACGGGCGCAGAAACTTGACCCCATCGAGGCGCCGATCCGCGCCTTTCTGGACGCCGCGACCGTGCATTGGGCGGAATAAGAGGAATACATATGAGCGATATCTGGACCCGGCTGAAAACCCATCGCGATGCACAGGGCGAGGGGCGTATCTCTGATCTTTTCGATGCCGATCCTGCCCGCGCGACGGCGTTCTGCACCGAGGTGGATGATGGGGCCGAAGGGCTCGTCTTCGACTGGTCCAAGACCATGATCGATACGGGCGCACGCGATCTGCTGATCGAGTTGGCGCGCGAAGCACAGGTCGAGGCGCGGCGCGAGGCGATGTTCTCGGGCGAGAAGATCAACGAGACCGAGGGCAGGGCGGTGCTGCATACGGCGTTGCGCAACCTGGATGGCGCTGTCCGCGTGGACGGGCAGGACGTGATGCCCGCCGTGCGCGAAACGCATGAGCGCATGAAGGCTTTTGCACGCGATATCCGCTCGGGCGCGTATCGGGGGCAGGGCGGCAACATCACGGATGTCGTGAATATCGGCATCGGTGGCTCGGATCTTGGGCCCTATATGGCGGCGCTGGCACTGGCACCTTATCATGACGGGCCACGCACGCATTTCGTCAGCAATGTCGATGGCGCCGATATCGCCGATACGCTGAAAGGGCTCGATCCGGCGACAACGCTTGTGATCGTGGCCTCAAAGACCTTTACCACCATCGAGACGATGACCAATGCCCGGACCGCCCGCGACTGGATGGCGGCGACTGTGGCCGAGCCCGCTGCTCAATTCGCGGCGCTGTCCTCGGCGCTCGACAAGACGGCGAATTTCGGGATCGATGCCAGCCGGGTCTTCGGTTTCGAGGATTGGGTTGGCGGACGTTACTCGGTCTGGGGGCCGATCGGACTGTCGGTCATGCTTGCCGTGGGGCCCGGGCGTTTCGACGAATTCCTGGCGGGTGGCGCCGCGATGGACGCGCATTTCCGCGCTGCTCCGCTGGAACGGAACCTGCCGGTGTTGCTGGCGCTGACCGGCATCTGGCATCACCAGATCTGCGGCTATCCGACCCGCGCCGTGCTGCCCTATGACAACCGGCTGCTGCGCCTGCCCGCTTACCTGCAGCAGCTCGAGATGGAATCCAACGGCAAGCGCGTGGCGATGGATGGCAGCGACCTGACCTTGCCCTCGGGGCCGGTGGTCTGGGGAGAGCCGGGCACCAATGGTCAACATGCGTTCTATCAACTGATCCATCAGGGCACGATGCCGGTGCCGTGCGAATTCATCCTCGCCGCACGCGGCCATGAGGAGGAACTGGCCCATCACCATGTCCTACTGGCGGCGAACTGCCTTGCGCAATCCGAGGCGCTGATGCGTGGCCGTACATTGAAGGAGGCACGGGCGTTGATGGCCGCCAAGGGGCTGGAAGGCGCCGAACTGGACCGGCAGGCGCGGCATCGCGTTTTCCCCGGCAACCGGCCTTCGACGACCCTGTTGATCGGGCAGCTGACGCCATTTGCCCTAGGACAGATCGTTGCGCTCTACGAGCATCGGGTTTTCGTCGAAGGGGTCATTCTTGGCATCAACAGCTTCGACCAATGGGGTGTGGAACTGGGCAAGGAGCTTGCGCTGAAGGTCGAGCCCTTGCTGAAGGGCGAGGGGGCGCCCGGCCATGATCCCTCGACCGAGAATTTGGCGAGCCGGTTCCGGCAGATGCGCGGATAGGCAAGGCGGGGGGCTGTCTGCCCCCCGGTCCCCGTTCCGGGGACTCCCCCCGAGGATATTTGGATGAAGAAGAAGGGGGCGGCGATTCCCTTGTTGCTCGACCTTTCCCTCGCTTTCGCGAGCGACTAGGTTCAAGCGGATGGAAAGGATGCGGATATGTCGTTTTTCTCGAAATTGCGCGAGCGGCTGACCCGCTCTTCCTCGAAGATCGGTGAGGGGCTGGACGATATCGTCGGCGAGGGTGTCCACGAGGAGCCGGCGGCGAAAGCCGAGTCGGTGGCTCGGCCGAAGTCTGAAGCGGAAGCCGTGTCGGAGTCGGAGCCTGAGGCGTTTGAGCCGGCACCATCCACGCAACAACCCGCCGGGGGGCTGGTGGGCCGCCTGTTCGGGCGCGGGCAGGCGCGGGCGGATGAGCCGCGGCGGGCGCTTGACGACGAGATGCTGGAAGACCTGGAGGATATGCTGGTCCAGGCCGATCTTGGCGTCGATACCGCATTGCGGGTCAGCGCCAATATTGCCGAGGGGCGAATGGGGCGGCGCGTGTCGGCCACCGAGTTGAAGGAATTACTGGCGGCGGAGATCACCCGGATCATGACCCCGGTTGCGCGGCCCTTGCCGCTTTACCCCAAGAAGCCGCAGGTGGTGCTGGTCGTCGGAGTGAACGGCGCGGGCAAGACGACCACCATCGGCAAGCTGGCCAGCCAGTTCCGCGCGGCGGGAAAATCGGTCGTGATCGCCGCCGGGGACACATTCCGGGCGGCGGCGGTCGAGCAATTGCAGATATGGGGGCAGCGTGCCGGGGTGCCGGTGATGGTGGCGGCGCAGGGATCAGATCCGGCCAGTCTTGCCTATGACGCGATGACCCGGGCCGAGGCGGATGGCGCCGATCTGCTGATGATCGACACGGCGGGGCGTTTGCAGAACCGCCAGGACCTGATGGAGGAACTGGCCAAGATTGTCCGGGTGATCCGCAAGAAGGACCCGGAGGCGCCGCATAATACCTTGCTGGTCCTGGATGCGACCACCGGGCAGAATGCGCTCAACCAAGTGGAAACCTTCCAGAAGCTGGCCGATGTGTCAGGGCTGGTGATGACCAAACTGGACGGAACCGCGCGCGGCGGCGTACTGGTGGCGCTGGCGGACCGTTTCGGTCTGCCGATCCACGCGATCGGGGTGGGAGAGCAGATCGACGATCTGGACGCTTTCGAGCCGGAGGAATTCGCCCGTGCGCTGGTGGGGCTGTAACTCGGCACAAGGAATGGAGAGGTCGAGTTTGCGTGGTCCCATCCGGAACCTGGAAGGGGCGTGACAAGTAGTCAGGCTGTTCATATAAATGATTTATATCAGTATATTGCAGTTAAGAATTCGATTTCTTCAAATGTCCTGAGTATCGCCTGATCCGGTGATTTCAACCAGCCTGGCGCACCCGTTCCTCGACGATCTCGAAAGGCACAGAAGGTTCGTCCTTGGCGCCGCGGATCACCAGCGACGTCTTGACGCTGGCCACGTTGGGCGCGGCGGTCAACTGGTCGGTCAGGAAGCGTTGGAAGCTGGACAGATCCGGAGAGACGCATTTCAGGATGAAGTCGATCTCGCCATTCAGCATGTGGCATTCGCGGACGAGGGGCCAGTCTTGCACGACCGCCTCGAAGGCCGACAGGTCGCGTTCGGATTGCGAGGCGAGACGCACCATCGCAAAGACCTGAACCTCGAAGCCCAGTTCCCGGGCGTCGATATCGGCGTGATAGCCGCGGATGAAGCCCATTTCTTCGAGCGAGCGGACGCGGCGCAGGCAGGGAGGGGCGGAAATGCCGACGCGACGCGCAAGTTCGACATTCGTCATCCGGCCATCCGCCTGCAGCTCGGCCAGGATTTTACGGTCGATCTCGTCCAGTTTCGTGCCGGTCATGCTGGCCTTCTTCCCTGTTCATTTTTGATTGCCGGAAACTACAATGCGCCCCGCCATTGCGCAACATTGTTTCTGCATATCGCGCAGCCATTGCGCCGGGGGCCTGGGGCCATTACCTAGGCACGGATATCAAGATCGAGGCGCAAGATGACCGACAGCACCCATACCAAACTCCTGATCGTCGGCTCGGGTCCGGCGGGTTATACCGCCGCCGTTTACGGTGCGCGGGCGATGCTTGAGCCGATGCTGATCCAGGGATTGCAGCCGGGCGGGCAGCTGACCATTACCACCGAAGTCGAGAACTGGCCGGGCGAGACCGAGATCCAGGGCCCCGAGCTTATGGTGAAGATGGAAGAGCATGCCCGCGCCATGGGCGCAGATGTCGTTACCGACATGGTGACGCGGCTGGATCTGGGGCAACGGCCATTCGTCGCGGAATGCGACAGTGGGCGGCGGGTCACGGCGGATGCGGTGATTCTGGCGACAGGCGCGCAGGCGCGCTGGCTTGGCCTACCTTCGGAAGAAAAGTTCAAGGGCTTCGGCGTCAGCGCCTGCGCTACCTGCGACGGGTTCTTCTATCGCAACCGCGAGGTGCTGGTGATTGGCGGTGGCAATACCGCGGTCGAAGAGGCGCTGTTCCTGACCAAATTCGCTTCCAATGTGACGCTGGTGCATCGCCGCGACAGCCTGCGGGCCGAGAAAATCCTGCAAAACCGCCTGTTCAAGAACCCCAAGGTCGAGATCATCTGGGATCACGAGTTGATCGAGGTGAAAGGTGCCGACGATCCCCTGGGCGTGACCGGCGCGGTGCTGCGCTCGACCAAGGATGGCGGGACGCGAGAACTGCCCGCCGACGGTGTTTTCGTGGCGATCGGCCATGCCCCGGCCAGCGAATTGGTCAAGGACCAGCTTGAACTGCATCACGGCGCCTATGTGAAGGTCGAACCGGGCAGCACGCGAACCTCGGTTCCCGGTGTTTTCGCGGCGGGTGATCTGACCGACCATTTCTATCGCCAGGCGGTCACCAGCGCTGGAATGGGCTGCATGGCGGCGCTGGATGCCGAGCATTGGCTGTCTGCGCAGGAAGAGGCCGAGGACGGCTTCGCCAAGGCCGAGCCGGAAAAGACCCCGGCGGAGTAATTCGCCTCCACCGGCAACAAGGAGTGCAATCAGGCTGGCCAGTCGCGCGCCGTCTTGGCCAGCTCCGTGCGTAGCCAGTCGCGGAAGCGGGCGATGGCGGGCTTTCGGCGAGCTTCCGAAGCGGTCACGAACCAATAGCTGTCCCCGGTGCCCGAGCGTCCGGGCAAGGGGGTAATGATCTGCCCTCGCGACAACGCGTCCGAGGCCAATGTTTCCCAGGCCATGAACACGCCTTGGCCGGAAATCGCGGCGTCGAGGCATAGCCCGCCATCGGCGAAAACCGGGCCATCCGGGATCGACTCGGGGTCGAGGCCATGCGGTGCCAGCCATTCCCGCCAACCGGCGAGTTGATCGTTCTCGCGCAGGATCGGCAAGTTCAGCAGATCGGCCGGTTGGCGAATGCGTTCCGCCAGTGCCGGAGTGCAGACCGGCATGACTCGTTGATCCAGCAGCTTCTCGGTCTTCAATCCGGGCCAGTCGCCACGCCCGACACGCAGCCCGACATCCACCCCGCCGATGCCGGGGGTAACCATGCGGCTGACGGGTTCCAGCCGGACGCGGATGGCGGGATGGGCGGCGGTAAAGCCCGGCAGGCGCCAGATCAGCCAGCGGCTGGCGAAAAGCGGCGCGACCGACACATTCAGCAGATCGTCCTGTGCCGGGTCCGCCAGCATGGCAGCGGCGGATAGCTCGGCCATGCCGCGCGACAGGCGGGTGGCCATGTCCCGGCCAAGAGCGTTCAGCCGGAGTCCGCTGCCGGTGCGTTCAAAGACCGGACGGCCAAGCTGGGCCTCTGTCCGGCTGATCCGCTGACTTAATGCGCCGGGGGTCACGCCAAGTTCCTCGGCGGCGGCCGAGAGGCTTCCAAGACGGGCAACCGCCTCTATGGCGCGCAGGCCGGTCAGCGGGATGCGATTCAGTGGGTTCATTTAGAAAAGCTTAACTAGATTGTCGTTAATCTCAATAGGTGATGGCCATTTCTGTCGCTATATTCAGATCATGTTACATCATCTTCGCCTGTTGTTGCGCCGAAACAAGGGTGCACTGGCCCCGTATCCGCCGGTCCGCGAACCGCTGGACCATCCTGAAATCAGACAGATGAACGCGCGACAGCTGGATGATTTGCCCATGCCGCGATGGTCTGCAGGGGAAGGCTCCGCCGATTGTCGCGGTTGATCCCGAAGAGGCAGGGGGTTACGGGCGGGGCACCTGTCACGAGGTTTGCCCATGACCAAGCTGAATCAGATCCCGATTCCCGAATTGTTCGTCTCGCCCGAGGCTGCCGAGAAACTTTCCGATGAGGGCGCGAAACTGCCCGGTTGGAGGCTGGCCTCCCGGCAAATCGGCGACCTGGATCTGCTGATGAATGGTGGCTTCTTCCCGCTCAAGGGTTTCATGGCGCAGGCCGATTGCGACAATGTCGTGGCGAATATGCGGCTGACCTCGGGGGCATCCTGGCCTCTGCCGATCACGCTGGAGGTGGGCGAAGAATTCGCGGCGCGGATCGAACCGGGCGATGATATCGGATTATTGGGCGGGCAGGGAGGCTTGCTTGCGATCATGTCTGTCACCGATCACTGGCAACCCGAGGCGGGAACCACAGGTGCCGTTTGCCTGGGCGGTAAGGTCAAGGGGCTGCGCGCGCCCGCCGGGGAAAAGACGAGGCCTAACCAGATGCGCGCCCTGTTCCGGGCGAATGACAGGGACCGAGTGGTGGCGATGAATGATGCTGAAATGCTGCCGGAACCCGAGGACGGGACGGTACTGATGCTGATGCCGGTCATAGAGCCAGTTCCGGCGACGGGGTGCGCCGGGATATTGCAGCACTGCGAGGCCGCGATCGCCGGGCGCCCCGATGCCTATCTCGTGCCGATCAACCTGGCTGTACGAGAGCGTGGGCCACGAATATCGATCCTGCAAGCGTTGGTGGCCCGGAATTACGGCGCGACCCATATCCTCGCCGAGGATCAGCCGGCATTAAGGCAGACGCTTGAGGAAGCAGGGCTCGAACTCGTCCCCCGCCGGAAATAGTTCCACCGGGTTCGCGAGTGCTCTTTCTTCTTTGTCTAAATACCTTTCAGGGGCGGTGGCATGCTGCGCCACCGATCCGGAGATGAACCGGCCGCGGAGAGGAGCGATCCTCCCCGCGGCCCGTCAATCGAAATCAGATCAGTGAACGCTGACCGGCGTCAGCTCGTTCTGACGGGCCAGAGAAAAGGCCATCTGGCGATCGCGCACCAGTGCCAGACGCTCGCCCTCGGCGTCGTGGACAGCATAGAGGCTGTCGACATCGGGAAGCTGGTCCTGCACTTCCTGCGGCAAGGTGCTGGTCGCGACTTGCCGGATATAAACGATATTTTCGACCGGATTGTCGCCGAAATCGAATTTGGTATCCATGATGATCCCCTTACTTACGGCTGATCGGAATGGTCTGGACGACCTGTTCGGGTTGAACCCGTCGCAGATCGATATGCAAAAGCCCGTTCTCCATCTGGGCCGAGACGACCTCGACCCCGTCGGCCAGAACGAAACTACGCTGAAAGGCCCGCGCGGCGATCCCGCGATGCAGGAAGACCCGATCTTCGCCCGTCTCTGCCATGCGCCCGCGGATCACGAGCTGGCGATCTTCGGTCGTGACGCTCAGATCCTCTTCGGCAAAGCCTGCAACGGCCAGCGTGATGCGAAACCCGTCGGAGGCGTTATGCTCGATATTGTAGGGCGGATAACCCTCAGAGCCTTTCGCGGCCCGTTCGGCCATGCGCTCAAGCTGATCGAACCCCAACAGATAGGGATGTGCCCCTAACGAAATCTTGCTCATCTTCAGCCCTTTGCTGCAAGCGACTGTGGTTTGCGGGCCCCGTTTCGGCAACCCGCCTGCAAACAATATGTGAACGCGAATTGCCGGGTGCAAGACCCGTATTGAGGCTCTTGTTGACCGGGAATGCGGTAAAATACCCGGCATTCCCGAACATGACGATATTAACAGAGCCGAAACAACCGGCTATACTCACGCGACCAGCGTCACTGTTCGATCGGACATCGCCAGATGAATATGCACCATGAACCAACCAGCCACGAGATGTCGCATGACGAGATCATTCGCGCCGAATTAGCGGTGCTGCGCGTCACCCATCGCGAGTTGGATCAGGAAATCACGACACTTTCCGAACAGAAACTGACCTCGACGCTGACCCTGCAAAGGCTGAAAAAGCAGAAGCTTGCGCTGAAAGACCAGATCGCCCGGCTCGAGGATGAGGTCACCCCCGATATCATCGCCTGATTGCGGGTGCCGCGCCCGCGCGTTATGGGAACCCGACGTGACGAAAAGGGGCAGGGCATGGAAAAACCGGTCGGAATCATCATGGGCAGCCAATCGGATTGGCCGACCATGCGCGAGGCCGCGCAGATCCTGGATGAGCTGGGCGTGGGCTATGAGGCAAAGATCGTCAGCGCCCATCGAACGCCGGACCGGCTATGGGACTATGGCAAGACAGCGGTCTCTCGAGGGCTGAAGGTGATTATCGCCGGGGCCGGAGGGGCGGCGCATCTGCCGGGCATGATGGCCTCCAAGACGCGTGTGCCGGTGATTGGCGTGCCGGTGCAGACACGGGCGCTGTCCGGAGTCGATTCGCTTTACTCCATCGTGCAGATGCCCAAGGGCTTTCCGGTGGCGACCATGGCCATCGGTGCGGCGGGGGCTGCGAATGCCGGGTTGATGGCGGCGGGAATCCTGGCTGTCAGCGACCCGGAACTTGCCGAACGGCTGGACCAGTGGCGGGAGGCTCTGTCGGCCTCGATCCCTGAGGAGCCCGTCGATGAGTGAAATCCGCGATATCGGTATTCTGGGGGGCGGTCAGCTGGGCCGGATGCTGTCGGCTGCCGCAAGCAGGTTGGGATTGCGCTGCCATATCTATGAGCCGGGTGCCGCGCCTGCCGGCGACGTGGCGCATGCCCTGACCACCGCGCCATATGATGACGAGGCGGCCTTGCGTGCCTTTGCCGAATCCGTGGATGTCATTACCTATGAATTCGAGAACGTGCCGACCTCGGCGCTGGATCTGCTCGAATCGATCCGGCCGATCCGCCCGAATCGTCGTGCCCTGGCAGTGTCGCAGGACCGGTTGACCGAAAAGACCTTTCTGAACGAGATCGGCCTTGCGACCGCTCCCTTCGCCGATGTGCCCGCCGAGCGCGATCTGGCGGCGGCGGTGGACCGGATCGGCGCACCTTCTATCCTCAAGACCCGGCGCATGGGTTATGACGGCAAGGGCCAGGTCAGGATCACCGATCCGGGACAACTGGAATGGACCGGCGCGGCTTCGGTATTGGAGGGGTTCGTCGATTTCAGTGCCGAGATAAGCGTGATCATCGCCCGTGCGGCCGATGGCCAGGTCGCGGCCTTTGACCCGGGGCTGAATGTCCACCGGGATGGAATTTTGCGGACCACGACGGTGCCCTGCGGGCTCTCGGGTCAGGTGACGACCGACGCGGTGCTGATCGCTGCCAGAATCGTCAATGCGCTGGACTATGTCGGCGTGATGGGGATCGAGCTGTTCGTGACCCCGACCGGGCTGATCGTGAACGAGATCGCGCCGCGCGTGCATAATTCCGGCCACTGGACGCAGGCGGGCTGCGCCGTCGACCAGTTCGAGCAGCATATCCGCGCCGTTACCGGATTGCCGCTCGGCGATGGCAAGCGTCATGTCGATGTCGTGATGGAAAACCTGATCGGAGACGATATGGACCGGGTGCCGGAACTGCTGGTGGATTCGCGAACGCAGCTTCATCTTTATGGCAAGGGCGAGGCCCGGCCGGGACGCAAGATGGGGCATGTGAACCGGATCGGGTGACTGCTTCCCGGGCGATGCGGAAAACCACCAGTTGCCGGAACACATGTAATTCCGCAGTACCCTGTGGGGCTTCTTTGCCGTGATGTGGTACCCGAGGCCGGACTCGAACCGGCATGGATTGCTCCGGCGGATTTTGAATCCGCTGCGTCTACCATTCCGCCACTCGGGCACTGGAAAACCGGGTAAGACGGAACGCGGGAATTTGCAAGACCTACGACGCCTTATTTGCGCAGTTTGCGGGCTGTTTCCAACACTCCTGTCAGCAGGTCATGCCTGCCCAAGCTTTGCCAGTCTTGCAGAGCGAAGACGCGCGAAATCGTCGCCCGCGTGATATGAAGAGCGCGTCAGAGGTGTGGCCGATACCATCAGGAAGCCCTTGCCATAGGCCGATTTCTCGTAACCCGCGAATTCTTCGGGCGTGACGAAGCGATCGAGCCGGTGGTGTTTCGAGGTCGGCTGCAGATATTGTCCAATGGTGATGAAATCGACATCGGCGGCGCGCATGTCGTCCATCACTTGCAGGACGCTCTGCCGATCTTCGCCCAACCCGACCATGATCCCGGACTTGGTGAACATCGCCGGGTCCAATTCCTTCACCCGCTGCAACAGCCGCAGGGAATGGAAATAGCGCGCGCCGGGACGGACCGAAGGGTAAAGGCCGGGGACAGTTTCCAGGTTGTGGTTGAACACATCGGGTCGCGCCTCGACCACGGTTTCCAGCGATCCGGGTTTGGATTTCAGGAAATCCGGGGTCAGCACCTCGATGGTCGAGTCCGGCGAACGATGGCGGATGGCGCGGATTGTCTGGGCGAAATGCTCGGCCCCGCCATCATCCAGGTCGTCGCGGTCCACGCTGGTGATCACCACGTGGCTGAGCCCCAGCTTCTGTACGGCATGGGCGACCCGTCCCGGCTCGAACACGTCCAGCGCATCGGGTCTGCCGGTAATGACGTTGCAGAATGAGCAGCCGCGCGTGCAGATCTCGCCCATGATCATCATGGTGGCGTGGCCCTGGCTCCAGCATTCGCCGACATTTGGACAGCCTGCCTCTTCGCAAACCGTAGAGAGGCGATTCTCGCGCAGGATGTCGCGGGTCTGTTTGTAACCCTCGGACGTTGGGGCCTTGACCCGAATCCAATCGGGTTTCCGGGGCTGCGACTGATCGGCGCGATGAGCTTTTTCCGGATGGCGCTGGCGGTGTGGGATCGTCGTCTCGGTCATCTCCGACCTTTCGATGAGTTTTCTTCTACCTAATCGCAAACAGGGGGTTGATCAACGGCACTCTCCATGCTGCATCCGCATATCTGTGCTGCGGCGCGGCACGGATATGAGGGGGGAGGCACTCATGATGGAAAAGGACAAGACAAATGAAGATCGGTGACAAGCTTCCCCATGTGACCTTCCAGACCCGCATTCGTGACGAAGCGGTCGGCGGTCCGAACCCGTTCCGCTGGCAGGCAGTGACGACCGACGATTATTTCAAGGGCAAGCGCGTGGTGCTGTTCTCGCTGCCCGGCGCCTTCACCCCGACTTGTTCGACTTACCAATTGCCGGGATTCGAGAAATCCTTCGGCGAGATGCGTGAGGCGGGTATCGACGCGATCTATTGCCTGTCGGTGAATGACAGTTTCGTCATGAACCAATGGGCCAAGTCGCAGGGGCTGGAGAATGTGAAAGTCATTCCCGACGGCTCGGGCGAATTCACCGAGAAGGCCGGCATGCTCGTGCGCAAGGACAATCTGGGCTTCGGCGCGCGGTCGTGGCGCTATGCGGCTGTGATCGATGATGGCGTTGTCGAGGCATGGTTCGAAGAACCGGGCCGCATGGATGACTGCCCCGAGGACCCTTATGGCGAAACCTCGCCCGAGTCGGTCCTGGCTTGGCTTCAGAACGCTCGCGTGGCCGAACCGGCCTGAGCCAATTCATCGAGACGGTGAAGGGCCGCCAATCTGCGGCCCTTTTTGCATCCGGCTCGAACTCGCCGGTCCGGATCGCCTAAGCGACGATTCGCTGCCGCGCGACATCGAATTGCTGCAGGGTCGCCTCAAGGAACCGGTTCCGCAGATCGGGAACTTCCATGACGACTTCGTGGCGGCAATCCTCAAATTCCAGCAGGCGGGAATCGTCCCAACGTCCCGCGCGGTCGCGGATGGCCTGGGACGACACGATTTTCTCTTTGTCCCCGACCGATACCGTCACCGGCAGATCGGGCGAGGGCAGCGCCGACAGCCGCGCACATTCCCGCAGGGCTTCGCCGAGCCACTGGAAACTTGCCCCGCCGATGGTCAGGTCGGGCCAAGCTGCGGCCTCGTGCAAGAGCCGTGTCCATTCACCGAGATCACCTGTCAGCAGATTCGAACCGAAAGCCTCGTCCAGGAAATAGGTGCCTTTCGCGCCGGTGCCGGGAGTCGGACGCTCTCCAAGGCCGAGCCGTTTTGCCAATGAGGTCACCGCCAGGGCGACGGGCCGGGGTATCCCATGCGGCTCGATCCCCCACATCGGGGCGGAAAACACCGCGCTGGAGACCGGCAATTCGTCGAACAGCGCCGCCAGCCCGATACAGCCGCCCATCGAATGGGCCAGCAGGTGCCATGGTTTCGGCAGATCGACCTGCGAGGCCGCGACCACCATTTCGATCACGTCGCGCTGGTAATCCTTGAATTCCCGGATGTGACCCGGCCTCGGATCGTCGAGCAACCGGTCCGACAGCCCCTGGCCCCGCCAGTCGATCGCCAGCACCTCGTAGCCCGCATCGGTCAGCTTGCGCGCGAAGGGGGCATATTTCTCGATATATTCGGTGCGGCCGGGAAAAAGCAGCACCCCGCCCACCGGATCGATGCCCTCGCAGCGCCACAGCGCGAGCCGCAGCCGTATGTCATCCTCTGCCTTGACCCAGAAAGCCGAGCCGGGTGACAGGGGATCGCCGGGAAGCTGGTGAAACGGTGCCTGTTCGATCATGCGTCAGCCGTTCACGACAGGGCCTGGCCCAGTTGCATGGCCACGCTCATGTCGCCGTCGAGCTGGAGCTTGCCGCTCATGAAGGCGGTGGTCGGGTTGACGCTGCCATCCAGGATACCCTCGAATGTCTCGCGGCTGGCCGTCAATGTCACCTCCGCCTCGTCGTCGCCTTCGCGCACGCCGTTGTCGTCGATCATGATCGATCCTTCATTCTCGATCACGAATTTGGCGGTCGAGGAAAAGCTGCCGATCTTCTCGTTCAGCTTCTCGACGGCGGCGTTCACGATGTCGCTCATTTCTTTGCGTCTCCTTGCGCTATGTCTGGTGCCCGGCGGGCTCTGTGGTTACATTCACGATATGCGCCCGGTTCGAACTTTTTTCCACCTTATCGTTACGGCATGCAATCGTGCAATCACCGCATGCGTGATCGTGATATGGGCGGGATTCGCCGCTGCGGCGCAGGATACCGATCTGGACGACCTGTTCGCGCAGCTTGCCCGGCCCGACAACGACGCATGGCGAATCGCCGAAGCAGATATCCTGCGGGAATGGTCGAAATCCGGCTCGCCTGCCATGGATCTGCTGCTCAAGCGCGGAGAGGAGGCATTGGACATGGGTGATCTGGACGCCGCCATCGGTCATCTGACCGCGCTGACGGACCACGCGCCGGATTTTGCCGCTGGCTGGCAGGCACGGTCGGCGGCCTTTGCCACGGCCGGTTATTTCGGTCCCGCCGCCGCTGATCTGGCCCGCACGTTGGAGCTTGAGCCGAGGCATTTCGGCGCCCTGACCCAGCTTGGTGTGATTCTGGAAGAGATGGAGGATGAGGAGGGGGCATTGGCCGCCTATCGCGAAAGCCTGAAGATCCATCCTCATCAGCAAGAGGCCATCGACGGGGTGGCAAGGCTGGAAAAGCAACAAACCGGCACCGATATCTGACATCATGAACATGCAATCACGCGGCCAGATCACCGCGGTCCTCGGCCCGACCAACACCGGCAAGACCCATTACGCCATCGAACGGATGCTGGCCCATCGGACAGGGGTCATCGGCCTGCCTCTGCGGCTGCTGGCGCGCGAGGTCTATGACCGGATCGTCAAGGCCCGTGGGCCCTCGGTCGTGGCGCTGGTCACGGGCGAGGAACGGATCGTGCCCGAGAGGGTGCAATACTGGGTCGCGACAACCGAGGCCATGCCCGCGATCGGTGCCGATTTCGTCGCCATCGACGAGATCCAGCTTTGCGCCGACCCGGAACGCGGTCATGTCTTTACCGACCGGCTGCTGAATATGCGCGGGTTGCACGAGACCCTGCTTCTGGGCAGTGACACGATGCGCCCGGCCATCTCGGCGCTGATCCCGGATGTTCAGTTCCAGCGGCGGGAGCGGTTTTCCACTCTTGGCTGGGCGGGGTCCAGGAAATTGTCGCGCATGCCCGCACGTTCGGCCATCGTCGGCTTCAGCGTCGATGACGTCTATGCGATGGCCGAACTGATCCGGCGACAAAAGGGCGGCTGCGCGGTGGTCATGGGGGCGCTCAGCCCAAGGACGCGCAATGCCCAGGTGGCGATGTATCAGGCGGGCGAGGTCGATTATCTGGTCGCGACTGACGCCATTGGCATGGGGCTGAACCTCGATATCAGCCATGTTGCCTTCAGTGCGACGCATAAATTCGATGGGCGCCGCGTCCGCCCGCTGTTCCCGCATGAACTGGGCCAGATCGCGGGCCGGGCGGGGCGGCATACCGACGCGGGCACGTTCGGCGTGACCGGCGAGGCGCAGCCCCTGGACGAGGGACTGATCGATGCCCTCGAGAACCACCGTTTCGCGCCGATCCAGCGGCTGATGTGGCGCAACCCGGATCTGGAATTCGGGACGATGGACCGGCTGGTCTCCAGCCTCGAAGTGGCGCCGGGGCACGAGCGCCTGTCGCGGGGGCGCGAGGCCGACGATCTGGCGGCCCTGAAAACCCTGCGCGACCTGCCCGAGATCCGGGATCGTGTGCAGGGCGGGCGCGATGTGCGGCTGCTTTGGGATGTCTGCCGGGTGCCGGATTTTCGCAGCATATCCCCCTCCGAGCATTCCGGCCTGCTGGCCCGGATCTTCGGGTTTTTGCAGGAAGGGTCGATTCCGTCAGACTGGTTGTCGCGGGCGATCGAGCGAATCGATCGCACCCATGGCGATATAGACGCGCTGTCGAAACGGCTGGCATATATCCGCACCTGGACCTATGTGGCGCAACGAGGTGGTTGGGTCGAGGACGAAAACCATTGGCGTGACGAGACTCGCGCGGTAGAAGACCGATTGTCGGATGCGCTTCATGCGGCTCTGACCCAAAGATTTGTGGACCGGCGCACATCCGTGCTGCTGCGCCGGCTCAAGCAGAAGGAGAGCCTTGTGGCTGAAGTGAATGACAAGGGCGAAGTGACGGTCGAGGGCGAGTTTGCCGGCCGGTTGGAAGGTTTCCGTTTCCGCCCCGACCAGACCGCGACAGCGGATGAGGCGAAGATGCTGAACCGTGTCAGCTACGAGGCATTGCGCCCGCATTTCCATCTGCGCGCCGACCGTTTCTACAATGCGCCCGATACAGAGCTGGATTTCACCGAACAGGGTGGGCTCATGTGGGGCGAAGCCGCGGTGGGCAAACTGGCCAAGGGCGCGGATGCGTTCAATCCCGGCGTCGAGGTTTTCGTCGATGACGAGGCCGGTCCCGAGATCACCGAAAAGGTTCGCCGCCGGTTGCAGCATTTCATCGACCGCAAGGTGGCTGCGCTGTTCGAGCCGTTGATGACCATGCAGAAGGACGAGGCGCTGACCGGACTGGCCAAGGGCTTTGCCTTCCGCCTGGTCGAATCGCTTGGCGTGCTGCCCCGCGAAGGCGTGGCCGCCGAGGTGAAGGAGCTCGACCAGGAAGCGCGGGGAATGCTGCGCAAGCATGGCGTCCGTTTCGGCCAGTTCACCATTTTCATGCCAGCCCTGCTGAAGCCCGCGCCGACGCGGTTGCGGCTGGTGTTGTGGTCGCTGGTCGAGGGGCTGGAGGAGTTTCCCGAAAGCCCGCCGCCCGGCCTGGTCACGATCCCGCATATCCCCGAGGTGCCGGAGGGCTATTACACGCTGTCCGGCTATCGCCCCGCGGGCGAACGTGCGATCCGCATCGACATGCTGGAACGCCTTGCCGATCTGCTGCGCGCCCAGGATACGCGCGGCGGGTTCGAGGCGAATGCCGATATGTTGTCGATCACCGGCATGACGCTCGAGCAATTCGCCGGGCTGATGCAGGGTCTTGGCTATGCTGCCGAGAAGGGCGAGCGGGAGAAGGTGAAGGCAGCAGAGCCGGTGCCGCCCACAGCCGCCGCAGCCGCGCCCGAACCCGAGGCATCGGATGCGCCGATGACAGAAGAGGAAAGCGTCCTAGCTGCCGAGACCCGTGCAAAATGGGAGGCCGAACAAGCCGAAAAGCGCCGTGCCGAGGCAGAGGCGGCGGGCGAGGCTGCCCCGGACGAAGAGATGCCGGTCGAGATGGAAGTGTTCTATACCTTCCGTTGGGCTCCCAAGCCACGCGGCAATCGTCGTCCGCAAGGTGAAGGGCAGGGGCGTCGCGGCCCCCGCAAGGAGGGACGGGCCGAGGGTGGCAAGCCCGGTCGTGAAGGCGGCAAGCCTCGCGGCAAGGGCGGCCCGAAGAAGGGCGGCAAGCCGCAAGGCCCCAAGACTTTCCATTCACGGCCCGAGAAGAAGGCTGATCCCGACAGCCCCTTCGCCGTCCTGGCGGCGCTCAAAGACAAGAAGTGACGGCTGATCCCGGCAGTCTGCGGCTGGATAAATGGCTGTTCCATGCGCGGCTGTTCAAGACGCGCGGGCTTGCTGCTTCGCGCGTCGAGGCGGGGGGTATTCGTCTGAACGGTCAGCCCTGCCGCAAGCCGGGACGGGCGGTCCGGCCGGGGGATCGGCTGGTCGTTTCTGCCCATGGCCGGGTGCGGATATTCGAGATCGTCGCGCTCGGAACACGCCGTGGACCGGCAAGCGAGGCGCAAGCTCTTTATGTCGAGCAGGAACCAGCCGGACCCGGCCAGCCTCGCCATGATTCGAGCGGTCTTTGCGGTTGATGTCGCCCATATCCGGTCATGAAAAAAATACCGCGCGGCTGTGATGTTCTTAGGTGAGCGGAATTTTCGGAACGCCATCGGGATGAGGGCGGGCGGATCACAACCGATTTGTCGCCGGGTGGGGTAGACCAGAACGCTATTCCGGTCAGGGGCATTCGCCGACCGGACAAGCAGGTCCATTATGAGGCCGGATGGGTTGATTGATCCCGGTGAAGGGACTAGGTGAAGTCCACAAAACCAATCCAAGAGCCCCGCGATGACCTATGTGGTGACCGACAACTGCATCATGTGCAAATACACCGACTGCGTGGAGGTGTGCCCCGTTGATTGTTTCTACGAGGGTGAGAACGCGCTGGTCATCCATCCCGATGAATGCATCGATTGCGGCGTCTGCGAGCCGGAATGCCCCGCTGACGCGATCCGCCCGGATACCGAGCCGGAGATGGAACAATGGGTCGAGTTCAACCGGAAATATTCCGAGCAATGGCCGGTAATCACCCAGAAGAAGGATCCGCTGCCCAAGGCCGAGGAAATGGATGGTCAGGAAGGCAAGTTGGAGAAGTATTTTTCCGAAGCGCCGGGTGAAGGCGATTAAGCGGGATTGTCACAATCGACTGAAAAACCGGTTGCAACCCGGGGCAGATTACGGGCGATTCGGGTTCGCGTTTGCGTGAACCGTTTAGTTTGATTCCCCTAACGTTCTGAATAAAAATAGAAACAACCTTTCTGCGCTGCGGCACGGCACCGCTGCGTAGCCGCTTTTTTTAACGTCTTATTTATGTTATGTTCAATTCAAGTCGCATCTGATGGGAGTCAGAGGCCTGGATGATGTGCGCCCACCGCTGCCGTTCCCGCGCCCTCTGCCGGGCACGGGCAATTAGAATGATCAAAACGAACCGAAGGCGGCCTTTGCCGCTTCCGGTTTTTTGTGCCCTCGGCCCGGAGGGCGCCACCTAGAGGAAGCCATATGTCGAAAGCCAAGAAGAATGAATTCCGCCCCGATGACTTTGTCGTGTATCCGGCTCATGGAGTCGGCCGGATCGTGTCGATCGAAGAGCAGGAAGTTGCGGGGCTGCGGCTGGAAATGTTCGTCATCTCGTTCGACAAGGACAAGATGACCCTGCGCGTGCCGACCGCCCGCGCGACCGAGATCGGGATGCGCGGCCTTTCTTCGCCGGATCTGGTCGACAAGGCGCTGGAAACGCTGAAGGGCAAGGCTCGCGTGAAACGCGCGATGTGGTCGCGCCGCGCCCAGGAATACGAGCAGAAGATCAATTCCGGCGACCTGATGTCGATTGCCGAGGTGGTGCGCGACCTGCACCGCAATGACGAGCAGCGCGAACAATCCTATTCCGAGCGTCAGCTTTACGAGGCCGCGCTGGATCGCCTGACCCGCGAAGTCGCGGCAGTCGGCGGCCTAGACGAAGGCGCGGCGCAAAAACGTGTTGGCGAAGTGCTGACGGCGCGCGCCGCCTGAACCCGCTCAAACCCATTCGCAAGGGCGTCCCGTTTCGGGGCGCCTTTTTCTTTGAGGTGACTTTGATTTTGTTGTTGGCTATGCGGGGCAAAACGAACCCCGCCACATTGTCACTCATGCAAAAGGCAACACCATGTCTTCGATATTCGATCATGTGACACTCGGAGTTTCGGATTTCCAGAAGGCACGAGGTTTCTATAACCGAGTGATGCCAGCGTTGGGATTGCCGCTTCTTTGGGAAAATTCAACCATGCTCACCTATGGTGCCGGGAACGAGGTTTTTGGTTTGCAGCTTGACGGCGCTAGTCCACGCAGAGGAACGCATGTGGCGTTCCGCGCGCGTGATCGAGAGAGCGTGAACCTCTTCCATTCCGAGGCTTTGGCAGCCGGTGGCATCGATGCGGGCGCCCCCGGTATCCGCCCCGAGTATCATGAAAGCTATTATGCCGCATTCATCAACGATCCCGATGGCAACCGTATTGAGGCCGTTTTCCATGATACAAAGAAGTGAGCACGGCATCATCCCGACCTCTCACCTGCACAAGCCAAACCGCGTGGACGGTTCCTGACCTCCCCGCCTCCCCGCTTTGTGACAGCGACACGGCAACGGCCGGGGCCACGTGGACATCCCCCGTCCGCCCTCCTATAACGCCGGCAAATTTCGAACCAGCAGAGGCTCTGTATGATCAAGGTATTCGGCCACACCGCCCCCGACACAGACTCGACCGGCTCGCCCATCATCTGGGCCTGGTATCTTAACGAGATCCGCAAGACCCCGGGCAAGCCCGTCCTGCAGGGCGAGCCCAATACCGAGGCCGCCTGGATGCTGGAACGGTGGGGGCTGGACAAGCCCGAGATCATCTCGGACGTGGCGGCGGACGAGAAATGCGTTATCGTCGATACCAACAACCCGGCGGAACTGCCCGCCTCGATCAACGAGGCTGAGGTGCTGGAGATCATCGATCACCATATGCTGGCCGGTGGCGTGAAGACCCGCGCGCCGATCAATATCACCATCCGCCCGCTGGCCTGCACGGCGACGATCATGCACGATCTGATCGGTGAGGATTTGGCTTCCGCCCCAGAAGGGGTGAAGGCTGCGATGCTGACCTGCATCCTGTCCGATACGCTCGAATTCCGCAGCCCGACCACGACTCCGCATGATCGCGAGGTGGCCGAGAAGCTGGCGGCGGAACTGGGGATCGAGATCGCCGACTATGCCGCCGAGATGTTTGCCGCCAAATCCGATGTCAGCGCTTTCAGCGACGAGGAATTGCTGCGGATGGACAGCAAGGAATACGAGTTGGGCGGCAAGAAGCTGCGCATCTCGGTTCTGGAGACTACTGCGCCGCAGGTTCTGCTGGATCGCAAGCAGGCGCTGATGGATGCCATGCCGGGCGTGGCCGGGGCAGATGGCGCGGATGACGTGCTCCTGTTCATCATCGACATCCTGAAGGAAGAGGCAACTCTGCTGATCCCCAACGATTTCGTGAAGCAGATCGCCGAGAAGAGCTTTGACGCTTCGGTCGAGGGCGACACGGTCGTCCTGCCAGGCGTCATGAGCCGCAAGAAGCAGATCATCCCGGTTCTGGCCGCCTGATGACCCAGATCATCGAAAACCTGTCGCAGATCGGCGGCGATTACGACGCGCTGTTCTGCGACCTTTGGGGCTGCCTGCATAATGGCAAGCAACCCTATGCTTCGGCAGTCAGCGCCTTGCAGAAATTCCGCCAGGCGGGCGGCAGGGTCTGCCTGATGACCAACGCGCCGCGGCCCAATCAATATGTGATCGCGCAGCTTGACCGGATGGGTGTGCCGCGCGATGCTTGGGACCTGGTTGTCAGTTCCGGCGATGCTGCGCAGGACGCCATGTTCGCGGGGGCCGTGGGCCGCAAGGTCTGGCATATCGGCACCGAAAAGGATGACGGTTTCTTCACCGATATCCCCAAGGAATGGGCGGATGCCCCGGCGATCACGCGCGTCTCTCTGGAAGAGGCCGAGGGGATCGTCGCAAGCGGCCCCTTCGACGAGGCGAACGAGGCGCCCGAGGATTACCGGGCCCGCCTGATGATGGCACGCGAGCGAGGGTTGGTTTTGCTTTGCGCCAATCCCGATGTCGTCGTCGATATGGGCGAGACGCGGATATACTGCGCGGGAGCACTGGCCGAGTTTTACGAGGATCTCGGCGGTAAATCGCTTTACTTCGGCAAGCCGCATCCGCCTATCTATGATCGCGCGCGCCGCCTGATGGAATTGGGTGACGAAGCCCGCATCCTGGTCGTGGGCGACGGTATCCGCACCGATGTGAAGGGTGCCCAGCAAGAGGCGCTCGACTGTCTCTTCGTGACCGGCGGGCTGGCGGCCGAGGCCTTCGGATCGGATGTCGAGAACCCCGATGCCGATTTGCTGCGCGAATGGCTTGCGACGCAACAGTTGGCACCGCGATACAGCATTGGTCGTCTGCGCTGATCAAATTGATCTCGGCAAGGCAAAACACCCGCGACCAGTCGGCGCGGGTGTTTTTCGTTTCTGCTTGTTGAAGTGACATTGCGGCTCGGTAACAAAATTATAATTTCTCGGCATAAAATAGATATTTTCTTGCGTACAGGTTTGATTGCTGCTATGCAGCATTACTGGACTTGGACCCGGCTAAAGCTATGGAACGCGAGATGTTTGATAATCTTCCCCGCGGCACTATCGTCATCGAGGATCTGGAAGTCGGTATGACCCGCTATCTGCAAAAGCAGGTCACCGATCACGATATCGAGCTGTTCGCCGAAGTATCGACCGATCACAATCCGGTGCATCTGGATGAAGAATACGCCCAGGAGACGATCTTCGAGGGGCGGATTGCGCATGGTATGCTGACCGCGGGGCTGATTTCGGCGGTGATTGGGGAACAGCTTCCCGGCCATGGCACGGTCTATCTGGGCCAGACGCTGAAATTCATGGCTCCGGTCCGTCCCGGCGACATGGTTCGCGCCGAAGTCACGGTCGAGGCGATCGATCACGCGAAACGCCGCGTGACGCTTGCAACCCGCTGTCTCGTCGGCGATACGGTCGTTCTGAAAGGCGAGGCTGTCGTGTTGGCACCAAGCCGCAAGTTCGACTGACGGGGCATGGGTGGCCCCGATAGGGGGCGCATTGCAGATCCATCGTGACTGGACCGGCCTGCCAGCCAATAGCCGTGGTGCGACGGTTGCCATGGGCAATTTCGACGGCGTGCATCTGGGGCATCGCGTGGTGATCGAGACGGCGGCAAGGGCGGCCGACGCACCTCTCGGTATCCTGACATTCGAGCCTCATCCCCGTGAGTTCTTCGCACCCGATGCGCCGCCCTTCCGGCTGATGAATGCCGAATCCCGCGCCAATCGCCTGGCACGCTTGGGCGTGGAGCAACTATACGAATTGCCCTTCAACGCCGTGCTGGCCGGGCTGACGCCCGAAGGCTTTGCCCGCGAAGTGCTGGTCGAAGGGCTGGGAGTTCGCCATGTCACGGTGGGTGCCGATTTCTGCTTTGGCAAGGATCGTGCGGGGGACGCGCAGACGCTGATGGATCTGGGAGCAGAACTGGGATTCGGCGTCACCGCCGTTCCACTGGTGGGAACCGGTGGGCAGGATTACAGCTCGACCGCGATCCGCAAGGCCCTGACCGACGGTCGTACCCGCGATGCCGAGAGGATGCTGGGCCATTGGCACCGGATCGAGGGCGAGGTCGTCCATGGCGACAAGCGCGGCCGTGATTTCGGCTGGCCCACCGCGAATATGCGCATGGAGGGGCTGCATCTGCCGCGTCTCGGTGTCTACGCGGTGCTGGTCGATGTGCTGACCGGTCCCGACCGGCTGTCCTGCCAGGGCGTGGCAAGCCTTGGCGTGCGCCCGATGTTTGGCCGGAACGAGCCAAACCTCGAAGTGCATCTCTTTGATTTCGATGGCGATCTCTATGGCCAGCACCTGTCGGTCGCACTGGTCGAGTTCCTGCGAGACGAGGCGAAATTCGACAGTATCCAGGTCCTTATCGACCAGATCTCCGACGACGCGGATCAGGCGCGCGCGGTTCTGGCGGGCGCGTGATGCGCGAGAGATTCTGGGAATTGCCGCTTTCGCAACTGACCCCCGGCGAGTGGGAGGCGCTTTGCGATGGCTGCGGCAAATGCTGCCTGAACAAGATCGAATACGAGGACACGGGCGAGCTGGCCTTCACCCGCGTTGCCTGCAAGCTGCTGGACGGTCATGCCTGCCGCTGCGGCTCTTACGAGAACCGGCATGATTACGTGCCTGAATGCGTGGTGCTGACGCCGAAAAAGCTGAAAGAGATCGCATGGTGGCTGCCCGTGACCTGCGCATACCGGCTGCGCCACGAGGGTAAGCCTTTGTACGAATGGCATTACCTGATCTCGGGCGATCCGGAATCGGTGCATCGGGCCGGGGTCAGCGTGCGTGGCTGGACCGTCAGCGAGGCGGCCATGTCCGAAGAGGATTGGGAAGAACATATCATCGAGGATTTGTCATGAATTTCGCCTCCGACAATACATATGGCGCGCATCCGGCGGTTATGGCCGCGCTGGCGGATTGCAATGACGGCGCGGTGATGGGTTATGGCGCTGATCCGGTGACGGCCCGCGCCGAGGCCGCGATCCGGGACGCGCTGGAGGCGCCGCGCGCGGTGGTCCGCTTCGTTGCGACCGGGACGGCGGCGAATGCGCTGGTTTGCGGGCAGCTCGCGCCGCGCTACGGGCGGATTTACTGCCACCGGGACGCGCATATCGAGACCAGCGAATGCGGCGCGCCCGAATTCTTTACCGGCGGCGCCAAGCTGGTGACGCTGCCCGGTGAGCACGGAAAGATGCAGCCCGACGCATTGGCCGATGCCATGTGGCGCGGCGCGGCGGATGGGCTGAACGGCGGGCGCAACGGGTTGATTTCAATCACGAATGCGACAGAATGGGGCACTATCTACACGCCTGAGGAGGTCTCGGCGCTGGCGCGTGTGGCGCATGATGCCGGGCTGCCCCTGCATATGGACGGGGCGCGATTTGCCAATGCGGTGGCGGCGTTGGGATGTTCGGCGACAGATGTGACATGGCGCGCGGGCGTCGATGCGCTTTGCTTTGGCGGCACCAAGAATGGTGCGATGGGGGCCGAGGCGGTGGTGTTCTTCGATCCCGATATGGCCAAGGAATTCGACTATCGCCGCAAGCAATCGGGGCATGTATTCTCCAAGCAGCGTTTCCTTGCCGCGCAGATGTTGGCGCTGGTCGAGAATGGGCTGTGGCTGGAACTGGCAGGCCATGCCAATCGTATGGCAGGATTGGTCGCAGACGGAATCATAATGATGGGCGGTTCGCTGCTGGCTCCGGTCCAGTCCAACGCGGTGTTTGCGACCATCCCGCCCGAGGCGCATGAGCGGGCGAAACAGGCAGGCGCGATCTATTACCTCTGGCCCGACAAATCCGCCGAAGGGCTGGACCCGGTGCCGGTCCGGCTGGTGACGGCATGGGATACCTCCGAGGCGGATGTAGAGGCGCTGATCGGGGCTCTGGCGGGCTAAGATCCGCCACGCAACAGGGGCGCTCGTTGCTAAACGCAACGGCCCGGCGCTTGTCGCGATTTCAGCCTGTAAATGCTGGGTTTTTGGCCGTGACATCCGTACACGAGATGTACACCCTCTGTACACAGAGCGTACACCGGCAACGGGCGCTCCCTCGGTTATTTCATCGTTAACGCGGCGTAGAGGCGAGCTGGAGCCCGTCGCGTTGAGCCGGAGATGCCGGGCATTTGCGTCCCGCGATGGCTGGGGGCGCTGCCCCCGGACCCCCGGGATATTTACATGAAGAAGAAGCAGGGAGAGTGAGGTCGATAAAGCGCGACTCGCTTTAGACCGCGATCCCGCGATCATCCTTCAGCGTCTTGAGGACGATCTCGGACCGGACCTGCGAGACTTGCGGATGCGGCAGCAGGTGACGGTGGACGAAATCGGCGAAGGCATCCAGGTCGCGCGTGCGGATATCCAGCACGTAATCGGCATCGCCCGAAACCGAAAAGGCCGAGCGGATCTGCGGATGGCTGGCGACGAAACGGGCGAAGTCGTCCTCTTTGCTTTGCCCATGGCTGGACAGGTTCACCCTGATGATGGCGCGCAGCCCGTAGCCGAGTTGGGCCGCGTTCAGACGCGCCGAATACCCCTCGATCACGCCCGCCTGTTCCAGCGCGGAGCGCCTGCGCGAACATTGCGAGGCCGACAGGTTCACCACCTCGGCCAGAGCGGCATTGGTCATCGCGCCGTCCCTTTGCAATGCGGCAAGAATTGCAATGTCAAAGCCATCCAGATGCATTTCGCGCGCTACTCCGCATGATCGTGCATGTTTCATGCGATAATGCCGCGAAGATGACATAACTTGCAACCTTCTTGCAGCGATCCGAAGGCATTCTGGAGACAAGACAGATCATTCAGTCACAGGAGGAGCAAATGGGTCCTTTCCCGCATGATGCCCCGAAAGCCACGATCAGCAAGGCCAACCCGGCCGGGACCGACGGTTTCGAATTCGTCGAATATGCCCATCCAGAGCCGGAAAAGCTGGATACCATCTTTCGCCAGATGGGTTTTACCCCGGTGGCAAAGCACAAGTCGAAGAACATCACCCTCTATCGTCAGGGCGATATCAACTACCTGTTGAATGCCGATCCCGACAGTCATGCGGCGGGCTTTGTCCAAAAGCACGGCCCCTGCGCGCCCGCCATGGCGTGGCGGGTCGTCGATGCGCAGGCGGCGCTGAAGCGCGCGCTCGATCTGGGGGCCGAGGAATATACCGGACCCGGCAAGTCGATCGAGGCGCCCGCGGTGTTCGGGATTGGTGGCTCGCTGCTGTATTTCATCGATACCTATGGCGATGAGGGCAGCGCTTACACAGCGGATTACGACTGGCTGGGCGAGGCGAATCCCTATCCCGAGGGCTTTGGCTTTTATTATCTCGACCACCTGACCCATAACGTGATCCGCGGGAACATGGATACCTGGTACAAGTTCTATCACGACACGTTCAATTTCCGCGAGATCAAGTATTTCGACATCAAGGGCAAGCAGACCGGCCTTGTCAGCCGCGCGCTGACCTCGCCCGATGGCAAGATCCGTATCCCGATCAACGAATCCACCGACGATCACAGCCAGATCGAGGAATATCTCAAGGAATACAATGGCGAGGGCATCCAGCATATCGCCATCGCCAGCGAGGATATCTATGCCGGCACCGACCGGATCTCGGATGCGGGGATGGCGTTCATGCCTGGACCGCCGGAAACCTATTACGAGATGTCGCGCAAGCGGGTCAAAGGCCACGAGGAACCCATCGATCAGATGAAGAAACACGGCATCCTGATCGACGGCGAAGGGGTGGTCGGCGGCGGAGAGACGCGGATCCTGCTGCAGATCTTCTCGAAGACCGTGATCGGCCCGATCTTCTTCGAGTTCATCCAGCGCAAGGGTGATGACGGCTTCGGCGAGGGCAATTTCCGCGCCCTGTTCGAGTCGATCGAGGAAGACCAGATCCGCCGTGGCGTGCTGAGCTCTGAACCGGCCGATTGATCGACAGTATTATAGCTGCGTTTTATTTTGATCTCTGAATCGATGGGCTACCATGATGTGGGTGAGGCCATGGATGTCGGGATTGTCTGTCGAGAGAACGCTTGAGCTGTGGGCTTCGAGAGCTTTCGCGAGCCTTCGGGATGTGAAGGCTCGCATACGGATGCTGTTCACGCAGGAACGGGTTACGGCGGATCGGGATGACCGCCTCGAGCCTCCGGCGGGAACTGCGCCGCGATGCGTGCCTGGCGTCGGCACCGCGTCGAGAAATCTGGAACTGGCCATTCGAACCCCGCTTGCGCAACGAGGCGTTGTAGGCTGACCAGTTCGTCATATGGCGACGGTGGTTTGCTCAGCCTCTAGGCGTGTTCTTGGATAGAATTCAACGTTTGGTTGCAAGCACTTGACCGTTAACCATTAATGTGGTTCACGCACTGACAGTATTTCATATACCGTTTTCTATCCTCGCATGGTTTTCATTCCGGCGGGGAGAGGTGCGGCAAATAGTTTAACCAGTACGGGAACCGATATGTCCGGAAACCACTTCTTGCTCTCGATGACAGAATTCAACCGGTTCGTTGAGCCGAACCCGTCCTATCCGACGGAATACAGCGGCTTCCAGTTCAAGGCGAACTGGGAAAGCGACACCGTAGAAGTGACCGCCGATGCTGCGGGTACGGAGTCGCGACTGCCTTATACCAACGATCCTGCCAACCCGTATAACAATACGGGGGAACAGGACCCGCACGAATACACTGACGTGCCTGTCTATGTGGACGGCGAGGAACATCTCGCCCGTAACATCAAATATGAGGACACGGGAAACCAGGCCCCGTATTACGCCGCTGGCGGGGGCACGAACTATATGTTCGTGACCTTCGAGGATGGCGAGCGGGTCTATATTCCCGGATCATGGCAATTCGCGATCGTGAGACCGGCCTCGGGTGGCCCCGAGGAGTTGCTGATCGAATATAACCAAGAATTCATGGATAATCTTGCAACGGAAATGGCCATACATGGCCAGCCGGCCAGCCTGGATGCGGGTTATACATCCGCTGACGGAGAGTTTCCTCTCAATGGAGGAAATGGGGCGCTTCTTGCGTCGACCATCATGGATTCGGATTCCGGTGCGCCTGTCCCTTGCTTTGCCCGAGGCACGCTCATTTCGACGGATCGCGGTGCGGTGGCGGTCGAGGAGCTTCGCGAGGGCGATCTTATCCTGACAGGGGACAATGGCCTGCAACCGATTCGCTGGATCGGTTCACGAAGGCTGTCTGCCGCAGAGTTGCGGGCGAGACCGAATATACGCCCGATCCGCATCCGCGAGGGGGCACTGGGTAAAAATACGCCGTCGCGTGATCTGCTGGTCAGCCCGCAGCATCGCGTGCTGGTGCGCTCGAAGATCGCGCAGCGGATGTTCGGCACGATGGAAATTCTGGTCGCGGCAAAGCACCTCGTGGAAATCGAGGGGATCGAGATCGCCGAGGATGTTCATGAGGTCGAATATTTCCACATGCTGTTTGACCGTCACGAAGTCGTATTCGCGAATGCCGCCGAGACCGAGAGTCTCTACACCGGGCCGGAGGCATTGAAATCGGTGGGCATGGCTGCCCGGGAAGAGATCTTTACGCTGTTCCCGGAGTTGCGCAATCGCGATCACGCCGGACAACGCCCCGATTCCGCGAGACCGCTGAGTTCAGGCAGGACCGCGCGGCAGCTGGCCATGCGGCATCTGCGCCAAAATCAGCCGTTGCTGATCGCGGGCTGACAAAACCGCTTTCAGCTCAGGTGATCCGCCGCGCCCCATCAGGCGGCGCGGCGTTCGGTTTCGCGTTCCAATGCCCGCCGTTCCGCCTGGTCCAATACCACCAGAGCCTCATCGACCGAGGCTCCGGCGCGTCGCGCGCGTGTCCATAGCCGTCGGCAAGACGCTGGCGACCACGGGAGTGCCGCTTTGGCCATCCAGCGCCTGACCGGAGCGGGCAGGGAATCGAAGCGTGCCATGGGGTCGCCGGTTCTGCGATGCGGGTTTTGCGTCGTCGCGCCCAGATTACCACCCTTGCAATGGTTCGACCGGTTCAACATGAGCCCGCCTCGTCGACCGGATCTATGACGGCCAGCAGTCGCGTTTGTCCATTGTCGGCCGGTGGCGAGCGATGCAGGATTCCCGATATTTCATCTCCTGGCCAGAGCCGGCCACGGAACATGCCGACATCTCCGGGTCGCATTTGGTGGATATGGGTAGGCTCCTCTCCGGTACGGGTGGGGCCGAATTGCGTGCCCGCGCCCCGCAATGTGCATAAAAGCCGTGCGGGAACCGCATCCAGATGCCATTTCGGACAGGGCTGGCCGCTGCTGACATCCAATCGCAGATCGACCATCAGGGAATTGGTGACATCGGCGGCGCGCCGGGACAGGTCGGTGATATCGGCGATCAATATCTCGCGTTGCGGGCCGGGCGGAGTACCCGCCTCCACGCAGGCTTGACGCACGGCATCCGGCACTTGCGGCAAGGCTGCGCGGCAGCGCAGGCGAGGCAGTCGCGCGCTGTCCAATCCGTCCAGCCATTCCTGAAAATCAAAAGGTGACCGCCGCTGCCAGAGCGCGACCGCAACGCCGCTCATCGTCACCGAACCCAATATGCGCGGATCGGATGAACTGTTCATGGCGGTGGCCAGGCGATTGATCAGCATCGTCATGCTGCCACTTCCTCGGCTCGGCGCCATTCGGGGAAGGGATCAGGCATGCCGGTCCATCGCGCTGGATCGTCCCCCGCTTCCTCGCCGATCAGGCAGGCCTCCAGGCGCAGGCGGATGCGGTCCTCGTCCATGCCACTGCCGATGAAGACCAATTCCTGTCGCCTGTCTCCCCATGGCTCGGCCCAGTGTTGGGCCAGGTATTCCCGCGCCTGCGCATGTCCGGGCCAGCGGTCGCGCGGAACGGAGGCCCACCAGGTCCCAAGCGGGCGGACACTGGACATCGCTCCGGCCAGCGAGAATTCGGCCACCCAATCGGGGCGCGTGGCGATCCAGAAATGCCCCTTGGCGCGGATCACGCCGGGCAGGGGACTGTTCAGCACCTCGTATATCTTGCGCGGCTCGAAGGGGCGGCGGGCGCGGTAGACAAAGGATGTGACGCCATATTCCTCGGTCTCGGGCGTGTGATCGGCGAAACCGTAAAGTTCCTTCATCCACATCGGGTGTTCATGCGCGCGGTCGAAATCGAACAGCCCGGTATTCAGGATATCGCCGGGCGCGACGCGGGCATAGTCGGTCTCGACGATCCGGGCATCGGCATTCAGGCTGCGGATGATCTTGCGCGCGGCATCGACACGTTCGGGCCCGGCATCGGTGATCTTGTTCAGTATCACCACGTCGGCGAACTCGATCTGCTCGGTCAACAGGTTCACGAGGCTGCGATCATCGCCGACACCTGCCACCTCGCCCCGATCGGCCAGGAAATCATGGCTGGAAAAGTCGTTCAGCAGGTTTACCGCGTCCACGACCGTGACCATCGTGTCCAGCCGCGCCACGTCGGACAGGCTCTGCCCGTCCTGATCGGCAAATTCGAAGGTGGTGGCGACCGGCAGGGGTTCGGAAATTCCCGAGGATTCGATCAGCAGATAGTCGAAGCGCCTGGCCTCTGCCAGTTTGCGCACCTCGGCCAGCAGGTCCTCGCGCAGCGTGCAGCAGATGCAACCATTCGACATCTCGACCAGCGTTTCCTCGGTGCGGGCCAGCCCGGCCCCGGTTCCGCCCAGACTGGAGTGGACCAGGTCGGCATCGATATTCACTTCGGACATGTCGTTGACGATCACCGCCACGCGCAGTCCCTCGCGGTTGTTCAGGACATTGTTCAGAAGCGTGGTCTTGCCCGCGCCCAGAAAGCCGGAAAGCACGGTCACGGGAAGGCGGTTGGCTTGGGTCATGGCATCGTCCTGCATTTGTTTGAGGTTGAAGGTGTCGCGACAAGTACTGTTATAATATCACATAACGCTATGCAACCGGCTTACAGTGTTGCTGCGACTTCCGTCGGGCCATTGACGCGCGGTGCTGCTTGGGTCATTCCGCACCCATGCTGCGTATCGATGACATATACTTCGCCATTCAGGGCCGCCCGCTGTTCGAGCACACGTCGGCCACCATTCCCGAGGGCCACAAGGTCGGCCTTGTCGGTCCCAACGGGGCGGGCAAGACCACCCTGTTCCGGCTGATCCGGGGCGAGTTGGCCCTTGATGGCGGCGAGATCACCCTGCCGTCGCGCGCCCGTATCGGTGGCGTTGCGCAAGAGGCGCCGGGCACCTCGGTTTCTGTTCTGGACACGGTTCTGGCCGAGGACAAGGAACGCGCGGCGCTGATGGCCGAGAGCCAGAGCGCCACCGATGCGCATCGGATTGCCGAGATCCAGACGCGGCTTGCCGATATCGACGCATGGTCGGCAGAGGCGCGGGCGGCCTCGATCCTTGACGGGCTGGGCTTTTCAACGGCGGACCAGGCCCGCCCGACCAGCGATTTCTCGGGCGGCTGGCGGATGCGGGTGGCGCTGGCCGGAGTTCTGTTCTCGCAGCCCGACCTGCTGCTGCTGGACGAGCCGACCAACTACCTGGACCTCGAAGGCGCGTTGTGGCTCGAGACTTATCTGGCCCGCTATCCGCATACGGTCATCATCATCAGCCATGACCGGGGGCTGTTGAACCGCGCGGTCGGCCATATCCTGCATCTCGAACACCGCAAGCTGACACTCTATACCGGCGGATATGATGATTTTGCCCGGTTGCGCGCCGAGAAACGGGCGCTTCAGGCCGCCGAGGCCAAGAAACAGGCGGACCGGCGGGCGCATCTGCAAAGTTTCGTGGACCGGTTCCGGGCCAAGGCCTCCAAGGCGCGGCAGGCACAGGCCCGCGTCAAGATGCTGGCCAAGATGGAGCCTATCACCGCGCCCGAAGAGGCCAAGTTTCACCGCTTCAGCTTTCCACAGCCCGAGGAATTGTCCCCGCCGATCATCGCCATGGAGAATGTCGCGGTGGGTTATGGCGACCGGGCCGTGCTGCGGCGGCTGAACCTGCGCATAGATCAGGATGATCGGATCGCGCTTCTGGGCCGGAACGGGCAGGGGAAATCGACGCTGTCGAAGCTGTTGGCGAAGCGGCTGGCAGAGATGGAGGGCAAGGTTACCGCTGCGGGCAAGCTGCGGGTCGGCTATTTTGCCCAACATCAGGTCGACGAGTTGTCGCTGAACGAAACCCCGCTGGATCATGTCCGCCGCCTGCGCCCCGACGAGGCGCCCGCAAGGCTGCGTGCCCGGCTGGCCGGTTTCGGGCTGATGGAGGCGCAGGCCGAAACGAGGGTCGCGCGCCTTTCGGGCGGCCAGAAGGCCCGGCTGTCATTGCTGATCGCGACCATCGATGCGCCGCATCTGCTGGTGCTGGACGAGCCGACCAACCACCTGGACATCGAAAGCCGCGAGGCGCTGTCACTGGCGCTGAACGACTATACCGGCGCGGTGGTGCTGGTCAGTCACGATATGCACCTTCTGGGGCTGGTCGCCGAGCGGTTGTGGCTGGTCAATGATGGAGGGGTTGCGGGATATGAGGGGGATCTGGACGATTACCGTCGCTTCCTGCTGACCGGAGACCAGCCATCAAAGCCGAAACCGGCCGAAGCCCCGAAACCGGCACCCAAGCGTGCCTCCCGCGATGAATTGCAGGGGTTGCGGGCCGAAGTGCGCCGGGCCGAGGAGCGGGTGCAGAAACTGACCGAGATGCTGGAGAAGCTTGACAAGAAACTGGCTGATCCTGAGGTATACGAAAGCCCGGTGGAATCCCGGAAATGGGGGCGCAAACACGCAGAGGCGGTCGGGGCCATGGCGCGGGCCGAAACTATCTGGATGAACGCGTTGGAGAATCTCGAACGCGCGGAAAAGGGCTGAGGCACTGTTGCCGAAATGCGTATCACGCAAAACTGTGATATGGAGGGGGTAACCACCGCTTGCGCGCTGCGCCGATTCGCCACTAGTGAGAGCGTATTGACTCTTCCCACCCGAAACCCGGATCGCTCCATGAAACGACTTCTCGCCATTGCCCTTCTTGCCATGCCCATGGCGACTGCTGCTGCTGCCCAGGACTTTTCCGTCGATCTTGGCCTCGGTGTGACGGGCAAGCCGGTCTATCCGGGGGCCGAGGATGCCGAGGCCACGCCGTGGCTGATCTGGCGCAACGCCCGTTTCGGCGCCGCGGGAGAGGGTGAGAAGCAGGGCTTCTCGGTTTCGCCTTCCTTCGGAATGGTCGGAGAGCGCAAGCCCGAAGACGATGCCGCGCTGGCAGGTACGGATAAAATCGAGCGCGCCTATGAACTCGGCGGCAAGGTCAGCTATGGTGCCGGGCCGGTGACGGCTTACGGCTCGGTCCGCAAGGGTTTTGAAGGGCATACCGGTCTGACCGGCGAGCTGGGCGCAAAATACCGTACCGATCTGAGCGACCGCATTACCCTGTGGTCCGGGCTGGAACTGGGTTATGGCGATTCCGACTATAACAACACCTATTTCGGCGTTTCTCCGGCTGAAGAAATTGCTCGCGAATATGGCGAATACAAGCCGGGCGGTGGGATCAACTCTGCCGCGGTCAAGTTCCAGGCACGCTATGCGATCAACGACAAGACCGCGATTCTGGGCGAGGTCGAATATGGCAAGCTGATCGGCGACGCCGGGGATTCGCCCATCGTTCAGGAAGAATGGCAGCCTTCCTTGCGTTTAGGTGTCGTGCGCCGGTTCTCCTTCGGCTTCTGATTTCCCTTGCTATACTTGGAAAGAGGGCGGCCGATCGCCCTTTTCCCAGAGTTATTATTTCAAGCCTAAAATAATTTCTTGACTTTGAACCTCCTGTTGATGCGTTCTAGCGTGGAACAGAACGCGCTGCGGTCAACGCGGCATGTCCCAACAGGAGAGTGACCATGACCCATTCCCGGAACATCATTGCCCTGCTTGCCGCGACTACCTGTCTTGCAGGTCCGGCCATGGCGCAGGATGACGATACGTTGAAAATCGGATTGATCCTGACCCTGTCCGGCCCCGGCGCGGTTCTAGGGGAAATGTCCCGCGACGGATTCCAGCTTGCAGCCGAGGAGATTGGCGATATCGGCGGCATGAAGACCGAGATCGTCATCGCCGACGCCGAGCAAAAACCGGATATCGCCGCCAACAAGGCGCGCGAACTGGTCGAGCGCGACGAGGTCGATATCGTGGTCGGGCCGATCTTTTCCAATATCCTTGGCGCGATTCACAAGCCGGTGACCGATTCCGGCGCGATCCTGATCAGCCCCAATGCCGGGCCTTCGGTCTATGCCGGGGCAGAGTGCAATCCGAATTTCTTCGCGACTTCGTATCAGAACGACCAGATGCACGAGGTCATGGGCGCCCATGCGCAGGAAGAGGGCTACCAGAACGTCTTCCTGCTGGCACCGAATTACCAGGCGGGCAAGGACAGCCTCGCCGGGTTCAAGCATAGCTATGATGGCGAGATCGCGGGCGAGATTTATACCCAGCTTGGCCAGTTGGATTATTCGGCCGAACTGGCTCAGATCGCTGCCATGCAGCCGGACGCCGTCTTCGCCTTCATGCCCGGCGGGATGGGGGTGAACCTCGTCAAGCAATACCGTCAGGCGGGACTCGAGACGATCCCCTTCCTTTCGGCCTTCACGGTGGATGAATCGACCCTGCCGGCCCAACAGGACGCGGCACTTGGGTTCTTTGGCGGATCGAACTGGGCCCCGGATTTGGACACCCCGGAAAACAAGGCGTTTGTCGAGGCTTACGAGGCAAAGTTCGACCAAGTTCCAGCCAGCTACGCAATGGCGGGATATGACACCGCCTATCTGATCGACGCGGCTCTGCGCGAGGCGGGCGGCGTGGCCGACAAGGATGCACTGATCGCGGCGCTGGAATCGGCCCCCTTCACGTCCGTTCGTGGCGATTTCAGCTTTGGGCCGAACCACTTTCCGGTGCAGGATTTCTACCTGACCGAAGTCGTCAAGCGCGAGGACGGCAAATTCGCCACCTCGGTCGTCAAGAAGATCTTCGACGACTACCAGGACAACTACGTCGCCGATTGTCAGATGAACTGAGACGGCACGGCGCGGCATCGTCCGCGCCCTGTCGTCAGGGCCCTTGCGCATGACCAGTCTGTTTTTGCTTCAGCTTCTCAACGGGGTGCAGTTCGGCATCCTGTTGTTCCTCATCGCCGCCGGTCTGACGCTGGTTTTCGGCATCATGGACTTCGTGAACCTCGCCCATGGCGTGGTCTATATGGTCGGTGCCTACCTTGCGGTCACGTTCACCTCGATGACCGGCAGCTACGGGCTTGGGCTGCTTTTGACTTTACCCGCCACATTGCTGCTCGGGCTGGCGCTGGAACTGTCGGTTTTTCGCCGCCTCTATGACCGGCCGCATCTGGACCAGGTTCTGGCAACTTTCGGGTTGGTGATGATCATTACCGAAGGGGTCGAGATCCTCTGGGGTGCGGCCCCCTTGTCGGTGCAGATGCCGGAAATGCTGTCGGGGTCGTTCCCATTGATCGGGGCCATGCGCTATCCCGTCTACCGGCTTGTGATCATCGCGGCCGGGTTGCTGACGGCGCTGGGGCTTTACCTGATCATCAGCCATACGCGGATCGGGATGCGGTTGCGCGCCGGGGCCAGCAACCGGTCAATGGTCGCGGCGCTCGGTGTCGATATCAGCAAGCTGTTCACCGTCATTTTCGCGTTCGGCGCGATGCTTGCCGGTTTCGCGGGTGCCATGGTCGCGCCGGTTCTGACCGTGAATCCGGGAATGGGAGAGCAGGTCTTGATCCTTGCTTTTGTCGTGATCGTGATCGGCGGTATCGGTTCGGTCCGAGGCGCCTTCGCGGGGGCGCTTCTGGTCGGGCTGGTCGATACGCTCGGGCGCAGTTTCGGCCCGATCCTGCTGCGTGCCGTCATGGAGCCGGCAGCGGCAGGACAGGCGGGCAGGGTGCTGGCCCCGATGCTGGTCTATATCCTGATGGCAGTCATCCTTGCAGTGCGGCCCGCGGGGCTGTTCGGAGCGAAGACATGACCCGATTGACCCCCACGCGCGCATGGGCCGCGACAATCCTCTTCACCGCCTTCGCCGCATTACCGCTGATCGCCGGAGCATTGGACGACAGCTACCTGATCGTGATCGCCACCCGGATCCTGGCCTATGCCATTGCCGCATTGGCGCTGGACCTGATCCTCGGCTATGGCGGCATGGTCAGCTTCGGACATGCCGCCTATCTGGGGATCGGTGCCTATGCGGTGGCGATCCTCAGCCGCGCGGGTATCACCGATCTGGGCGCACATTTGCTGGCGGCCATCTTGGTGGCGGCGGTGTTCGCACTGATCACCGGCGCGATCTCGCTGCGGACGCGCGGGATCTATTTCATCATGATCACGCTGGCTTTCGCGCAGATGGGATATTTCTTCTTTGTCTCGCTTTCGGCCTATGGCGGCGATGACGGTGTGACGCTGAACGCGCGCTCCACCATCTTCGGCCAGCCGCTGCTAGAGAACAACACCGCACTTTACTATACCGCGCTGGCCCTGCTGATCGGGCTGTATCTGCTGGCGGTCGCGATCACCCGCTCGCGTTTCGGTCGGGTGCTGACGGGAACGCGTGAAAACCCGATCCGCATGCAGGCCATCGGCTTTTCGCCCTTCCGCTACCAGCTGACCGCCTATGTGATCTCAGGCTGCATGGCGTCCATCGCCGGGGTGATGTTGGCCAATCAGGCCAGCTATGTCTCGCCCAGCTTCATGGACTGGCATCGCTCGGGCGAGTTGGTGGTGATGGTGGTCTTTGGCGGCATCGGCAATCTGCTGGGGGCCATCGCGGGCGCGACCATCGCATTGCTGCTCGAAGAATGGCTGGCGATTCTCACCGATCACTGGCCGATCCTGTTCGGCCTGATCCTTGTGCTCGTCGTGCTGTATTCCCGCGATGGCCTGAGCGGCCTCTTCCGCAGGAGCAAGTCATGAGCCTTCTGGATATTCGTGGATTGCGCAAGGCTTACGGGGCGCTGAAGGTGACCGATGATCTTGACCTGAGCGTCGAGGAGGGAGAACTGCATGCCATCATCGGCCCCAATGGTGCGGGAAAATCCACGCTGATCGCGCAGCTTTCGGGACAGACCCCATCGGATGCCGGGGCGGTGCGCTTCAACGGGGCCGAGATGATGGGCAAGCCGATGCATGCGCGGGTGCGGGCGGGCATGTCGCGCAGTTTCCAGATCACCTCGATCCTGCCGGGCTTTACCGCGCTGGAAAATGTCGCGGCGGCGGTGCAGGCACGGCAGGGAAGCAGTTTTCGCTTTTTCAGCCCTGTGGCCGGGGAACATGCGCTGAACGAAGTGGCATTGGAAATGCTTACCCGTGTCGGTATTGCCGAACGCGCGTTTTTCCGTGCAGGCAGTCTCAGCCACGGCGAGAAGCGGCAATTGGAACTGGCAATCGCGCTCGCCACTGCGCCGAAACTCTTGCTGCTGGACGAACCGCTCGCCGGAACCAGCGGGCAGGAAGCCGACCGCCTGGTCGAGGTGATGCGCAGCCTCAAGGGTGAAATTACCCTAGTGCTGATCGAGCACGATATGGATGCGGTGTTTTCACTGGCCGACCGGATCAGTGTGCTGGTCTATGGCCGGATCATTGCCACCGGCACGCCAGACAACGTTCGGAGCGATCCCAGGGTGCGCGCCGCCTATCTGGGTGAAGAGACGGCAGAGGAGGGCGCGTGATGCTACAGGTCGAGGCACTCCAAGCCGCCTATGGCGAAAGCCAGGTGCTGTATGACATCGGACTGCAGGTCGGCGACGGAGAATTCGTCACGCTGCTCGGACGCAATGGCATGGGCAAGACGACGACGGTGAACACGATCTTCGGGTTGCTGAAGGCGCGTGCGGGCAGGGTCGTTGTGGATGGTGTGGATCTGACCAATGCCGCCCCGCATCGCATCGCCCGCGCAGGTCTGGGGCTTGTCCCCGAGGGGCGGCAGGTCTTTCCCACGCTGACCGTGCGCGAGAACCTGGTCGCCATGGCTCGGCCCGGGCAATGGTCTCTGGACCGGGTTCTGTCGCTGTTTCCGCGCCTGGCCGAGCGGATGGGGCATATGGGGAACCAGCTTTCAGGGGGCGAGCAGCAGATGCTGGCGATTGGCCGCGCGCTGATGACCAATCCCCGGTTGCTGGTGCTGGACGAAGCGACAGAGGGGCTCGCCCCGCTGATCCGCGACGAGATCTGGGCCTGTCTTGCGCAGTTGAAGGCGGTGGGTGAATCGATCCTGATCATCGACAAGAATGTCGACGCGCTGACCCGTATCGCCGACCGTCACGTGGTGATCGAAAAGGGTCAGGTCGTCTGGACCGGCACCAGCGACCAGTTACGCGGCACGCCGGAGATCAAGGAGCGCTTTCTGCATGTCTGAACATGGAAGCGAGTCTGGCCTGTCGCGTTCCGTCATGGCTCGATCTCGCTTTTAGGTATCCATGCTCCTATGTTCGTATTACCAATCCTTTAGCCAACACAGGCGATGACAAGAGGCCGCCCTCCACCGTGATCCGCAAGCTGGGCTTTAGGGGGGTGAAAAGGCAAAATTCTCGTATCAAGTTGAAAATGCACGAATTTTATTTGTGTGTTGGTGCGGGTGGAGGGACTTGAACCCCCACGCCTTGCGGCGCCAGAACCTAAATCTGGTGCGTCTACCAATTTCGCCACACCCGCAACGGATGCCCTCTTAGCAAAGGTCGACAGCGGGCGCGAGAGGAATTTTGCTACTTCTTGTTGGGAACGGCATATGCGCCGATCTTGCTGGTGACCAGTCCGGAACCCACTAGTGCTTCGGCGAATTTGGTGGCGACGGTAACCCCGTCGATAACCGGCACCCCGGCTTCCCGGCTCAACCACTCCGTCAGATCGGACATTCCCGCGCAACCCAGAACCACCGCTTCGCAACCATCCTCGTCTACGGCGCGCTGGATCTCGTCGCGAACCAGTTGGCGGGTGTTCGAACCGGGCTCTTCCAGTGCCAGTACCGGAATCTCGGCCGAGCGGACGCGTCGGCAAAGATGGTCGAGGCCATATTGACGCACCAATCCCTCGATGATCGGGACTGAACGGGGCAGGGTGGTCACGATGGAGAAAGAGGTGGCGATCATGCTGGCCGCTTTCACACCGGCCTCGCAGATTCCCAGCACCGGGCCGGTCGCGATCTCGCGGCATGCGCCGATGGCTGGGTCGTCGAAACAGGCGACGATGATCGCATCGGCCCCGTTCGTTTCGGCGTGCTGCACCTCGCGCAACAGGTGGGCGGCGCACATCACCTCGTCGAAATGCCCCTCGATGCTGGCCGGAGCACCATGAGCCGTGCGGCCTTCGATCTCGACGGCATGTCCTGCCGCAGCCTTGGCTGCGACGGTGATCTTGTCCGTCATCGATTGGGTGGAGTTGGGATTGATAACAACCAGTTTCATGCGAAGGCTCCTCGAATCTCATCATTGATAACAGAAATTGTTAACAATCCAAGCAAATAGTTTAATCGGACGAAATGCGGAGAGGACGTTATTAAAGTATTTAAAAACAATCATATACCGAAGTATTTTCCGTCAGAACTTCCGTTTCGACATCAAATTTTGCACATGCTTAAAGCTTAATCATCCATATCTTGCCAACAAAAATTGTGAACAAATTAGTTGACAATTACTGAGATGGCTTCATTCTTGGGGTCAACGATGAGGAGGGTGCAATCTATGAATAAGGTGTTTCTTGGAGCATCGCTGGCGGTCATGATCTCGCATGGCGGCATGGCCACAGCCGAGAATGTGCTTCGGTGGGGCGGTGCTCGGGATATCTATTCACTTGATCCCTATTCCCTGGGCTCTACCTCCAACCTGGCATTCCTGAACCATATCTATGAGGGGCTGGTACGCTACACTCCGGAATTCGAGGTTGAACCCGCCCTGGCCGAAAGCTGGGAGCTGATCGGTCCGGCGACCTGGCGGTTCCATCTGCGCAAGGGGGTCACCTTCCAGAATGGAGCAGAGTTCAACGCCGATGACGTGCTGGCCTCTATGGAACGGGTCAGCGATCCCGAATCGCCCTTGCGCGGTAATATCCCGACCTATGTGAGCACGACGAAGGTTGACGATCATACGGTCGATATCGAAGCCACGTCGGGCAGCACGCTCTTTTTGCGTGACATGACGAATATCTTCATGTTCGATGCGGATTGGCTGACGGACAATGATGCCGAAGCGCCGACCAGCGTTGGTGCCCAGACCGAGAATTTCGCGACCTACAACACCAACGGAACCGGCCCGTTCATGCTGGAAAGCCGGGTGCCCGACAGTGAAACCGTGCTGGTTGTCAACGAGGGCTGGTGGGATGAGCCGAAGCATAACCTTGACCGGATAGAGTTCACGCCGATCACCTCGGCACCGACACGGGTGGCGGCGCTGCTTTCGGGCGAGATCGACCTGACGGAGGCGGTGCCGGTCCAGGATCTGGAACGTGTCGAGGCAAGCCCGGAGATCGAGGTGATCCAACGCAGCGATCTACGCACGGTGATGCTGTCCTTCAATCGTCGCGAGACTTTGGCGGATGGTCGTCCCAATCCGTTCAATGACCTGCGTTTGCGCCAGGCGATAGACATGGCCGTGGATCGCGAGCTGATCGGCAAGCGGATCATGCGCGACAAGGCTCATATTGCCGGAACCATGGTCGCGCCTGAAATTCCGGGTTATGACGCCGATCTGGATGTACCGACGCCTTACGATCCCGACAAGGCCAGTGCGCTGATCGAGGAAGCCGGGCTGACTGGCACCGAATTCACCCTGACCTGCGCCAATGACGAGACGGTCAATGAAGAGGCGATGTGCCAGGCCGTCGTGTCGATGCTGACCCGTGTCGGGCTTGCGCCGCGGCTGGATATCGGTCCCCGCGCCGTGCAATCGCCCAAGCGCTCCAGCGGCAAGGCCGACATGTTCATCACGAGCTGGGCGAATGAGCCGACGCTGGATGCCTATTCCCTGCTGGTGCAGGTGCTCTCCAGTGCCGACGAGGCGCAGGGTGTGGCGAATTACGGCGATTGGTCCTATCCTGAAATCGACGAGCTCACCACGCAGATCAGCATCGAGACCGACGAAGCCAAACGGCTGGAATTGGAGAGCGAGGCGTTGAAGATTGCGAAGGACGAAGTGGTTCTGGTTCCATTGTATCAGCAGCCGATGGCCTGGGCGATGGGCGCCGATATATCCGAGGTGACAGTACGGGCCGACAACAAGCCACGTCACTGGCTGACCGGCATGAGTGAGTAACGGATGAAAGCTTAACCGGGCGACCTCGCCGCAGAAGCTTGGCGTCAAGATGAAGTTCAACAAGGGAGTATCAAATGAAACCGACACAAGCCGGATTACTGGCCACGGCGGCGCTGATGACAGCCGTTTCTGCCCAGGCAGAGACACTCCGCTGGGGCTCGGCGCGCGACATATATTCGCTGGATCCCTATTCCTACGGTGACAGCTATACCATCGCTTTCATGAACCATGTGTACGAGGCGCTGGTTCGCTATGACGAGAACCTGGAAATCGAGGGTGCGCTCGCCACGGAATGGGAGATCGTCTCCCCCGCGGTCTGGCGCTTTCATCTGCGCGAAGGGGTGAAGTTTCAGGATGGCGCCGAGTTCAACGCCGATGACGTGATCGCGTCGCTGACCCGAGTCAGCGATCCGGCCTCGCCGCTCAAAGGCAATCTGCCAGCCTATAAATCCGCGACCAAGGTCGATGATTACACGGTCGATATCGAATTGACCGGCCCTTATCCGCTCTTGCTGAACGATCTGACCAATATCCTGATCTTCGATGCGGGCTGGCTGAAGGATAACGATGCCGAGAAGCCGAGCGATGCGGCGGCCGGTGTCGAGAATTACGCTACGAACAACGCCAACGGAACCGGGCCTTTCGTCGTCGAAAGCCGCACCCCGGATGCCGAGACGGTCCTGGTCCGTAGCGATGACTGGTGGGACGAACCACGCCACAATATCGATCGGATCGAGTTTACGCCGATCACCTCGGCCCCGACGCGTGTGGCGGCATTATTGTCCGGCGAGATCAATTTCACCGAGGAGGCGCCGGTCCAGGATCTCGAGCGTTTGGCGGCGGCACCCGGTGTGACCTTGATGGAAACGCCCAGCCTGCGGACGATCATGTTCGGTTTCAACCGCAAGCCAGAACTCGAGGACGGTCGCGAAAATCCGTTCAACGATCTGCGCGTGCGCCAGGCTTTCGATATCGCGATAGATCGCGACCTGTTGGCAGAGCGCGTTTTCCGCGGCAAGTCTCGTCCCTCGGGTTCGATGGTCGCGCCCGAGATCCCCGGTTATGCCGAGGCGCTGGACGCCTATCCGGCTGCCGATGCGGAAAAGGCCCGCGCCCTGCTGGCCGAGGCGGGACATGAAGGGCTGGAATTCAGCCTGGTCTGCACCAATGACGCCTATGTCAATGACGAGGAACTGTGCCGCGCCGTGGTCTCGATGCTGAGCCGCGCGGGCTTCAGCCCGACCCTGGATTCCGCTCCGCAGGCGCTGCAGACACCCAAGCGTGCCGGTGGCAAGTCGGATGTCTATATCATCGGTTGGGCGACCCTGCCGATGATGGACGCCTATTCGGTCCTGCAGCAGATCATCCATACCAAGGGCGAGGCCTGGGGCGTGTTCAACTGGGGTGGCTGGTCCTATCCCGAGATCGACAAGCTGATCGAACAGGCCTCGACCGAGATGGATCGCGAGAAGCGGTTGGCGATCGAGACAGAAGCCTTGGCGATGGCCAAGGAGGAACTGGTGATGCTGCCGCTTTACCAGCAGCCGATGGCCTGGGCGATGTCGGAAGACGTCGAATCCGTCATGCAGAACCCGGACAACAAGGCCCGGCACTGGCTCACCAGGCTGGCTGAGTAATCTCGATGGCGGCATGGCCTTCGGGCCATGCCGTGAAACCACCGGGCCGGTATGCTCCGGTCCGCAACTTTCCAGACACGAGTAGGCACTGATGCTGGTCTTCATCCTAAAGCGTCTCGTCAATGCGGTTTTCGTCATGATGGCCGTGGCGTTCCTGGCCTTCGCGATCTTCCAGGTCGCCGGCGATCCGGTCGAGATGCTGGCCAATGAACAAATGTCGCAGGCAGACCGCGATGCGCTGCGCGATCGCATGGGGCTGAACGATCCCATGCCGGTGCAGTTCCTGCGCTTTGTCGGCAATGCCGCGCAGGGCGATTTCGGCATGTCCTATCGCAATAACCAGGACGTGATCGGGCTGATCGCCGAGCGTTTTCCCGCCACGATGGAGCTGGTGCTGGTCGCCACGCTGATCTCGCTGGTCGTGGGTATCCCCCTGGGTATCCTGACGGCGATCGGGCGGGGGCGATGGTTTGCCGAAGGGTTGCAATTCGTTTCCATCATCGGTGTCTCGCTGCCCAGTTTCGTCGTGGGCATCATGCTGATCCTAGTCTTCTCGGTCATATTGGGCTGGGCGCCTTCATTCGGACGCGGCGAGGTCGTCGATTTCGGATGGTGGAGTACCGGCTTGCTGACCCCCTCGGGACGCGCCGCACTGGTGCTGCCGGCGATTTCCCTGTCGCTTTACCAGATCACGCTGATCATGCGCCTGGTCAGGGCAGAGATGCTCGAGGTGCTGCGCACCGACTTCATTAAATTCGCAAGGGCTCGCGGGATACCTCGCCGCAAGATCTGGTTCCGTCACGCGCTCCGGAACTGCCTGATGCCGGTGGTCACCATGACGGCGATGAATGTGGGGGTGCTGATTGCCTTCGCACTGATCACCGAGACGGTGTTCCAGTGGCCGGGCATGGGGATGCTGTTCATCCAGGCGGTGACCTTTCTCGATTTCCCCGTCATGGCCGCCTACCTGGTCATCATTTCCTTCATATTCGTGTTGCTGAACACGGCGGTCGATATCAGCTACGCGATCATCGATCCGCGCCTGCGCAGCGCAAGGTAAGGTTCTTATCATGTCACAGCAGCATCAAGTTTCCGCCATGACCCCCGCCCCAGATGACGGACCCGAGGCCTCCACGCAGATAACCGGCAGGCGCGCCAAGTGGCGGGAGGGCGAGATCTACCAGTCCTTCCGCAGGCGTCCCGCGACGATCGGGGCAGCGATCTTGCTCCTGTTCCTGATCGTGACGGCCTTCCTGTCGCCACTCTTCGTGCCGCAGAATCCCTATGATGCGGCGCAGCTCGACCTGCTGAATGCCGAGATCCCGCCGATCTGGCAATCGGACGGTCAATGGCCCTTCATTCTCGGCACCGATACGCAGGGGCGCGACGTGCTGTCGGCGATCCTCTATGGTTCGCGCGTGTCCATCATCATTGGTATTGCCGCTGTCCTGTTATCGCTGATCGTCGGGATCACCTTTGGTCTTTTGGCGGGTTTTTACGGTGGCATCATCGACACCTTGCTGATGCGGCTTGGCGATGTGCTTCTGTCGATCCCGACCATCCTGGTGGCGATCCTAGTCAGCTCGCTGGCCATGCAGGCGCTGCCCGCGTCATTGCGCGATGTCGGCGCGGCGGGGGTGCTGGTGCTGGCCATCGTGCTGTCGTCATGGGTCCAATATGCCCGCACCGTCCGCGCGCAGGCATCGGTCGAGCGCGAGAAGGAATATGTCCTTGCGGCGCGCGTGCTGAACGTGCCGGGCCGCCGGATCATGCTCGGGCATATCCTGCCCAATACGCTGACCCCGATCTTTGTTGCCGCAACGCTGAATTTCGGCATGGCGATCCTGACCGAGGCGACGCTGTCCTTTCTGGGCATCGGCATGCCTCCGGGGCAGCCAAGCCTCGGCACGCTGATCCGCTTGGGGAATGACTACCTGTTCTCGGGAAGCTGGTGGATCGTGGTCTTCCCGGTGGTGCAACTGTCGTTCCTGGTGGTGACCGTGAACATGATCGGTGACTGGCTGCGCGACGCGCTCAATCCGAAACTGAGGTAAGACAATGGCCGATCTTCTGATCCGAAATATCCGCCCCATGGGAAACGAGCCCACCGACGTCCTGATCCGCGACGGAAAGATCGCAGACATGGGCGCGGGGCTGCAGGCCGAGGGCGTGCCGGTCGAGGAGGGCAGGGGGCGGCTGGCCATTCCCGGTCTGGTTGATGCGCATACCCATCTCGACAAGACCACCTGGGGCATGGATTGGCATGCAAATGACGAGGTCAAACCCCTGCGCGGCCGGATCGATTACGAGCGCGAGCAGCGGCTGGAGATCGGCATCGACCCGGCGCGGCAATCGATGCGCCATGCCCTGGGCCTGATCGCCAATGGTGCGACGCTGATCCGCAGCCATGTCGATATCGACACGCGTCACGGTCTGGCGATGTTCGAGGGCGTGACGGCCACCCGCGAGGCACTGCGCGATCATGTCGAAATCGAGATCGTGGCCTTCCCTCAATCGGGAATGATGGAGCGCACCGGCACCGTGGAACTGCTGGACGAGGCGCTGGCTCAGGGGGCCGAGATTGTCGGCGGCATCGATCCCTGCGGCTTCGAGTGGGATCCGAAAGGCGCGCTGGACGCGATCTTCGGGCTTGCGCAGAAACATGGCAAGCCCATCGATATCCATTTGCACGAGCGCGGCGAGCTTGGCGCTTTCAGCATGGAGATGATCTTCGAGCGCACCCGCGCACTTGGTATGCAGGGCAAGGTGGGGATCAGCCACGCATTCGCTCTTGGCGCGCCCGACTGGCTGCGCACGCAGGCGCTGATCGACGAAATTGCCGCGCTGGATATTCCGATCTTCACCACTGGGGCTCCCTCGGCCGAGGTGCCCGCGATCATGCGACTGAAAGAAGCCGGAATCCGCATGGGCGGCGGTTGCGACGGTATCCGCGATACCTGGGGGCCGTGGGGGCTGCCCGACATGCTGCACCGCGCCGAGGTGATCGGCATGCGCAACGGGCTGCGCTGCGATTTCGAACTGGAGCACGCCCTGCATATCTGCTCGGGCGGGGCGGCGCAGGCGATGGGCCGCGACAATTCCCGCATCGAGATCGGCGGGGCAGGCGACCTGACCCTGTTGCAGGGCCAGACATTGTCGCATGCGCTGGTGCAGCGCCTGCCGCGACCGCTGGTTGTGAAAGCCGGGCGAGTCACGGCGCGCGATGGAACCGTGATCGGAAAGGACATGCCGTGACGGGCGCGACAACCGAACTCGGGCAACTCGCACTTGGGCAGCGCGCCGATGGGCCGCTTTTGCTGACGGCGCGTTGGGTGATCCATGACAGCCCGCAGGGCCGCCGGCTGATCGAACATGGCGAGGTCGTCATCACGGATGGGCAGATCGCTTTCGTCGGGCGCGATTATCCCGGCGAGGTCGCCCGGCGGGTCGATCTGGGCATGAGCTTGATTTCCCCCGGTCTGATCGATCTGGACGCTTTGTCGGATCTGGACACCACCATCCTGGGCATCGACCATCAGCCGGGCTGGGCCAAGGGCCGGGTCTGGCCGCGCTCCTATGTCGAGCGTGGCCCCTACGAGATGTATTCGCCCGAGGAGCTCGCCTTCCAGAAACGTTTCGCATTCGCGCAATTGCTGCAAAGCGGGATCACTACGGCCGCCCCCATCGCCAGCCTGTTCTACCGCGAATGGGGAGAGACAGTTGCCGAGTTCGACGCCGCCGTCGATGCCGCAGCCGATCTTGGGCTGCGGGTCTATCTCAGCCCCGGCTATCGGGCGGGCGGCATGGTGTTGGAAGCGCCGGGCGAGATAAACCCGGTCTTTGACGAGGCGCGGGGGCTGCAGGGGCTGGAGGACGCGGTTGGTTTCATTCGCCGCCACGATGGCAGCCACGGCGGATTGGTGCGCGGCCTGCTTGCGCCGGATCGTGTCGAGACCTGCACCGAGGAATTGCTGCGCAGGACATTTGCTGCCGCCGAAGAACTTGATTGCCCGGTCCGCCTGCACATGGCGCAGGGCCAGATGGAACTGGACACCGTCCGCGCCCTGCATGGCTGCACGGCACCGCAATGGCTGGCCAGGCTGGGCCTGTTGGGGCCGCGCCTGGTCGCGCCGCATGCCACCTGCGCGACGGCTGACGATCTGGCTCTTTATGCACGGAACGGCGTCAGCATCGTGCATTGCCCGCTGGTTTCGGGGCGTCACGGCGCGGTGCTGAACAGCTTTGGCGAGTTGCGCGGCATGGGCATCAATATCGCCATGGGTACGGATACCGCTCCGCCCGACATGCTGCTGAACCTGCTGGTCGGATTGATCGGCGCGCATGTAAAGGGGCCACAGCACCAGACACCGACCCGCGATCTGTGGGATGCGGCCACCATCGGCGGAGGCGATGCGCTCGGTCGTCCTGACCTGGGGCGGTTGCGGGTCGACGGACCCGCCGATATCGCCGTGTTCGCGCTGGACGATGCGATCATGACCCCCGCGATCGACCCGATCACCACGCTTGTTGCCGGTGGCTCGGGCAAGGTCACGCGCGCGGTCTTTGTCGATGGCCGCCTGTCGATGCGCCGGATTGCCGGGCAGGCAGAGGTGGCGGGGCTGGATCTGCACGAGGCACAGGCGCGTGCACAGGCACAGTTCGACGCTCTGGTCGCCAAATATCCCGAACGAAGCTGGCGGCATCCGCCGCTGTCGGATCTATTCCCACCATCCTATCCCCTGGAGTCGTCATGAATGTGCTGGAAGTCCAAGACCTGCGGGTAGAGTTTCCGACCCATCGCGGCGTTCTGACCGCGCTGGACAATGTCAGCCTGTCAATCCGCCCCGGCGAAATCCTGGGCGTCGTCGGAGAATCCGGCGCAGGCAAATCCATGACCGGTCTCGCCGTGCAGGGATTGCTCGAGCCGCCCGGTCGGATCGCCTCTGGATCGGTGACGCTGAATGGCAAGCGGATAGACACGTTGTCCGATCGCGAGATGACACAAATTCGGGGCCGCGAGATCGGCGCGATCTTCCAGGACCCGCTGACCTCGTTGAATCCGCTCTTTACCGTGGGCGCTCAGCTTGTCGAGACGATCCGCCAGCATATTCCGATGTCGAACTCGGCCGCTCGCGCCCGGGCCGTCGAGTTGCTGGCCGAGGTCGGTATCCCTGCACCATCCGAGCGCGTGGATCACTATCCGCACCAGTTCTCGGGCGGGATGCGTCAGCGCGTCGTCATCGCGCTGGCCCTTGCGGCGCGCCCCGGCCTGATCATCGCCGACGAGCCGACCACGGCGCTGGACGTGTCTATCCAGGCGCAGATCACCGCGCTGCTTCGTCGCCTTTGCGCCGAACACGGGGCGGCGGTGATGCTGGTCACCCATGACATGGGCGTCATTGCCGAAACGGCGGACAGGGTGGCGGTGATGTATGCCGGACGCCTGATCGAGATCGGAGAGGTCGGGCAGGTCACCCGCGATCCACAGCATCCCTATACGCAGGGGCTGATGGGCTCGATCCCTGCGCTTGGGGCAAGGGTGCCGCGGCTGGAACAGATTGACGGCTCCATGCCTCGGCTGAACGCGATCCCGCCGGGCTGCGCCTTCAACCCGCGCTGCCCGAAGGCAGGCCCAAGATGCCGCCGCGAACGGCCAGAACTTTTCACGGCAGGGGCCGAGCAGGCGGCCTGCTGGCTATTGGAAGGAGGCACGGCATGAACGCCGATACGAAGGACAGGGCCACGGCTCCCGCGCTCGAGGTGCGGGGACTTTCCAAGAGCTTCGATGTCTCGGCCCCATGGCTGAACCGGGTGATTGAACGGCGCGGGCGGCAGATCCTGCGAGCCGTGGATGATATCGACTTCGACGTGCCCCGTGGCGGTTGCCTGTCGCTGGTCGGTGAATCCGGCTGCGGGAAATCCACCGTCGCCCGCATCGTCACCGGACTGTATAAGCCCGAGCGGGGAGAGATGCGCTTTGCGCCCGGTAATTCGGGGCAGCCGCTGACCGCGCAGATGATCTTTCAGGATCCCTATGCAAGCCTGAACGCGCGCTGGAAGGTCTTCGATGTCATCGCCGAGCCTCTGCGCGAACTGAAGCTGCGCAGCGGCAAGCAGGCGATCCGCGAGCGGGTGAACGAATTGCTGGAAGTCGTCGGACTGTCCGCCACGGACGGGGCGAAATTCCCACATGAATTCTCGGGCGGGCAGCGGCAGCGGATTTCCATTGCGCGGGCATTGGCCTCCGAGCCGGAATTCCTGGTCTGCGACGAGCCGACATCGGCGCTGGACGTGTCTGTCCAGGCGCAAATTCTGAACCTGATGCGCTCCCTGCAGGACGAGCTGGGGCTGACCTATCTGTTCATCAGCCATGACCTGTCAGTGGTGCGGCACATGTCCGACCGGATCGCGGTCATGTATCTGGGCCGGATCGTCGAGGAGGCGCCGACCGAGGTGCTGTTCGCAAGAACCCGTCATCCATACACACAGCTTCTGCTGGACACGATCCCGGATGTTCGCAACCCGCATCGCGACCGTCCGCTGAAAGGCGGAGAGGTGCCAAGCCCCCTGAACCCGCCCTCGGGGTGCAGTTTCCATCCGCGTTGTCCCTTCGCCAATGATCGCTGCAAGCAGGAAAAGCCGGGCCTGATCGCTTGCGATGACGGCGCCGTCGTCGCCTGCCACCGGGTCGAGGAAAGCGGCGGGCTTCCGGCCGGAGAAACGGTGAGCGCGTAACCCGGTCCTCGTGGAACGGGACTTTGCGTCCCGGCGCCGGCAGGTCTCTTGAACCAGTGGCAACACCGGCCGGCGGTCCCGCGAGGTATTTGGGCAAAGCAAAAGGAGGCAGATGACCCCGAGGCAGATCGTGGAAATTGGAGGGGGTCTCAGCCTTCCGTCGTTTCTCCGATGCGAACCGGACGAATACTGTCGACCGGAGGCGCCTTCAGAACGAATTGCCGGTCCGATGTGATGTAATTATCGGCATGAAGCCGGGCGATGGGCTGGTAATGCTCTGGATCGACATAGCGTTTCTCGGGATCGAGACATCTGTCGGCGACATGCATGTAGACGACTTCTCCCAGCACCAGCACGCGCCGGTCGAAATCGATGACCCTCTCGACGCGGCATTCCATTGCGCAGGGGCTTTCGATGATCCTCGGTGCCGTGACCAGGGTTCCCGGAGCGGGCGTCAGTCCCGCGGTCAGGATTTCGTCCACATCCTTGTCGAAGGAAAGGCCGCAGATCAGCATTCCCTCTGCGATGCTCATATCGACCATGTTGACGACGAATTCGCCGGTTTCACGGATATTGGCCACCGTGTCCTTGATTGCGCCGTCCGGCCGGGTTTGAATGCCGAGGACGACGATGGGGGGCTCATGCGAGAAGACGTTGAAGAACGACATGGGTGCGGCGTTCCTGCCTCCCGAACTACCATCGGTCGATACCAGCGCGATGGGCCGCGGGCCGACGAAATTCGAAAGCAGCCGATAGCGGACATCCTGGTCAAGTTTGGTAAAGTCGAAATCCACTATTGAGCCTCTGAATGTTATATGTGGCGTTGCGGCTGGACGGCGGGTCTGCAAAAGGCACAGGATTGAAAGTAAACTGGAACCGGTTATTGTGAACAATATTGTTAACAGAACTGGCTTGCAAGAGATGGATTTGAAATGAATACGGGAGAAGACACGGGTATCGGCAGGGCGGCAAAAGGCAGGTCGCTTTCTGTAGAGGAAATCCGCGATCGCATATGGCTCGCGATTGCGTCTCGCCAATTGTCTCCCGGAACGCGATTGAAGGAAGAGGAACTGGCAGGCGTCTTCAACGTCTCGCGTGGTCGGATTCGGCTTGTGCTCAAGGAACTGGGTCGGGAAGGGCTGGTGATCCTGCAAGCCAATCGAGGCGCCTTCGTGGCGGCACCGACGGCCGAGGATGCCGCCGATGTGTTCCATCTGCGCCGGGTCGCGGAAACCCGCATCATCCGGCGGCTGGCTGAAACGATCTCTCCCGAGGGGGTGGAGGAGTTGCGCGGGCTGGTTTCGGCCGAGGCCGATGCGGTCGCCGCCGGGGATAAGTCGGAGATCATCCGGCTGTCCGGGGCGTTCCATCTGCGCATGGCCGAGTTGCTCAAGAGCAATTTCCTGATCTGCATCATGCGCGAGCTGATCGCGCGCAGTTCCCTGGTCACGGCAATCTATCGTCCGCAGCATGACGTCCATTGTGGCCCGGCGGATCATGTCAAATTGCTGGACGCGCTCTCTGCCGGAAATGCCGGGCGGGCCGTCGAACTCATGGTCGAACATATCGATCTACTGGAAAGCGAACTGGATCTGAGCCAATCCGTCAAAAAGTCCAACGATCTCAATACGATCTTTTCATGAGCGCGATAACAGCCTGAAGCGGCGCGATTGCGGCCCCTATCCTTGCGGGGTCATCGCCTTGCGCTGACGGTTGCGTTCCAGTCCCAATTGCCGCTCGCGCCAGATGATCATGATCCCGGCCATGATGACCAGTGACGCGCCCCCCAACATCACCGGGGTCGCGATCTCGTCGAACAGGAACCAGCCGAAGGCGATCGACAGGATCATCGAAACATATTCGAAGGGCGCGATCAGCGAGGCCTCGCCAAAGCGATATGCCGATGTCAGGAAAATCTGCCCCAGACCGCCAAGCAATCCCGATGCAATCAGCAAGGCGGTCGTTTGTGCATCGGGCAGCACCCATCCGAATGGAAGGGTCAGCAGTGCCAGCACCGAAGATGTGAACGAGAACCAGAAGACGATGGCCGAGGTTCGTTCTTCCTGCACCAGTTTGCGCACGAAGATCTGCGCCAGCGCCGCACAACCGGCCCCGACAAGTGCCACGACCGCACCTAGGCTGCGCCTCAGATCCGGCTCCGCTCCCCCGAAACCGAGCTGCGGGGAAAGCACGATCAGCACACCGCTCAGGCCGAGCGCGACCATGGACAGCCGAAACAGCCGCACGTTCTCACCGAGGAACATCGCCGCAAAGATAACCACCAGCAGTGGCGCGGCATAGCCAATGGCGATCGCCTCGGGGAAGGGCAACAGGGCGAGGGCCCAGAACATGCAGCCCATCGCCGCCGTGCCGATGATCCCGCGATAGAAATGTCCCATTGGCCGGAAGGTGCGCAGTCCGACCGACAGTTCTCCGCGCCAAATCAGCCAGGCCAGGATGACCGGGATGGCGAAAAAGGAGCGGAAGAACACCTGCTGACCGGGGGGAACCCCGAGCCCGCCGTCCGAGGTCGCCTTCACGATCGCTGCCATGACGGTGAAAACGGTGACACTGCAGCATTTCAGAATTATGCCGCGAAGAGGACTGTCCATCGGCAGGGCTCTTTCAGGGGGCGGGATGATCGGGGGGATGGGTCATTGCCTGCGGATTATGTTGCCGTGGTAGGGCGGTCAAGCATTTTAGACCTCGCTGCCCGTAGGGAGGAGCTCGGGCCCCGCGCATCTGGCGGTTAATTTGCCTGCTTCCGACCCGGCACGGCCCAAGGACGCTTTTCGCCGACATTTGCTTGGCCATGTCTGCAAAGTTCGGCAAGGTCTTTGAACTCTTGGCCGTGACCCCATCAGAGTGTATAGGTTCACCCCGATCAAACTTGCCCTCGATGGTCCGCGCCCATCCCGCGCCTCCCCTCGACGAAGGAAGCCTTGAGATGGTACCCGGTTTCACCTGCACCATATGTGCTACGCGTAATCGAGACTTGCTGTATCTGGTCGTGGAACGGAATGCGTATGTCGTCGTGAAATGAATTGATGATATAAGAACAATGACGAAATATCAGGCAGACAGGCTCTCCGTCGCCCCCATGATGGATTGGACGAATTGGGCATAAAAAATATGGCTTGCCAATGGGTTGCGGCAAGCCTTCGGGGTGTTAGCAAATTTTAAGCAAGCGGATCAGCGCGACAGGGCTGTTGCCTCGCGTCTGGCAGCTTCCGCGCGAGCGTCAATGTAGCCCGCCAGATCGTTGAGATGGACCATTTTTGCGCCCTTCTGGGAGTTCTCCATGCGGACCAGAGGCAGGGCGATTTCACCGGCAGCAACCTTCCGAAGGAACACCGGCAGCGTGAGCGGTGCAAAGAAATCCTTGCACACCACGTCTGCCGGGATCAGCGGCTGACCATCATATTTCGCCATTAGGAGAAACGCCGTATTCATCTTTTTCGACCGTCTGATGGGTTACAGTGCGCGCGGCGAGGCAAGGAAACTCGCCGCGCGCTGGCAGTGGAAGGGGCAGAACCACCGCCGGTAGAGGCCAGGTAAAGGAGAAGGAAAACCCCGGCCTATCCGTGTATCAGTTGTTCAACCGGACGCGGCAGACCGTTGCCGCCGCTGCGGCGGCCTCGACCACGTGGCCGACCAGGGTGTTGCCTGTAGCCGTGCTGGTGATTTCGGTGCCGGTCCAGTAAGCTTTGACGCCTTCCGTCAGACCGGTCCCGGCTACCTTGGGCAGGTCAAAGACACCCTCCACGGCAACGGCAACTTTCCGGCCTTCTGCGGCGTCCGTGGCGGCCACGCCGAACAGTGCGCCAATAAGGGCAGCTTGCCCTGAAACGAGGCCGCCGGTCGGGGCTGTGAGGTCAATAGTGCTTCCGTTCTGAACATAGTTTCGCATGTCAGTAACCTTTGCTGGTTCGGGGGTAGATGATGCGGCTCGGGCGCAATCCCTGCGCCGCAGAGATCCGGTCTTCGAGGCTGGCGATTGCAGCGGCCATTTCGGAGTCAGACCGATAGGTGACAGACTTGTCGCCATGCCTGACGGTCAGCGCGCCGCTATCTCGGGCCTCCAGCAGCGCCTCGAGGCGCTGCTGCATTTCAGTCACGCTGGCCATTACGCGCCCGTTGCGTGGTCAAGGCGCGTCCAGGATCTCCACTCCATCCAGCCCAAGCCGAAGGGGTGACGAATCTTGAACTGGACGGCATCGGTATCGAAATTCACGCGGCTATCGGTGAACGGGGCCTCTTGCCCCTGCAAGAACACCCGCACAGCGCCGTCCATGCGGGCGGGGTCGGCGACCAGCCACGATTTCGCGGGATCGGTGAGGCGAGGCTCCACAACCACCTGTAGCTTGCCTGCCAGAGGGTTCACGTCAGCCACGGCGGACGCCTGAATCTGGGCAAGAAGCCGCAGGGCGGTTTCCTCGAAATCGGAATGGACAAGCCACTGGCTGGGATACACGCCGATGATGACGCCGCCCGCGCCTTTGCGCTTGGCCATTCCCGAGCGGAAGCCCATGACTTGCGCAACCTCCGTAGAACCGTCCAGCGTGAGCGTTTTCACGTTGCCCCGGCTGGCGTCGAATACCGCAGTGTTGTCCGACATGGTCGGCCCGGCATGGCTGGCCTGTTCCACGAATGCCACCTGCCGGTCGGCGATCTCGGCAGCCATGCGTTTCCCGAATTGCACGCCATCATTTCCGAGGCGGGAACCGGCATTGATCGTGAGTTCATACGATTTCGAGGTAATGCCCCCGATAACGGCAACGCTGACCTTTTCACCGGACTCATGGACAAAGCTGTGCTTGTACTGACCATTTTCCAGCCGGTCAGCTATGGCCAAAGTCGTCCAATCCGCCAGTGCCCGCGTTTCAGCGTTGAACGTGCTGACAGTATCGCGACCGAACAATGCGGCGATGGGCGCGGCGGCAGCTTCCATTTCCCGGCGCATGGCCAGGTTGAAGGTGCCGCCAGCGATGATCGGAAAGTCACTGGTCGTCGCGGCCCGGCGGATAACTTCGGCGTCGGACAAGCCAAGCGTGTTGATCCCGTGGTTCCGGCACAGCCGTTCGGCCAGGGCGCGTTCCCCCTGGGCGAAAACTTCCGCAGCTTGGCCGGTAGGAGCCTCTCCACGGTTGCGGGCATCGTAGAAGCCAATGACGGCGCTGCGCAGCACTTCCGGGTTATCCAGCGTCTGATCGTTGTGCCCCCGGTTCACGGTGCGGATCGTGGTTTGCCCGGCTTCGATGGACGCCAATGCAAGGCGCATACGATCACTATCATCCGCTTCACTGGCGCGCAGCACTTCGCGGACGTTATCAGGCACGCCAGCGGCCCGGCAGACAGTATCGAACTGGTCTGCCGTCATGCGGGTCGGCTCGGTGGTATCGGTAGTTTCAAGAACTGGATCAGGCATCTGATTTCCTCGGATTCGTGAATTGGGATCGGCAGGATTCACCACGAAACTGCCTTCGATGAATTTGCCGGAGAGGGCGCGGCGGATGGTCCGGCCTGCGGAGTCCGTGTCCTTGCGCCACTTGGTCACGGTGAAGGACACGGAAAAGCCGGTTTGGGCACCGTCGGCGAGGTTCGCGGCGATTGCCTCATTGTCGGCCCGGCTGGACAGTTTCCCGTCGGCAATAAGGGCCGTGACGCCGCCCTCGAGGCGTTCGGTGCGGAAATTCGAGAGGGTGCCCACGGTGTCACGGGCAGAGCGGGAATGATCCATTTGCAAGGGCAGGCTTTCCGGCCAGCCGTCTGCACCGAAGGAGGCCAGATCCAGCACTTCGATATGCGAGCCCCGTTCGACCGGTGCATCGGTGGCGACCACGACCGTAAAGGTCCGGCTTTCCGGGTCATAGCTGTTCGGTCGGGCTTGCGCCTGGAACCGGCGGATCGGTTCAGTCATCGGTTTCCTCCATGGGGGTAGGGCCAGCCGTTCCGCCGCTGGGGCGGTTCGTGTCTGCGGCGATCTCATCCATGACCGTTTCAGGGTCGCGGCCTCGGGCGGCGATAATCTCGCGGCGGGATTTCAGCCCGGCGTCAAGCAATGCGATTTCCGCGTTAGCTTCTTTCATCGGGTCGACCTGGGGCCAACTTGGCTCGATCCATCCGGGGGTGATGATGCCGCCAGCAGTGCGACCGGCCAGCCGTTCGATGCCATGCCAGCGGCGGAACACCGGAACCAGTAGCCCTTCGATCAGCAGCACCTTGCGGGTAGCCTCGGCCTTCCTGCGAGCGGTCAGGGCACCACCCCGGAATGACGAATAGTTGACGCCTTCCAGATCCCCGATCAGGTCTTCATAAGTCACGCCGATGGCGGCGGCGATTTGGCGGTAAAGGATCTTCATGAAGGCATCGAAATCGGGGCTTTCGGGGCCGCGCACCGTTTCCACCGTCTCACCGGGACGTGCCCGGATAATTGCCCCCGGTTCCAGAGATGGATTGATTTCCCCATCAAAGGCGTCGGTGCCGTCCGTGCTGGTGAAAATAGCTGTCAGCAGGGCGCTGACCTGCAATTGCTTTAGCCGTGCCTCAATCGCAATGCTGGCGTTGTTCAATACGGGCAACACCGCCACCAGCGGGCTAATGCCCCGGACCTGACCTGGGAATTCCGATTCATAGACGTGCACCACGTCGTCCGCGTCGAACCGCTGGGAAGCGGTGACCGTAGCGAAGGGGTCGCCAGGTGCGTTCGGAAGGATCCAATATCCGGTAATGACGCCGCGCCCGTCTCGTTCCACGCCGCTGATGATTGCGCCGCCATCATTGCGCGGTTCATTCTTCGACCGGTCGAGTTGTTCCGGGTCAAGGATCTGGAATGCGTACTGGCCCGACACAACGCGATGCAGCCCCAGAATTTCGCCAGCGATGGCATGGGAGCGGATTGCCGCGCGCTGGATTGCCGTCGCGCTCATTTGCCGCGAGGGGTCCAGTCGTGCTGTGTTGAACCGGAAGTCGAGATCGGAATCATCCGTATTCAACCGAACGCCGCTGCCAACAATCTGCGAAACCAGCAGATTGACGGCTGACCGAACGACGCTGTCGTTCATGTAGAGGCCCGCCACGCGCTGCGCCACGGTCTGCCCCGCGCCCCGAATATCAGCCGCACCCGATACGCCGCGAGGATCGTCGGGCCAGTTATCCGATGCAGCATTCACGGCTCGGGTGACAGCCGGGGCCGGTCGGGTGCGGGTCAGGAAACGGGAGAGGGCGGTAAACATCGTGATCACCGCGCCAGAAAGCTGCCGTTCAGGCCAAGGTCATCGGCTGCTTTCCTCGCCCTGCGAAGAATGGGCGTCAAATTGAGAAGGGCAAGGGTGCGGCCTTCTCTGTTATCGTCTTTCCATCCGTTCGTTATCTCCGACGTGATCTTGGCCAAGCCGCCAGCCTTCGCAAATGGGACAGCCGCCAAAGGCTCATCATTCCCGATGTCAACATCAGTATATGCCGCCAGCCAAACATCCTCGCCCCTCTCGAAGATCTCGATAGCTTCCCGCATCGCCTGCGGGTTGCCTTCGATAAATGCCTTAGCGACATCGCGGTCCATGGAGGCCGAACTGACAAAACCGTCCGCCGTGGCTGCCATGATGGCCTCGACGGGCAGGTATCCAGAAGCGTCGCGCGCGGCTTCGTATTGATTCCGTTCATCGTCCGTCAGGCCAATGCCCAAATCACGCGTGGATGCATTGACGCGCGGCACCTGATGCCTGCGCGCAAGCGTCTTGAACAAATTTTCGTTCAAACCGGAAATCGCAAGGAAATGGCGGCGCGGCAGGAAGGTCATCTCGAGTCCCCTTGGGTTGCGGGTTCATTTGACCCCAACATACCCGCCGCCACAATTGGTGTCAAGTGACCCCAGTAAAGGCGATGTATCCGGCCTAGAAAAGGATTGTCTGTTTGCGGAACGCAAACGCATTTGCAAAACGTCAACAAAAAACGTGTTGAATCAATGTGTTAATTGAGAAATGATGGCGGCGGCTAGAAAAGGAGATGCCAATGACCGCCGAAGAAGTCGCCGCCGAAGACGCCGCGCTAACCGCAGAGACTACCGCGCAACTCGCTTTCCTCGAATCGGCCCGCGCCGCCGGGGATCTAGACCGGGTGCTGGAACTGATGGGCCGGGCGATAGAGCCGGGCGACGATCCCCGGCTCACCATGGGTCTAGCGGCACTGCGCCGGATCAGCGCATCCAGTTTGATTTAATCAGGGCCTTGGCTTTCGGCGCGGCGTCGAGAACACCGCGCCGCAGCTGATCTGCTCGCTCAATCCAATCCACGCGCATCACCTGACGCGCTGCGATGGCATAAACCATGCAATCTAACGACTCGGCTCGCCGACCGGGAATGCGCTCGAACCGACGGACGGGCATTCCTTTCACATAACGGACTACAAGCCGCTCCGATGCCACCTGCGCGAACCACTCGCCGGGCAGGTCGTCGCTAAACCTGACCGCCCCCACCTTCGCCAGCAGGCCCAGGACGTGCGTCTTGATTCCGTCTACGCCCAGCAGCCATAAGCGGCCCTTCGCCGTCTTGCTCTTGCTGCGCTCGATCCATGGGCGCGCTCCTGCAACGCCTTTACCCGCCATGATCTTGCGGCTGGCACGGGGCGCACAGAAGGACACAACCCGCTCCATGGTTACGCCATCGCCCGCGTCAATGACTGCCGCGTCGATGCCGATTTTAGCGCCACAGGGATGGGGCCAGCGGGTCCGCAGCACGGTGTCCAGTTCGGCCCATGTCGTGTCGTCCGCCGGATCGCCGGGGATGATTTCATGCGCAAGCGCGAACAGGCTGCCGTCCTCGGCCCAGCCAAGTAGGGTCATTTCTAGGCGGTCACGCTGGACGTCGATTCCGGCGGTGATGACCAGGACGGCTTCTGGGATGGCATCCAGCCCGAACCGTTCCGCTCCGTTTGCAAGGGCCACGTCATCGACTTCCTCGGCATCGACCTTCCAGCCCTGCGCCAAAATCGTATTCACAAAGGTTTGCAGCGTGGTTGGATCGCCCTTCGCGGTCACGAATTCGGTCGCCAGCTTGGCCCAAGATGCATTTGCCAGCGTGGAGATCAGCGCATTCATTCTAAACCCGGCATGGCCCTTCACCTCGGGACGCTGCGCCCGCCATCGGCCTTTCGCGACCATGCCGGGCTTATGACGCTCATCAATCACGCACCCGCAATGCGGGCAGACGTAATGCGCGCGCTCCGGCTCGCCCTCGGGCCACTGAATATCTTTCCACGTGATTTCGTGGAAATCGCCGCACTCGGGGCACGGAACTTCATAGATTCGCTGATCGCTGGCCGCATAGGCGCGCAGGACATGGCTTGTGTCCTCAAAGACCGGCGTTGACCCGGTGATGATCTTGCGGTCCGCGAAACTTAGCGTGCGCCGCTCGGCCAGCACCAGCGGGTTGCCTTCCGCTGTGATTTCCATTCCGTCCGCCTCGTCTATCAGCAGGACGCGGACGTTGTGGCGGCGCAGGTTTCGGGGCGCGCGGGCGGCAACAACCTTGAGACTGCCGCCGGGGAAGCGGCGGGATAGCAGCGTGTTGCGCCCACCTTCGCCGCCGTCATCGTCCAGCAGTCCCGCCAGAGAGGGCGAGGCTGAAAAGATCGGTTCAACATCGCTGACGATGTAATCGCGGCAATCCGATTCCGTGGGAAGCAAGGCGAGGATCGGTGCCGGGTCGTTAGCTACATATCCGGCCAGCGCGCCAGTCAGCAAGGTGGTGAACCCGACGCGGACCGGCTTGACCAGCGTCACACGCTCGATGGTGGGATCCCCGATGGCGTCCGCAATCTCGACCTGCGGCGGCCACAGACTGACCGGGCCGGGCAGACTCGACACACCCTCGGGCAAATGAACGTGCGACTCAATCCATTCCGACAGGCGAAGCCGGGGCGGCGGGATCAGGGCGCGCAGGGCATTGCGGCGGATCTCGGCGATATTCATTCTGCGGCCTCCGCAAGCCTTTCCAGCGCCCGGCGCAGTTCCGCGTCAATGGCTTCAACATCATGCGGGGTCAGGTGCGCCAGTTTTTGCCGGGCACGCGAAGGGACCGCTAGAACGCCAGACCGGACCGACCGCAAAACGTCCTGCCACTCGCGCTCGACTTCTACGGCCTTGACCAGTTCACCGCGCAGCGCGGCGTTCTTAATGGCCTGGGCGTCGGCCTGCTCCGAGGCCAGCCGGGCGCGTTCGCGGGACAGGTCCAGCGCCGATTCCTGATCGCCCCGGCCCGCTGCCGCCATGCGCAAATGCTCGCAATAGGTCCGCACGGACTCGACCCTCGCATACTTGCCGGTCGAAACCTTTACGATATGGCCTGCGGCGGCATGTTCCCGAACCTTGCGGTCGCTGATGCCCAGCATGTCAGCCAATTCCTGCGCCGAACATGTATCACCAGCGCTCATGGCAGCGGCCCCCCTATAGTGTTTTTGAAGCGACTGAAATGGCGCGGCGCTGCGATACCCGCATTGACGGTCCCCAGAAGGACCCGCTGACCACTCCGAACCTCCTTGGCGAAAGGCCGGTCGGCTCGGCTAGGGATGACGCCATGAGGTGACGTGAAACGGCCATGGAAAACCTGACCGGTAGGGTGCGTGTAGCACTTGTAGCACTTTTCCCCTTTATCACCCGTCATGCGTTTTGTTTTCGCGCGTGCGCACACGTAAAAAACCCTGAAAACCCTTAGACGGGTGATAGAGGGAGAAAGTGCTACAAGTGCTACAAGGATGGGTATCATGGGAAAGTTGCTCCCGTTTTCAGGCGAAATCCGATGACACATGATGTAGGGTTGTCACGGCTCGACGGACGCGTCCGCTTCACTTCGACGTTGCCTTCTTCGCCGAGCGCACGGGTCATGGCTGTCTGCGTCCATTGCTTAGCGCCTTGCGCTTCACGCCACGTCCTGAACGCAGGGTAGATTTCACTGGTGGCCGTCTTGGCGTCGGGGTCCGGCACTAGGTATTCGGAGATGAAGTTTGCGACTGCGTCTTCGTCATCCATGTATTCGGCGCTGGCTTGTTTCACGACCTGGGGTGGGTTCAGACCCTGACGCCGCCACTCCACGGCCCCATCAATGGCCCAGCGCAGTATTGCAGGCCATTCGGCGCGCAGCTTGTCCTGTAGTCTCGGATCCTGCTTTCCGCTGTTGGCGAGGAAGGTTGCCCGAAAGGGGACCAGCAGGAACCGCTCCCGCATCGCAGTATCGACGCCCTTGAAGGCAGGCCGATTATTGCCGCTGATGAACAAGGTCGACTGTGGTCGGAAGGTAAAAGAGTTTTGCCTCATAAAGTTGGCGCTGATCTCGTCACCGCCAGTTAGAGACTTGAGAATGTCATCATTCCATGTTGCGCCTTTGGGCAATTCGTTGGCCGCGACAAGGCGGCGACCGTGCAGCTGCGCAATAGACTCTCTATGCCGTTGGAACTGTTGCTGGACGAAAATATCGGAACCGACCGTGAGTCCGTATTCGGCGCAGATGCTTACAAGTGTATTGACGAATGTTCCTTTGCCGTTGCGGCCCCTGCCGTAGAGGAACAGCAACTTGTGTTCTTCCGTCAGTCCCGTGATGGCATACCCGGCTGCGCGCTGCATGAACGAAATCAATTCCCGGTCAGGATCGCCATTGTCATCGGGGAATGTGGACTCCAGAAATCGGGTCCAGATCGGCGCATGTGTGCCTTTCGGGGCCGGGGTAACGGCTGTCGACTTCGTGATCATATCTGACCGCATCGCTGCCCGCAGAATGCCGGTTTTCAGATCCACCGTGCCGCCCGGCGTGCCCAATAGCAGGTGATCGCTGTCAAAGGCGTCCTGGCTGGCGATGCTCGACCAATTCGAGCGGGCCATATTGTAAACGGCTGTTGTCGTCCGATGTGAGCGCAGTTCCCGCACCAGCTTATCGGCCTTGCGTGTGTTGTCGCCGACCGCATCTGCCCTTATCTCTGCTGCCTTGACCTTGAGGAAATCCCGAACACGGGCAATAGCCACGACGAAGGGGGCTCTGACCCATCGGGAACCGTCCCAAAACAGCCAGCAGTCCCAATCCGCCACATATCTGGCGTTTTCGTCCCATTCCCGTATGCCGAGTTCTTCCGCCAAGCTGGCGTCGGTAATTTCTTCGGCGGTGTTGACCTGTGCACCATAAAATGCGCCACGGGACGGGGGATCGGTTTCCTGCGGGTCTATCGGGTCATAGGCATCTTGCCGGGGATCATCATCCGGTGCCCAATCTTCACCACATGCTGCGGCGGCATCGGACGCCCACGGGGCACGGTCAGTCATGGCCCGGCCCCCCGATCTTGAACTTGCGGGCCAGCTTGTCGACGGTTGCCGCGACTCCATCCCCCGTGACAATGGCGATCAGGCCGGTGAGTCCTTCGCCTTTCACGAAATCCTGTGCGCCGGTTAAGGTGCCCGACCAGCAGTCATTGGGGTGAACCAGCACCCATAGCCCGTTTTCCTGATCGCGCAGTTCAAAAACGCCATGCTCATTGAATTGGCCGCCCGGCAGGTAGTGCGTGAGCGCCTTTTCCCGGCGGCGATGCAGATGCGAGTCGATCAGCCAGACCGGCGGCAGGTCATAGAGCATCTGCCGTTCAAGCCCGTCGCTGACCTGCACGTCGCTGTAGATTTCGGCCAGCGCCTCAAGGGATTCGCGGGCAGCAACCGGGCGGCCATCCACCAAGAGCGCATGCGCGTCTCCGACCGCGCCTCGCGCCGTCACAAGCATCACCTGTTCGGCGGCGCTAAGCATCGGCGTGCCCGGCTTTATGCGGGTCCGGCGGGGTGGTTTTGCTTTGCGCGAATCGAGTTTGTTACTCATAGCGTCCGGAGTCCATCTGGGTTCACCTGACACCATACCTGCCAGCAAGTTCGGGGTCAAGTGAACCCAAATGAACTCGGAATGGTCGGGCGACTTAGCCGGAACGAAAAAACCCCGCGCAAGGCGGGGCTTGGGCAAGACAAGTTGATAAAGGCGGGTTACTTCCGCACTTGCCCTTCCAATTCATCAGCCATGATATCAAAGGGATCGTGTCCTGCCGCTTGCGCATCTCCAGCAGTTTCGTCGCTGATTGTTGATGGCTCCCCCACCGGATTTCCATCACGAAACACCCGCACCTGCCAAACGCCATCTATAAGGATGGCTTTAATTGTATATACGCTACCGCCATGTTCGAATTCCCGGATTGTTTTCAAGTGATCCCCTCCTTGGCTATGGGTGCCAATGATTTGAAAGATGCATGAATTGGTCAACAGAAAACTACTTCCGGGCGGATTTCAGCGCCACGACCTCTGCCCCGCCATCCGTCGGCGCGACACGGGCCAGCCATGGCCAGCCCTTCCACTTGTCGCCGGTCGCCCGCAGGTGGGAATACCGCTGCAAAGACTGCCAAGACCTGTGCCCGGACACGCTGGCCGCCTGCGGGATGGTGCGGCCCATCTCAAAGAGGCGGGAAACCCCTTCGTGCCGCAGATCGTGAAAGTGCAAGTCTTCAATTTCAAGGAACCGGCAGGCGCGTGTAAACGACGCGGTGATTGCATCGGTTGAGAACGGGAAGATCCGTTCGGACTTTCTCGGCATCGCTCTTGCAATGGCCTCGGCCTCGGGCGTCAGATCCACCCACGTGTCATTTCCGATCTTCTGGCCGGGGTGTTTCATGTCCCGGACAAGAACCCGGCCCGGTTCTAGGTCGGCCCATGTAATGCGGGTGATTTCTTCTTGCCTGCGTGTTGAGAACAAGGCGAAAGCGACGATCATGTGCATCGGCATCGACCGGCCATGCGTGTGTTTGTCAGCGAAATGCTGCATTAGCTTGTCCAGTTCCGCCATGGTTGGGCGGCGGTCCCGCTTTGTGCTTTTGGCGGTAATGCCCATTCGGCGCATCACAACATGCGCAGCCTTCATTTCTGACGGGTCCAGCGGCATGCCCCACATCGGACCGGCGACGGCGAAGATGGCGGCAAGGTGGGAAGTATAGTTCGCCACGGTCTGCGGCTTCCGTCCCCCGTCCAGAAGCTCCTGCGCGAACGCCACCACATCCTGCGACCTGATGGCACCGCAGGGCAGAGCGGCTATCTCATACGTCTTGATGGCGGCCAGGACCTGCGCCTTGGTCTTGCCGATCTGCCGTTCACTCTCGGCGATATAGCGGTCTATGGCATCCGCCAACGTGACGCCGCTCTGTCGCTTCCGTGCGACCTTGTCGAAACCGCCCGGCTTATTGGCCTCGGCTTCTTTGCGGCGCAGCCATGCCTCCGCTGCGGCCCGGCGCTCGAATGTCGATGACGCGGACGTTTTGCGACCGTCTCGCATAACTCGGATTTGTGCGGTAAACACGACTTTGCCGTCCTTCAAACGGCGCTCGGTGATGGTGCCCATGATTTGCTAAAATCCCTTGCTGATTTTTGCTAATCTTAAGCAACCTGAAAACCGAAACAAGCAAAAACCGTTAGAAATCAGCGGGAATATGACTGAAAAAGAGACGATCAAATATGGCCCAAAACGGCAAAAACCTCTATAAAAACAATAACATGCTGTTATCTGTGGCCCCGATGATGGACTGGACGGACCGGCATTGCCGGGTTTTCCATCGGCTGATGTCGCGGCGGGCATTGCTTTATACCGAGATGGTGACCGCGCCGGCGATCATTCATGGCGATCGGGCGCGGCTGCTCGATTACGACGCGGTCGAACATCCGGTAGCCTTGCAACTGGGCGGATCGGATCCGGCAGAACTGCGCGAGGCGGTGCGTGCCGCCGCCGATTGGGGTTATGACGAGATCAACCTGAATGTCGGTTGCCCCAGTGATCGCGTGCAGTCCGGCTGCTTCGGGGCCGTTCTGATGAAATCACCTGAACTGGTCGCCGAATGCGTGGCCGAGATGATGGCCGTCAGTCCGGTCGAGATTACGGTGAAATGCCGCATTGGGGTGGATGAACAGGAACCGGCCGAGATCCTGCCCGCATTCCTGGATACCATGCGCCGCACGGGTGTCCGCCGTATCGCCATCCATGCCCGCAAGGCGTGGCTGCAAGGTCTCAGCCCGCGTGAAAACCGGAACGTGCCGCCGCTGGATTACCCGCTGGTTCACGCGATGAAGCCCGCCTTCCCCGATCTGGAGCTTTCAGTAAATGGCGGGATCGACAGTCTCGACGAGGTGCGTGCGCATCTGCGGGTGATGGATGGGGTGATGGTCGGCCGGGCGGCCTATCATCAGCCCTGGGACATGCTGGGAAGCGCCGACAGGCTTTGGGGCGATACCCCGGCTTTCGGCTCGGCGCTCGAGGTGGCCGAGGCGATGCGGCCATATATCGACGCTCATCTGCGGCGCGGTGGGCGCCTGCACCAGGTCACTCGCCATATGTTGGGACTGTTCCACGGCCAGCCCGGGGCAAGGGGATGGAGGCGAACCCTCTCCGAGGGAGCTTCGAAAGGCGGGCTCGAGGTCTATGATTCCGCCTTGGCCCAAGTCAGCCGGATAGCCGCGTGACCGACAGACCCGGTGCCGTCGTCGCATCTTCTTCTTTGTCCAAGAACCTCGGGGGAGCGCCCCGGAACGGGGCGCGGGGGCAGCGCCCCATTGACCGCCCGCCCCATCCCCGCCATATCTGCCATGCGCGGAGGGCCGGATGACCGCGCGGTCGCTTGCCGCGAGGGAAGGGACCGCGAGGAAAGTCCGGACTCCATGAGGTAACGGTGCCGGGTAACGCCCGGCGGGGGCAACCCCAGGGATAGCGCCACAGAGAACAGACCGCCTCCCGCTTGCGGGCGGCAAGGGTGAAACGGTGGGGTAAGAGCCCACCGGGGGGCTGGCAACAGTCTCCGCATGGCAAGCCCCACCGGGAGCAATGCCGAATAGGGATCGCGCGCGGGGAAACCCGCAGGGCTGCCTTGCCCCAGCAGATCCGGGTAGGCAGCTAGATCCGGCCGGTAACGGCCGGACCAGAGGAATGGTCATCCATCCGGGGGCAACTCCGGAGGACAGAATCCGGCTTACAGGCCCTCCGCGCGATTTACAGTGTTTCGACAATTCGTTGAATCGCCGAAACGCTGCAGTCTTTTGTCCCGTCGCATTTCCGGACGCAAAACCGGTATCCACTTTTGCTGGAAATGCTTTTAGGCTGCATTTTTTGCATAGCAGCCTTTCGAAGCTGAAAATGCCGGGATTTTCAGCGATTCCCGGTTGACTTCATGCACGGCCAGACTACAAGGCGGGCTTCAAACGAATTCTACGGGGTCTGCGCCTAGCTGCTTGCCCCGAAGCAGGAGCGACGATTATGGCGAAGCCGACGACCATCAAGATCCGGCTCAATTCCACGGCCGGAACCGGGCATTTCTACGTGACCAAGAAAAACGCCCGTACCATGACGGAAAAGATGACGGTCCGGAAATACGACCCGGTCAAGCGTCAGCATGTCGAATACAAGGAAGGCAAGATCAAGTAAGATCTGCCTTTGGCTGTATTGCGGTCAGGCCGCGCCCTTCCGGGCGGCGGCCTTTTCGCATTTGAAACGATCCCGGCTCTTGCAGGTGATGCCATGGCGATACATGTAGGCGTCATGAGAATGGGAACCCAGCCATATATGTCCGACATGATGATCGATCCGCTCGCCGCCCTTCATGCCCGTCCGGGTGGTGCCCTCGCGCTACTTGTCCGTGCGGAAGGCGGATTTCCGCGCCGTCCTGGCGCGGCGATGGCGCTTTGGCCCGATGGTGCTCGCGTGGGACGGCTTGGCGCGGGTTGCATCGATGCCGATATCGCCGCCCATCTGGACAGGCCCGGCCCGGTGACAAGGCTGATCTATGGCGCAGGCGGGCCGGTCGATCTGCCCCTGCCTTGCGGCGGCACGGTCGAGATCGCATTGCTGCATCGACCCGATCCGGTCTGGTTGCAGGAAATTTCCGATATTCACCGTGCTCGACGGCTTGCCCATTGGCGGATCGATCTCGAAACGGGCTGTGCCCGGCGAACCGATGCACTCGAAACCGGGTTGAATGGCGGTTTCTTCGGTTTGAAGATCAATCCCCGCTGTATCTTGCATATTCACGGTGAAGGGGATGAGGCGTCTGCCCTTGCCGCCATGGCCCGAGCCGTCGGACTCGATTGCCGGATCGGCGCCACCGCAAGCCGGGCCGATGCACAGACCGCGGTGGTCACCCTGTTTCACGACCATGACCGCGAGCTGCCGGCACTGCGCGCGGCGCTGGAGTCACCGGCCTTCTATATCGGTGCGCTGGGATCTCGTCGCGCTCAGATGGCACGTATCGCTGCCCTGCGCGAAGCGGGGTTCGGGGATGCCGAGCTTGCCCGGTTGCGCGGCCCGATCGGCGTCGTCGCCCCGGTGCGGGAACCGCGCCTGCTGGCCGCTTCGGTCCTGACCGAGATCCTTGCGGCATACGAGCAGGCATTCGGATGAACCGCACCGGCTTGCTGCTGGCGGCAGGCACGTCACGCCGCTTCGGGGTAGCAGACAAGTTGCTTGCTCCGCTTGATGGCCGCCCGCTTGTCGCACATGCGGCGCAAGCCATGCAGATGACCGCGCTGGATCGCCATATCGCGGTGATCGCAAATCCGGAATTGCGACCATATCTGGACGGTTTCGAAATCGTGGAAATACAGCCCGGGGCGCAGTCGGACAGCCTGCGCGCCGGGCTGCAAGCCGCGGGCGAAACCGACCGGCTGCTGATCGCACTGGCGGATATGCCACGGGTCACATCTGAACTGCTGGACATGGTGGTGGCCGCCGCAACGGATGACCGTCCGGCTGCTTGCCACGATCTTGGCCCACCGATGCCGCCCGCCTGCTTTCCGCGAGGATGGCTCATCCGCCTTGCGGAACTGACTGGAGATCAGGGGGCAGGGCGCCTCATCCGCGACCTTCCCGCAGAGGCACTGGTCAATGCTCGGGGCCTGCTCACCGATATAGATACCGTATCCGATCTGGCCAAAATGAAGAAGACGGCCAGATAGCCGCCTTCTTCTTCAGTCAAATATCCCGGGGAGTCGCCGGAACGGCGACGGGGCAGAGCCCCCTCGCCACGCTTAACCCAGGACTTCGGCAATCGAGTCCTTGGTGGCGGACACGATCTGGTCGGCCTCGGCGCGGGTCAGGCAAAGCGGTGGAGCAAAGCCCAGGATGTCGCCCTGCGGCATGGCTCGGGCGATGACGCCACGTTTCAGCATCGCCGCCACGACTTTTGCGCCTTTACCTTCGGAAGCGTCGAAGAACTGCCGCTTGTCCTTTTCCGCGACCAGTTCGACCGCGCAGAGCATACCTTCGCCGCGCACCTCGCCGACATTGGGATGATCGCCCACGGCTTCGCGCATGGTCTGCCAGAAGTGATTGCCGGTTTCGCCCGCGTTCTTCACCAGGCCCAGCTCGTCGATCAGCTTCAGATTGGCGATGCCCGCAGCCGCGCCGATGGGATGGGCGGAATAGGTCCAGCCATGACCGATCACGCCGTTCTCGTCGGTGCCTTGCACCAGCACATCCCACATCCGCTGCCCGACGATGCTGGCCGATAGCGGCGCATAGGCCGAGGTCAGCCCCTTGGCCGAGGTGATCAGATCCGGCTTCATCCCGTAGTGATCCGAGCCGAACATGGTGCCAAGGCGGCCAAAGCCCGTCACCACCTCGTCCGAGATCAGCAGGATGTCGTGACGGTCCAGCACCTTCTGGATCGCCTCCCAGTAACCGGCCGGGGGCGGAACGATGCCGCCGGTGCCCAGAACCGGCTCGCCGATGAAGGCGGCGATGGTGTCAGCACCCTCGCGAGCGATCAAATCTTCGAGCGACTGCACGCAATGGGCGGTGAAATCGGCCTCGGACATATTCAGGTCCGGGCGGCGATAGTAATAGGGCGCCTCGGTATGGATCACCTGTGCCAGCGGCAGATCGAATTTCTTGTGGAACAGTTCCAGCCCGGTCAGCGAGCCGGTCATCAGCCCGGACCCGTGATAGCCCCGCCAGCGCGAGATGATCTTCTTCTTCTCGGGACGGCCAAGAATATTGTTGTAATACCAGACCAGCTTGATGTTGGTCTCGTTCGCATCCGAGCCGCCAAGCCCGAAATAGACCCGGGCCATGCCCTTGGGCGCGCGGTCCATCACCATCTTGGCCAGCGTGATCGACGCCTCGGATCCATGACCTGCATAGGCGTGGTAATAGGAGAGCTCTCGCGCCTGATCTGCGATGGCCTCGGCGATCTCCTTGCGGCCATAGCCCACGTTCACGCAGTAGAGCCCAGCAAAGCCGTCCAGCAGCTTGTTGCCGTCGCGATCCTGGATGAAGACGCCTTCCCCCCCGGTCACGATCCGCTGCGCGGCCTCGCCACGGGCGAATTGCCCCAGATGGGTCGAGGGATGGAAAAAGCTCTCGCGGTCCCATTCGGCCAGTTTATCGTTTGTCAGCATGTTTTGGCTCCTTTCATCCCCAGTCACGGCAGATATACTTGATCTCGGTAAAGGCCTCGAGGCCTTGCCGGGCGCCTTCGCGGCCAATCCCGGATTGTTTCATTCCCCCGAAGGGTATCGGTGCGCCCGTCACCTTGGTGCGGTTCACGGCGACCATGCCGAATTGCAGCGCCCGCGTCATGCGGTAAATCCGGCGCGGATCGTGGCTGTGGACATAAGCGACCAACCCGTATTCGGTGGCGTTGGCGCGCGCGATCACCTCGTCCTCGTCCTCGAAGGGAGACAGGGCGGCGACCGGACCGAAGGTTTCCTCGGAAATGATCGCGGCCTCGTCTGTCACATCGGCCAAGACGGTGGGGCGGAAGAACAATGGGCCCAGATCCGCAGCCACCTCGCCGCCGGTCAGCAGGCGGGCACCCTTGGAAACCGCGTCCTCGACATGGGCGATCTGCTTGTCCACGGCGCGGTCGTGGATCAGCGGTCCGATATCGGGATCCTGCATGCCCCTGCCGATCGACAGCTTTTCGACGGCTGCGGCAAAGCGCTTGCAGAACTCGTCATAGATCGGCCGCTCGATATAGAAGCGGTTCGCGCCAAGGCAATCCTGCCCGGATGTGGCGAATTTCGCCTTGATGCCCTCGGCCACGGCGCGGTCCAGATCGGCGCCCTTGAAGACGATGAAGGGGGCATGACCGCCAAGTTCCAACACGAGCCGTTTCACCGTGTCGGCGGATTGGCGATAGAGCAGCCGCCCGATCTCGGTCGAGCCGGTAAAGGACAGGGCGCGGACACGGGCATCCGCCGTCCATTCGCCGACGATGCTGGCGGCATCGCCGATGATCGTGTTGATGACGCCATCGGGGAAACCGGCGCGCCGCGCCAGTTCCGCCAAAGCGAGCGCCGAGAGCGGCGTTTCCGCCGACGGGTGAATGACCACCGTGCAGCCCGCGCCAAGCGCGGCGGCGGCCTTGCGGGTGATCATCGCGCAGGGGAAATTCCACGGCGTGATCAGTGCGGCCACACCCACGGGTTCGCGCCACAGCTCCATCTCGGCATCGGGCAGATGGCTGGTGACGCCCTCGATATTCGGGCGCAGCGCCTCCTCGGCATAGAACTGCACGAAGCTGGCGGCATAGTCGATCTCGCCCCGCGCCTCGCTGATCGGCTTGCCCTGTTCGGCGACCATGATGCGGGAAAGATCCTCTTTCGCCTCCATGATCAGCCCATGCCAACGGTGCAGGATGTCGGCGCGGTTCTGGGGCAGCATCGCGGACCAGCCGGGGAAGGCGGCCTGTGCGGCATCGACGGCGGCGCGGGCGCCGGTTGCATCGCTGATCGCCACCTGAGCTACGAGTTCACCCGTTGCCGGATCGCGGACGGCCAACCGGCCATCGGCGACGAAATCTCCGCCACCGGGCAACAGACCGGAATCCGATATCCGGTCGGTCAATCGAGAAGACAGATCGTCGAGCATTGCGCACCTCCTTGCTTGACCAGAATATGGGGGGAGGCGGGCAGGCGATTTCACCAATCGGTAAGGGGCGGGCAGAGGAATTCTCTGTTTTCCTCATCGGAGGACGGTGTTTTTTTCTCTGATCCCCGGATCACAACGCAGCCTCACCGCAGAGGGGATGCGGCGAGGCTGCCGGAAAATCTGTTGCGGACGCAGCGATCGCGGTTGGCGAGCCTATTCTGTGCCGGAAATTGTAACCACGTAATCTTCGCCGTCCCAGTTCTTGCCGGCGGAAACGACGGTGAGCCCCTCTGCATCGCGGCCATAGAATACGCCGACTCCTCTGTTGCTGAATTTATGGGTTTTGCCGTTGAGGTCGAGATTGCCATTGACCGCGGCGTCAACCGCAATATCGCGAATGACCCCTTCCATCTTGATGGTTCCGCCAGAAGTTCGATTTCCGGGAGATGCCTTCAGATTGGTTACACGACCTGAAACGGTTCCCTTGCCGAAACTAGCGTTCATCGTTGCCTTGCCGACAATGGGAGGAGGCGCACCTTTCGGCGTCGATGCCGGGCGATACCCACCTGCACCCGAATAGGTGGCTTTGCCGCTGACCGGCATCTCTGCCGATGTGGTGACATTGTCATATGCGGTGGGATCATCCAATTCGTAGCGATCATTGAAATCCTCGATCTGACCGAGCAGACTATTATAGGATGGCGCCTTGGTTCCGCTCCCGCCGCCCGGTGCCGAGCCTCCTCCCGAAGAAGAGCCGCCGCCACAGGCCGTCAATGTGATCGCGCCCAATACGGCAACGCCCTTGAGAATATGACAATACATTCCTGTCTCCCTACTAAACTACTGGCCTCGGGGATGAGGCTGAAATTCATTCTATATTAGGCTTATTATCGCCTGTAAATTGAATATTGTATCCCAAATTAACGGCTGTGGATCAGGGCCGAAACAGCAATCCCATCGCCGGCGGCACATCCTTGACCGGCTTCGTGACGATATAGCTATAATAGCGCCGCACCCCGGCCCGGCTTTCCAGCAGCCCGTCCATCAATGTCTGGAACGCACCCACATCGCCGGTTACCACCTGCATCAGGTAGTCATATCCGCCCCCGATGGCCCAGCATCCGGTTATTTCGTCAATCCGCGCGACGGTGCGTTCGAATATCTGAAAACTTTCGGCACGATGGTTGTCCAGCTCGATGGTGACGAAGACCTGCACATGCGGCCCAAGGCCTGACAGGTCGATCTCGGCGCGGTAGCCTTGGATCAGCCCAGCCTTCTCGAGCCGCTTCATCCGCTCCCAGCATGGGGTCGGCGACAGGTTCACACGGCTGGCCAGATCCGTCTTGGCGATGCGCCCCTCGCGGGAGAGCGTCGCAAGAATGGCAATGTCACGATCGTCGAGGCGAAGCGGGGTCATGATCCGCTTGTTTCCCCGGTGCCGGGGAATGTCAATCTGGACAAGTGACCCCGGCTTGGGGAATCTGGGCCAATGTCGCATTGGCCACTCACCCGCGAGGATATCAGCCGTCCCGCCTATCGCAGCCTGGCCCAGGGGATCGCCGCGGCTATCGATTCCGGCAGCCTGTGTCCCGGTGACCGGCTGCCGCCGCATCGCGATCTTGCGTGGAGACTGGGGCTTTCGGTGCAGACAGTCAGCCGCGCCTACGAGGAATTGATCCGCGCCGACCTGATCTCGGGTGAGGTAGGACGGGGGAGTTTCGTCAAATCCGGACCGCGAGAGACGATCGAGGTGCCATGGTTCCGTGCCGCGACGGATCGCCCCCCGGTAGATTTATCCATGATGACGCCGGTACGCCTGCCGCGGATCGCCGAGGCATGGCGGGTCTCGATGCAACGCATCGCGGACCGTTTGCCCGATTCGGTCATCCATTCATTTCGTCCGCATCAGACCATGTCGCTCTATGGCGGCATGGCGGCCGGGTGGTTGGCGCGCTGTGGAATGGTGGTTCCGGCACAGCGGATTCTGATTACCAATGGGTGCACTCCGGCACAGATGGTCGCGCTGATGAGCGTCGCGCAGCCCGGCGATGAAATCGCCACGGAAAGCTCTACCTGCCATACTCTCAAGCCCGCACTTCGCCATCTTTATCTGCGTATGCGCGGGATCGCGGGAGACGAGCGTGGTATGCGCCCCGATGCGCTTGCCGCCGCGGCACGGGCGTCGGGGGGCAAGCTGAGAGCGGTGTTTCTTCTGCCGTCCGGGGCAGGGCCCTTTGCACGGATGATCGATCGCGAGCGGCGCGAGGAACTGGCCGCCACTGCGGTCGAGCAAGGGTTGGTCATCATCGAAAGCGATGTGCTGGGACCGATCGCCCCGCGCCGCCCGCCACCCGTATCCAGCTTTGCCCCCGAACGCAGTCTCTATTTCACCGGATTGTCGAAATGCCTGTCGCCGGGTCTGCGTCTCGGCTTTCTTGCCATGCCGGAATATTTGGCAGAACGCGTGCTGAACCGGCACCTGTCACTGTCATGGATGGCGACCCCGATGATCGCCGAGATCGCGGCTGACTGGATCGAAACCGGGGTGGCGGATGAATTGCTGGCCGCTCAACGGGTCGAGCTCGCATCCCGAAATCGCCTCGCGCAGCGGCTTTTGGGGGGGCGCAGCATGGGGTTTCCGCACGGCCTGCATCGCTGGCTGCCGCTGCCTCCCAGTACAGATGAGCACGGCTTGATTCGCGCGGCATTGGCTCAAGACGTCGCGTTGGCACCGGGATCGGGATTCGCCGTGACGGATTATGCTCCGGCCCTGCGTATCTGTCTGGGAGGTGCGAACAGCCGGGATCTCGAGCATGCCCTGAACGTGATTTCGGCGCTTCTGCCTGACTCAAACCGGTTTTTCTCGAATACGGGATCGGGAGAGGTTTGACACTCCCCCGGCAAATTGTCATGATTTAATATATGAATTGACTTGAAAACTTGTTGCGCAGAACTCTCGGGCTCAGCCAGATCGGGCAGAACGACCCGAATCCTGCATCCCGGAAGGCCGAGGACGCCCTGCGTCACAAGGCCCCACACACAGGAGGTAAAATGACCTATAAATCCATTACCGCTGCCAGCATCGCGGCTCTTCTCCTTGGCGCGAGCGGCGCGATGGCCGAGACTTGGCGCTATGCGTTCGAAGAGGCGCTGGAAGAGGTCCAGGGCAAGTTCGCCCAGAAATTCAAGGAAGAGGTTGAGGCCAATTCCGACCACGAGATCCAGCTTTTCCCCTTTGGCACATTGGGGGAATCCGCTGACACCATGGAACAGGCGCAATCAGGCATCCTGCAATTCGTCGACCAGTCGCCCGGTTTCACCGGCGCGCTGATCCCCGAAGCGCAGGTGTTCTTCGTGCCCTACCTGCTGCCCGCCGATCAGGATCAGTTGGTAGAGTTCTTCCGTACCTCCAAGACCATCAAGGAACTCTTCCCGCCGCTTTACGCCGATCAGGGGCTGGAACTGCTGACCATGTTCCCCGAGGGCGAGGTCATGATGACCACGACCGAGGCTGTCGAGACGCCCGAGGATCTGAACGAAGTGAAGTTCCGGGTCATGACCAATCCGCTTCTGGTTTCCAGCTACCAGGCATTCGGCGCGACGCCGACACCGCTGCCATGGGGCGAGGTCTATGGCGCGTTGCAGACGGGTATCATCCAGGGTCAGGAAAACCCGGCCTTCTTCATCGAATCCACGAAGATGTACGAGGTGACGGATCACATCACCCGCGCCGGCCATAATAACTTCACCACGGCGGTGATGGCCAACAAGGAGTTCTATGACGGCCTGCCCGACGAGGACAAGGAGGTCATCCAGAACGCCATCGACGCGGCTTTCGACTACATCGTCGAATACCAGACCGGGCTGACCGAAGAGTCGCTGGCGAAGATCATGGAAGCCAAGCCTGACATGACCATCACCGAACTGACCGAGGAACAGCGCGAACCGTTCAAGGCAACTGCCGAGGCGGTTGAGCAGGAGTTCCTCGAAGTCGGCGGAGATCAGGCGCAGGAGATCCTCGACCAGATGAAAGCCGACCTTGCGGCAGTTTCCGAAGGTGGTGGCGAAGCGGCCGAAGGCGAGGCTGCTACGGAAGACGGCTCGACCGCCGAAGGCGAAGCCGCTGCGGATGAAGCCGCGATGGAGACCGCGGATGAAGCCGAAGAGGCTGCCGAGGGTGAAGAAACCGGCAACTGAGTTTCGGCCGAGCTCATGATTTGCGAACTGGCCGGGATTCCGGCCAGTTTACCAGTGATTTTTTCGACATAAGAGGCAGCGGCCATGACGCTTGACGACAAGCACGCCCCCGAGCCTGATCCCGATGTTGTCGCAGCGGCCAAGGCCGCGTCCATCGATGACGACGATATCGATGATTCCAAATATGTATCGGGGTTGCCCGGCTTTCTGGGCGTGATCGATGTCGGAATCGCCCGGATCGAGGCGATCCTGCTGGCCGCAGGCGTTCTGCTGATGGCCATCAACACCATGGCCAATGTGGTTGGCCGGGTGGTTGGCCATACGCTGTATTTCTCGGAAGAGGTCAATCAGGCACTTATCATCCTGATCACCTTCGCGGGTATTTCCTATGCGGCGCGGCATGGACGGCATATTCGCATGTCGGCCTTTTTCGATGCGCTGCCATTTCCGCTTCGCAGGGCGATGATGGTATTGATTGCCGTGATCACAGCCGCGGCAATGTTCCTGCTGACTTGGTATTCCCTTGATTACGTGCTTTCGCAGGCCTCCCGTGGACGATTAATGCCGGCGCTGAACATTCCGCAATGGTGGATCATTGTCTGGGCGCCGATGGGCTTCTTCCTGACCGGGCTGCAATACACGCTGACCGCGATCAAGAATGTCATCGACAAGGATATCTGGCTGTCGACCAGCACATTGGAAGGCTATGACGATAGCCGCGAAGAGGAGATCTGAGCCATGGTCTGGGCTATATTCGGCACGATGATCGTCCTCTTGTTGCTGGGGTTCCCGATGATGATCCCGCTGATTGCCGGGTCACTGATCGGTTTCGTCGGCATTTTCGGAGGCTTTTCACAGCTCGATACCATGGTGCAGCAGATCATGGCCGGTATCCGACCGGCCAGCCTGATCGCTGTGCCGATGTTCATCTTCGCCGCCGATATCATGACGCGCGGACAATCCGCGGGTCGGTTGATCGATCTGGTGATGGCCTTTGTCGGCCATCTGAAAGGCGGGCTTGCGGTCGCCACGGCCGGTGCCTGCACGATGTTCGGGGCGGTCTCGGGCTCGACCCAGGCCACGGTGGTTGCCGTTGGCGGCCCGCTGCGTCCGCGAATGCAGAAGGCGGGGTACAATGACAGTTTCATCCTCGCGCTGATCGTGAACTCCTCGGATATCGCCTTCCTGATCCCGCCATCCATCGGCATGATCATCTATGGCGTCGTGTCCGGCACCTCGATCGCGGAGTTGTTCATCGCGGGGATCGGGCCGGGACTGCTGATCCTGCTGCTGTTCTCGATCTACTCCTATATCTACGCTGTCAGGAACAATGTTCCGACCGAGCCTAAATCGACCTGGGCCGAACGCGGACAGGCGATCAAGCGTGCCTTGTGGCCTCTCGGCTTCCCCGCCATCGTCATCGGCGGTATCTATGGCGGTATCTTCTCGCCGACAGAGGCGGCTGCGGCCTGTGTGCTTTACGCGCTGATCCTCGAAATGATCGTATTCCGGGAAATGGATCTGAGGACGCTTTATGCCACGGCGAAATCGACCGGGCTGATCACTGCCGTTGTGTTCATCCTTGTCGGTGCGGGCGCGGCCTTCTCTTATGTCATCAGCTTCGCCCAGATCCCGCAGCAGATCCTTGGCGCCATCGGCATTGACGAGATGGGGCAGTATGGTGTGCTTTTCACCATCTCTATCGCCTTTTTCGTCGGTTGCATGTTCGTCGATCCGATCGTGGTGATCCTGATCTTCGTGCCGATCTTTGCGCCGGTGGTGCAGGCGGTCGGACTGGACCCGGTTCTGGTCGGGACGATCATCACCCTGCAGGTCGCCATCGGCAGTGCGACGCCGCCATTCGGTTGCGACATCTTCACCGCTATCGCGGTCTTCAAGCGGCCCTATGTCGAGGTGGTGCGCGGCACGCCGCCCTTCATCTTCATGCTGCTGTCGGTCGCGGTGTTGCTGATCTTTTTCCCGCAGATAGCGCTGTTCCTGCGCGATCTGGCCTTTGGATATTGAGGAGGCCGCGATGTTTGAACGGATACTGGTTCCCTATGATGGCTCGACCGGGGCTGAAAGGGCGCTGGTCAAGGCGACTGAGTTGGCCAAGCTGTGCAATGCGCATCTGATCATCGTGACGGTCTATCGCCATCATTCGATGCTGGAGGCATCGCTTTCGATGGTGCGCGGCAGTTCCGAGCCGGGAAGCAACCTGGACGAGACGATGCGAAGCGCCGCGCGAGAGGCTGCCGATTTTGCCAAGAGCCATGCGAAGGATGCCGGGGTGGAGCATGTGAGCGCCTTCATCAAGGCCGGGCAACCCGCCCGGACCATCGTCGCCATGGCCCATGACAAGGGGTGCGATCTGATCGTGATCGGCTCTCGCGGCCTTGGCGCGACCGAGGGCTATCTGCTTGGCTCGGTCAGCCACAAGGTCACGGGCATCGCCGATTGCCCCGTCCTGGTCGTGTAAGGGAGGGCAGCATCCCATATGTGGCGCGACAAGCTGTCCCGGTTCGGGCTGATAGCCCTTGCCACCGATCTCACGATCGAAGGTGATGCCATAAGGTTGCTGCCCGAGGGCTGCCGCCTGCATGTGACGCGGATTGAGTTCGACAATCCCACCACCGCCGAAAATCTGCGCAAGACCGGCCCCCGCCTGCGGGCGGCGGCCGATATCCTGGTGCCCGGTGTCGAGTTGAAGGGCATCGGGTTCGCTTGCACCTCGGCCTCGGCGGTGTTGGGCCCCAAGGTGCAGGAGGCGATCGGGGATCGGGCGCCGGTGACGACTCCGGCAGGGGCGGCGTTGCGGAGTTTTGCCGCGCTTGGGGTCGAACGGGTCGCGCTGATGACGCCTTACATGCAAGAAGCGTCGGATCTGGTGGGGGATTATTTCGCGGCGCATGGGATGGATGTCGTATCCCGCCATGCGATGGGTTACGCCGATGACCGCGACATGGCCTTGTTGCCGCCTGAAGAGGTCATTCGTTTTGCACTGGATTCGGATCATTCCGATGCCGAAGCGTTGTTCATGTCCTGCACATCGCTTCCCGCCGTTTCCGTCATCGAGGAGATCGAGGCGGAACTGGGCAAGCCAGTTCTCAGCTCCAACCAGGTGCTGTTCTGGTCGATGCTCGATATTGCCAAGATCCCGGCCACGGGGCTGGGGCAACTTTTCAAGGTTCGTACATGGTAACAATGGATGATGTCGCTGCGGCGGCAGAACGGATCCGCGACATGGTCCGGGAAACGCCGATCAAACCGTCCGCCAGTCTGTCGAGGCAGGCGGGCGGACCGGTCTGGCTGAAATGCGAGCACAAGCAGGAAACCGGGGCGTTCAAGCTGCGCGGCGCCTCGAATGCCGTGGCGCGGTTGGGGGATGTGGCGGGCGTGACCACGGCCTCGACCGGGAATCACGGACGCGCACTGGCCCATGCGGCGAAGCAGCTGAAGATGCGGGCGGTGATCTGCGTCTCGCGCCTCGTGCCACAGAACAAGCTTGCGGCGATCGAAAGCCTTGGGGCCGAGGCGCGGGTGATCGGTGCCAGCCAGGACGAGGCTTTCGAGGAGGCGCATCGCCTGAAGCATGACGAGGGATTTGCGCTGATCCCGCCCTTTGATCATCCCGATGTGATCGCGGGGCAGGGGACGTTGGGCATGGAAATCCTGCGGCAGATTCCCGACGCGGCCACGCTGGCCGTGCCGCTGTCCGGCGGCGGATTGCTGGCCGGGGTTGCTCTGGCCGCGAAATCGCTGAATCCCGGGATCCGCATCGTCGGGATCAGCATGGAGAAAGGCGCCGCAATGGCGGCCAGCCTTGAAGCCGGGCACCCGGTCGAGGTCGAGGAGGTCGAAACCCTCGCCGACAGTCTTGGTGGCGGGATCGGTCTGCAGAACCAGCTTACTTTCCCGATGGTTCGCGATCTGATGGATGAATTGATCCTGCTGACCGAAGAGGAAATCGCCGCGGGCATCCTCCACCTCGCCGTCGAGGATGGCGAGACCGTCGAAGGGGCAGCCGCCGTCGGCGCGGGGGCGGTGCTTGCGGGTAAGTTGCACGCCGGGGATGGTCCCTTGGTGCTGATCCTGTCGGGCGGGAATATTGACCCGGCCCGGCATGCCGAAATTGTTGAAGGTGTTTCATGAGCGATATTCTGATCTTGTCAGAAGACCAATTGCGCGAATGCGTTGATCTGGATCTGGCCGCGATTGAGGTGGTCGAGAACGCGTTCGCCACCTTGGCCGATGGTGGCGTCGTCATGCCGCCGGTGCTGTCCATGCATATGCCGGATGTGAATGGCGAGCTGGACGTGAAAACTGCCTATGTGCCGGGACTGCCGGGTTTTGCGGTCAAGCTGTCTCCGGGATTTTTCGACAACCCGTCCAAGGGGCTGCCATCGACATCCGGATTGATGGTGCTGCTGTCCTCGGAGACCGGCCGGGTCAGTGCGGTGCTGCTGGATAACGGTTACCTGACCGATCTGCGCACGGCTGCCGCGGGCGGTGTGGCGGCCCGGAATCTGGCGCGCGAAGATGCGCGCAGGGCGGCGATCTTTGGTGCGGGCTTGCAAGCGCGGATGCAGTTGCGGTCGCTCGCGCTGGTGCGGCCCATAGAAGAGGCGGTGATCTGGGCGCGTGACAACGCCAAGGCGCAGGCCATGGCCGAGGAAATGACCGCCGCGGGCATCAGCTGCAAGGCCTCGGCCGATCCGGCGGAAGCAGCCGCATTCGCCGATGTCATCGTCACCACCACCCCTGCCAGCAAGCCGATCCTGCAAGCCGATTGGCTGTGCCCCGGCCAGCATGTCACCGCGATGGGCAGCGACCAGGCCGGCAAGAACGAGTTGGACCCGCATTGCCTAGACCGCGCCGATCTTTATGTCGCGGACCGGGTTAGCCAGACCCGGCTGATGGGAGAGCTGCGGGCGGCGCTGGAAACCGGCGTGTTGACCGATGCGGATGACATTCCTGAACTCGGAAATATCATCACTGGCCGTCATCCGGGCCGCACGGGCCCCGAGCAGATCACCATCGCCGATTTGACCGGAACCGGTGTACAGGACACCGCGATTGCTACCCACGCGCTTGCCGCGTTTTCGAAAGACCAGTAAATGCCTGAATTGCAAAGGACCCCCGAGCGCTTCTCGACCGAGGAATACGAAGAGCGCCTGAAAAAGACACGCTCCAGCATGGCCAAGCTGGGCCTCGATCTGCTGATCGTTTCCGACCCGTCCAACATGGCCTGGCTGACCGGCTATGATGGCTGGTCCTTCTATGTCCATCAATGCGTGATCGTCGGCCCCGATGGTCCGCCGATCTGGTTCGGCCGCGGGCAGGACGCCAATGGTGCATTGCGGACCGTCTGGATGGGCGAGGAGCACATCATCGGCTATCCCGATTTCTACGTGCAGTCGGTCGAGCGTCACCCGATGGACTACCTCTGGGCGCAGCTTGCGGATCGTAACTGGCACCGTGGTTTCATCGGCGTCGAGATGGACAATTACTGGTATTCCGCCAAGGCGCATGAGCGGCTGGTCTATGGCCTGCCCGAAGCCCAGATCCTCGATGCCACCGGCCTCGTGAACTGGCAGCGCGCCGTCAAGACGCCGAAGGAATTGGCCTATATGCGCAAGGCCGCCCGTATCGTCGAGCGGATGCATCGCCGCATCGCCGACAAGGTCGAGGTGGGCATGCGCAAATGCGACCTGGTGGCCGAGATCTATGATGCGGGCCTGCGTTATGACGAATGGTCCAGCCATGGCGGCGATTATCCTGCCATCGTGCCGCTTCTGCCCTCGGGGCCGGATGCCGCCGCGCCGCATCTGACCTGGGACGATCAGCCGATGAAGGATAACGAGGGCACTTTCTTCGAGATTGCCGGTTGTTATCAGCGCTACCATGTACCGCTCTCACGGACGATTTTCCTGGGCAAGCCTCCGCAAGAGATCCTCGATGCCGAGAAAGCGATTCTTGAAGGAATGGAAGCCGGGCTTCACGCTGCCCGCGCGGGCAATGCCTGCGAGGATATCGCAGCGGCCTTCTTTACCGTCCTGGATCGATACGGCATCGAGAAGGACAACCGCACCGGCTATCCCATCGGGCTGTCCTATCCGCCCGATTGGGGCGAGCGCACCATGTCGCTGCGCCGTGGCGACCGGACCGAGCTGAAGCCCGGCATGACCTTCCATTTCATGACCGGTTTGTGGATGGAGGATTGGGGTTACGAGACGACCGAATCCATCGTCATCACCGAGCGCGAGCCGGAACTGCTGTGTAACATTCCCCGCCGGATGCTGGTGAAGTCATGAGCGCGAATCCGATTCAGCCGACGATCCCGTTGGACGGGCAGGGCAAGCAGCATGGTTTCCTGCGCTTGCCCTATTCGCGCAATGATAGCGCATGGGGCAGCGTGATGATCCCGATCACGGTGATTGCCAATGGCGAGGGGCCGGTGGCGCTTTTGACTGGCGGCAATCACGGCGATGAATACGAGGGCCCGATTGCGCTGCAGCAACTGGCATGGGAGATCGATCCGGCCGATGTGACTGGCCGGATCATCATCGTACCCTACATGAATTATCCGGCTTTCCGGGCGGGTGCACGGGTCAGCCCGATCGATCAGGTGAACCTGAACCGCGCTTTTCCGGGGCGGCCCGACGGCACCGTCAGCCAGAAGATCGCCAATTATTTCAATGATGTTCTGGTGCCGATGGCCGATGTCGTGCTCGATTACCACTCGGGCGGCAAGACGCTGGACTTCCTGCCCTATGCGGCGGCGCACTATCTTGACGACAAGCGGCAGCAGGCGGCCTGCGTGGAAGCGGTCAAGGCATTCGGCGCGCCCTACAGCATGATGATGCTGGAAATCGACAGCGTCGGCATGTTCGACACCGCCGTCGAAAGCCAGGGCAAGGTTTTCGTGACGACCGAGCTGGGCGGCGGCGGCACGGCCAGCGCCCGCTCTGCCGAGATCGCCATCCGGGGGGCGAAGAACGTCCTGCGGCATTCGGGCATCCTGGCGGGAGAGGTCGAACCCGCGGAAGGCGCGCAGATGCTGGACATGCCAGGCGGCGATTGTTTCCATTTCGCCAGCCGGGACGGGTTGCTGCATCCGCTGGCCGATCTGGGCGATCAGGTAAAGGCGGGCCAGCCGATCGCTCGGATCTGGCCGCCAGACCGCACCGGCATTGAGCCCGTCGACCTGCTCGCTAACCGCGACGGCGTGATCGCCGCCCGGCATTTCCCGGGGCTGGTCCAGAGCGGCGATTGTCTTGCGGTGATCGCGGCTTTCCATACCGGGGATGCATAACCAAGCCGAAGCAATATAATCGGGTGAGACCGGCCAGCGGCCCGGTCCACCCATTGCCGGGTCGGTCAGCTGGCGGTGCTCGCACTCGGTCTCGCACTCGGTCCAGAGCGTGTCGCGCTGAAACGGTAACGCCGGGCATTTGCGTCCCGCGATGGCCGGGGCTCTGCCCGTCGCCGGCAGGTCTCTCGAACCAGTGGCGAACCATCCTGCAACCCCGGGATATTTGCATGAAGAAGAAGCGGCGCTCGAATCCGGTCCGGCGCAACACGCTTTATCCGGAACCGATCAGCACCCCGGTGGCAAAGACCAGCCCGCCGCCAACGACCACTTGCAGGGCAGCCCTCCAGAAAGGCGTCTGCATCCAGCGGTTCTGAATCCAGGCGATTGCCCATAATTCGATGAAGACGACGATGCAGGCGATGATCGTGGCCGTCCAGAAATGCGGGATCAGATAGGGTAATGCGTGGCCGAGCCCACCAATCGCCGTCATCACCCCCGAGGAAAACCCGCGCTTGAAAGGCGACCCGCGCCCCGACACGATACCATCGTCCGAGGCCGCCTCGGTAAAGCCCATGCTGATTCCGGCGCCGAGGCTGGCGGCCAGCCCGACCAGGAAGGTGGTTCCCGTATCCTGCGTGGCAAAGGCGGTGGCGAAGATCGGCGCCAGTGTCGAAACGCTGCCATCCATCAGTCCGGCAAGGCCCGGCTGAACCCAGGTCAGCACGAAATTGCGATGCGAAATCGCGTCTTCCTCTTCCCGCGCCTCGGGCGTCAGATGCTCGTCGCTCAACTCTCCGGCGCGTTCCTCGTGTCCGCGTTCGGCGGCGGCCAGATCGCCCAGTAATTTGCGCGTTGCGGCGTCGCTGCTGGCCTGGGCCGCCCGGGTATAGAACTCCGCCGCGTCATGCTCCATCGTCGCGGCCTCGGCGCGGATCGCGTCCAGCGACAGGTTCTGCATCATCCATGCTGGCCGGCGGCTGTAGTAGCCGGCCACATGCTCGCGCCGGATCACCGGGATCGCCTCGCCGAAACGCGACCTGTAGGCCTCGATCAATTGCCGCCGATGTTCGTCCTCTTCGTCTCCGACCCCGTCGAATACTGCCGCCGTCGCCGGGTAATCGGCGCGCAGGAATTCGGCCCAGTTGCGATAGATCCGCGCGTCATCCTCTTCCGAGGCGATGGCCAGCGCCAGCACCTCGCGTTCGCTCAGATCGGAAAAACGCTTGCGATTATTCAACATCCGCATGGGCTTCTTCTTTATCCAAAATACCTTCTGGGGTAAGGCCGCTCGCGGCCGAGGGGGCGGACAGGCTTCATGCCATGACGGGAGCAGGCGCGCCATCCAGCAATTCGCGCGTTCGAATCTGTCACCTTGCGCCTGCCAATTGTCTCCGGCACCAACTGGCGAGGGCATCGGGATCGACCCCCTCGGCAAGATCGCCGCTGAACTCCGCGAATGCCGGACGCTGTTCGCGCGAGACATGCAGCAGCACCGGCACACCATCCAGGATTGCCTGCCCGATCACGCTGCAAAAGCCACGCCCGACGGCCTCCTGCTTGCCAAATTTGGGCAGGATCAGCAATTCGGCCCCCGCGAGCCTTGCCTCCACCCGGGCCGCCGCTGTTTCCAGCGCGCCCGGATCCAACCGGCAGCCGGCAGAGCCCGAGCCGAGCGATTGCGAAATGCGGATCGGGCGATCCTCCTCGCCGATCACCTGGATATCCATGTCGCAGGCGCAATCCGGCCCCCGGTCGCGATTGACCTGCACCGCGCCCGCCAATCGCAATCCCTCGCCGGACAGCTCCCTGACCAGCGCTTGCAGCCGCCGGTCGGCCGCGCCCGGCGGCGCGCCTTCCGGCAATTGGAACCAACCCAGCATCACACCCCGCTTTCCAGGGCGAATTTCATCAACCCGTTGATGCCGTCCACGCCCAGCTTCTTCTTCAGCGAAGACGAGGTATTCGCGGCGGTCTTGTAGCTGACGTCCAGCTCGTCCGCGATGGCCTGCAGGCTGAGGCCGCGCCCGATCAGCGTGAGCACCTGCCTTTCGCGGTCCGACAATGAGCCAAGCGGATCGGCAGAGGCCCCGGCACGCAGGGTTGCCAGCGCCACTGCCTGCTTGGCCGACAGGTAGAATTCACCGGCTTCCAGGCTGCGCACCGCCTCGCGGAAATCGGCGGGAGGCGCGTTTTTCGACAGGAAACCCTGCGCTCCGGCCTGTAAGGCTCTTGCCGCAAAGCCGGTCTGATCGTTCATCGAGAAGATCAGGATTTGCGCTCCGGGTGCGGCCTCACGCAGTGGTTCCACCAGGTCCAGCCCGCTGGTTCCGGGCAAGCTGATATCCAGCACGATCAGGCCCGGAGCCGGACCATTCGCCAGCTGGGTCAATGCGTCCTCGCCCGACATCGCCTGTCCAACCGGATCATAACCCATCTCGCGCAGCAATCGGCTGGCGCCCAGATGGGTGATGGGGTGGTCGTCTATGACCAGCGCGCTTTTCATTCCTTTGGCCTCATCCGGTCTGTGTCCGTGGCAAGCGTGCCTCGATCGTGGTTCCGCTTTCTGTCGATGACAAGGCCAACATGCCGCCCAACAGGGTGATCCGCTCGCGCATGCCGGTGAGCCCGGTGCCCTCGCGGCTGTCGCGACCGAAACCCTTGCCATCATCGGACAGGATCATGCGCCAATGCGCCGGATCGGTCCAGAGGCGGATCGTCACGGATTGCGCATCGGCGTGGCGCAGCGCATTGGTCGTGCCTTCCTGCAGGACGCGGAACAGGGTCAGCGCGGTTGCCTCGTCCGGTTCGGGCAGTCCCGCCGCGATATCGAGATTGACCCGGATATCCGGAAAGCGCCGTCCCAGATCGTCGACGTAATCGGACAGGACCGATGGCAACGGCAATTGCCCCACGGCGGCGGGGCGCAGATCCTCCAGAAGCGAACGGTTCACGCGCGCGATCTCTTCGGCGATGGCGGAGATTGCATCGGCATGTTCGGCGATTGCGGGATTCGGGGCAGCCTCGCGTAACGCATCCGCCTCGACCCGCAGGCCGAAGAGACAGGGCCCCATTTCGTCGTGAAGATCGCGGGCGATGGCCTTGCGCTCTTCGTCGCCGCGATTGACCACCCGGCGCTGCAACCGCCTGCGATCGGCCTGCGCTTGTTCAAGCGCCGAGGCCAGCCGGTCTACCCCCGTCGCCAGTGGCGCGAGGTCGGGCTGTGACAGGCTACCGACCCGCGCCGTCAGGTCGTCATGGGTCAGATCCTCCAGTCGCGCCGCGATGCTGTCTACCGGGCGCAGCGCGTGCCGGGTCGCGATCAGGATCAGCAATGCCTGCGCCGCCGCTGCAATTGCCGCTAGGCCGAGGGTTGTGCGGATGTTCCGCCATGCACTGGCGATTCCGGCTGCGGGATCGGTGGCGATATGGACGAAGCCGCGCAACCGCCCTCCGGCGGTAACCGGAACCCGGGTTTCTTGCGGTTCGGGTGCGACCATGGCCGCGAACCAGCCAGGGGCGACGCTGGCCGGTTCGGGATCGGTTTCGGATTCGCGGATGACGCCTTGCCGCGGATCGAGGATCATGATCCTGGTATGACGTGGCGGCACCAGCCGTTCGGGCAGCGCGGTCATCAGCTCGTCGGGTGGCACGGCGCTTTGCATCGTGCCGATGGTGGCCAGTACCAGCGAGCGGGCGGTTTGCGCGCCAAGCCGGGTTTCCAGCGCGATCTCTCCGCGAAGGCTGTTCAGGCTGGCCGCCGCCAATGCCGCGAAGAGCATTGCCTGGACGGCAAAGATCACCAAAAGGATGCGCGTGGTCAGGGACAGGCGGTTCATGGCCTGCAGATTGACGCAAGCAGGGGAAGAGGTCCATGGCAAAGGGGGCGCTGCCCCCTCGCCCGCAAGCGGCCTCACCCCCGGGATATTTGCATGAAGAAGAAGGGGCCCGGGCTTCTCGTCGCGGGCTGGCTGTCGTAAGAGGGGGCATGAACGATTACGATGCATTGCGTGCGCGAATCCGCGCCCTGACCGATGGCGAGACCGACGAGGTCGCGCTGATGGCCACCTTGGCCTGCGAAATTCACCATTCGGACGAGCGGTTCGACTGGACCGGCTTTTACCGGGTGGTTGCGCCAGAATTGCTGAAGATCGGGCCCTATCAGGGCGGGCATGGCTGCCTGGTCATTCCGTTCTCGCGCGGGGTTTGCGGTGCGGCGGCGCGGACGGGCGAGGTGCAGATCGTCGCCGATGTGGATGCCTTTCCCGGCCACATCGCCTGCGCCAGCTCGACCCGGTCCGAGATCGTCTTGCCAGTCTTTGGCAAGGGGGGGCGGTTGATCGGGGTTCTGGACATCGACAGCGATCGCCCCGATGCTTTCGATGCCGAGGACGCAACGCGGATGGCAGCGATATTGGAGGAGGTGTTCGATGGAATCTGAGTTTACCGGGCATTGTCTGTGCGGTGCGGTGACGTTCCGGGGGCGGTGGGAGCAGGCCGAGTTCAAGGCCTGCCATTGCGGCCAGTGCCGCCGCTGGTCCGGGCATTTCTGGGCGGGGGCGGATGCGCTTGACCTGGCGATAGAGGGGCCGGTGAAATGGTATCGTTCCTCTGACGAGGCCGAGCGCGGTTTTTGCCCGGAATGCGGCAGCAGCCTGTTCTGGCGGCAGATCGGATCAGAGAGAGTCGCCGTCGGGCCGGGGGCCGTGGATGAGCCTACGGGATTGCGCTTGGCCGGGCATATCTTCGTGGCCGACAAGGGCGACAGCTACGAGATCGCCGATGGTTTGCCGCAAGAGGCGCGGGAATGATCTGGGAGACATTGGCCAATATCCCGGCGGCTCAGCTCATGACCTTTATCCTGGGCGGGCTGGTGCTGAATTTCGCGCCCGGTCAGGACGTGTTTTTTGCCAGTGCCTGTGGAATTCAGGGCGGGCCGAAGGCGGGTATGCTGGCCGGGTTGGGTGTGGGCCTGGGCGTATCGATGCATCTGACCATGGCGACCGTGGGGCTGGGTGCCGTTGTCGCGGCCCATCCCGAGGCGTTGCTGGCGATCAAATATGCGGGCGCGGCCTATCTGCTGTGGCTGGCCTATAAAAGCTGGACTGCCGGGCCTGTCGATCCTTCGGCCCGTGGCAGCGTGAGGGTGTGGAACATTATCCGGCGCGGCTTTCTGTCGAATGCGCTGAACCCCAAGCCTGTGCTGTTCCTGCTGGCGTTCCTGCCGCAATTCACCAACCCGGCATGGGGACCGATCTGGCAGCAGATACTGGGGCTGGGGCTGATCTTTACGGTAACCGGCACGATCGTCACGATGGGTTACGGTGTCGTCGGAGGTCTGGCCGGACAGGTCATCGGGCGGCGTCTTGGATTGGTCAACAGGATCGCCGCGGTGATGTATGCGGGGCTCGCAATGCGCCTTGTCGCGAAATGAATTTCACTTACGCACCCCCTTCTGATTCGCCCGAACTGATCCATGCCGATCACGAGATATTGGTGGTCAACAAGCCGGCGGGCTTGCTGTCGGTGCCGGGGCGCGGGCCGGAAAAGGCCGATTGCCTGATCGAGCGGCTGCGTGGGGCTTTTCCGACCGTGCTGCTGGTGCATCGCCTGGACCTGGATACTTCGGGCGTGATGATCTTCGGGCTGACGCCGCATGCGCAGCGCGTATTATCGAAGCAATTCGAAGAGCGGAAGGTGAAAAAAACCTATGTTGCCCGTGTCCTGGGGCGGCTGGAGCCGAAGACGGGACGGGTCGATCTGCCGCTGATCGTGGACTGGCCGAACCGGCCCCTGCAGAAGGTCGATCATGCCGAGGGGCGTGCCGCGCAGACCGACTGGCGGGTGGTGCGTGCGAGTGACGACGAGACGCGGGTCAGGCTGTTTCCGCTGACCGGGCGGAGCCATCAGCTCCGCGTGCATATGGCCGAGACCGGGCATCCGATCCTGGGCGATCCGCTTTATGCGACGGGAGAGGCCGGGGACTTCCCAAGGCTGATGCTGCATGCCGAGAGCCTGCGCATTAGGCATCCTGAGAGCGGGATACAACAAAGCTTCAGCGCCCCCGCGCCATTCTGAGACCGCACCGGAGGGGTGCAACAGTGGCGATGCAACACCACCGTGCGTTGCATTCGTCCACCGGGCAACGGCATGGCGAAATAGGCCAGAAAATAAAGGGTTTTCGGCTGCACAGCCCGTGCACCGGACGTACACAGCCTGTACACAGGGCGTACACAGGCTGCGGGCGTAGCGCGCCCTTAAAGGTGCCATGCTCCCTTTAAGGGCGAAGCTTCAGCTCTCCCCATCCGGATACCAGTTCGCCTGGATGACGAGGCTGCCCGAACCACCTGCCTCGACCAGCCGGGCGAATTCCTCGATATCGCTGCCGCGGTGGTGATAGGGGAACACGACCACGGGCTTGAAGGCCGTGACCGCCTCGGCTGCCTGTTCCACCGTCATCGTGTAGGGCAGATTCATCGGCAAGAAGGCGACCTCGATATCGGTGAGGGCAAGCATCTCGGGCACAGGCTCGGTATCGCCGGCGATATAGAAGCGTTTGCCGCCGATGGTCAGGACATAGCCATTGTCGCGTCCCTCCGGGTGATACTGCATCCGGTCTTCGGTGATGTTATGGGCTGGAATTGCCTCGATCCCGAGATTCAGCACCTCGACCATGTCGCCATTGGCCATCGTACTGGCGCGCTCTTGCATGGTTTCAGGCAGCATCTCGTGCACCGCCGGGTTGGTGATCAGGCGCACGGCCGGCAGGGCTTCGAGCGTCGGCAGGTCGAAATGATCGCCATGCTCATGGGTGATCAGGATCAGGTCCGGTTGGGGAAGACCGGCATATTTCGCGCCACCGCCCACGGGATCGACATGGATGACGCCATCCGGTGTCTCGACAACCATCGAGGCGTGATCGACAGGGTGAATGACCACCTCGCCGCCATCGACGGGATAGCGGAAGGTTTTCGCCACCTCTTGCGTGGCGGCAAGGCGCGGCAGGGCGCTGCTGCCAATGGCGGCAGCGGCGAGGGTCAGGCCGGTGCGGCGGGTGATACGCATGTGATAGCCTCCAGATTATAATGATCCGTAACATCAACGCGCATAGATGGAGAAGGTTCCTGCGCCACGGGCAAAGCCCTTCCAGCGATGATGCCCTTCTTCTTTATGCAAATATCCCCGGGGGGAGTGCCGGGGGGCAGGCAGCCCCCCGGCCTTCGCCGCAGGCGCCAGTGTCCGACATCGGCCACCTGAATCGCCGCGCACCCGCGGGTAACCATATCCCCTCAAAGTGACTGAGGCGAAACTTGATCATGACCGGGGATAGGCTACCCTCGTGGAGAAGCGCGGGGTGAGGATTAGCCATTCCGCCTTTGGATGAGACTTGATCCCGATGCCAGCCAAGAGGGGCCCACCATGCCACATGACTATCCGCATTCTGCCATTCGACTGACAATCCTTGCCACGACCGGGGTTTTTGCCGGGGCGGTTGCCGCGCAGGATTTCAACGACGTGTCCCCGAATGCGCAGGGACAGACACCGGCTTTCGAGAACCAGACCCGCGCGCCGGTCCTGCCTGACATGGCGTTGCAGCAGCAGGTCGTCGCGGAAGGGTTGGAGCATCCCTGGGGCATGGCGCAACTGCCTGACGGAAGCTGGCTGGTGACCGAACGGCCCGGGCGCCTGCGACTGATCGGCGGCGATGGTGCGCTGTCCGATCCGGTCGCCGGGCTGCCGAGGGTCGATAGCCGCGATCAGGGCGGGCTTCTCGATGTCGCCATCGCCGATGATTTTGCCGAGACACGGCAGGTCTGGCTAAGCTTTGCGCAGCCCCGCGAGGGCGGCAAGACCGCGTCTGCCGTTGCCACCGGGGTCCTGTCGGCCGATGGTTCCAGCCTCGAAGGGACCAGGGTGATCTGGCAGCAGGAACCGGCCTGGGCTTCGACCAAGCATTACGGCTCGCGGCTGGTCTTCGACGGGCAGGGCGGGCTTTTTGTGACGACCGGAGAGCGGTCGGTCAACGATGCGCGCGTGCATTCGCAGAATGTGGCGACGACGCTTGGCAAGGTGGTCCGGATCGATCCGCAGAGCGGGGCTCCGATGGGCCAGCCGGGCGTGGAGGGTGCCTTGCCCGAGATCTGGTCATGGGGGCATCGCAACATGCAAGGGGCGACGATGGGACCGGATGGTGCGCTCTGGACCATCGAACATGGGCCACGGGGCGGGGACGAATTGAACCGCCCGCAGGCGGGGCGCAATTACGGCTGGCCGCGCGTGACCTATGGCGTCGAATATAGCGGTCAGCCGGTCGGTGACGGAATCACGCGGCTGGAGGGGACGGAGCAGCCGGTCTATTACTGGGACCCGGTGATCGCGCCGGGCGGGATGAGCTTCTATGACGGCGCGATGTTTCCCGATTGGCAGGGCGATTTGCTGATCGGCGGGATGCAGGCCGCAGCCCTGGTGCGGCTGGAACTGGACGGAGGCCGGGTCACCGGAGAGGCGCGACACCTGCAGGGGATCGGCCGGGTCCGCGATGTCGATATCGCGGCGGATGGGGCGGTCATGCTGCTGACCGATCAGTCGAATGGTGCACTGGTCCGGGTGACGCCGGGGCAGTAGCGCATCCCGACGCGGGAAACGGCTTTCACTCCTTGCGGCCGAAGAGCCGTTCGATATCTGCCAGCCGCAGCTTCACCCATGTGGGCCGGCCATGGTTGCATTGCCCCGATTTCGGCGTGCGTTCCATGTCGCGCAGTAATGCGTTCATTTCCTCGGCGGACATGCGGCGACCGGACCGGACCGAGCCATGGCAGGCCATCGAGGACAGCACCGCGTCGATCCGCGCCCGCAGGCGATCCGAGGCGCCTTGGTCGGACAGGTCGTCCAGGATGTCGCGGATCAATGCCTGCGCGTTCAGCTTGGCCAGCATCGCGGGCGCCTCGCGCACCGCTATCGCGCCGCCGCCGAAGGCTTCGACGACAAGGCCAAGCTCGGCCAGCTCATCGGCGATGGAGAGGATGCGGGCGGCGTCGGCCTCGGGCAGCTCAACGATCTCGGGGATCAGCAGGGCCTGGCTGGCGATGCCATTCGCCTCGGCCTGTGCCTTGAGCCGCTCGTAAACCAGCCGTTCATGCGCGGCATGCTGATCGACAATGACCAGCCCGTCATCGCTTTGCGCGATGATGTAATTCTCGTGGATCTGGGCGCGGGCGGCCCCAAGGGGCGCTGTGGTCGGGGTGTCGTCGCCCGCAGGCTCGAACCGGGCTGAGGGTGCCTCGGAAAAGCCGGTCTCCTGCGTGGGTGTGGGTGCCTGCAGATCGAGGCTTGCCCGGATCGCTCCGCCCGATGGGCGATAATCCATCTGGTAATTGCGCCGCGGTGCCGCGTTCAGCCCGGCGGGCTCAGGCTGAAACGCCGCCAGAGTCGCATCGCCCACGGTCGACGAGGCCCGGTGTCCGGCATTGGCCAAGCCGTGCCGCAGCGCACTGACGACCAGCCCGCGCGCGGCGGTGGGATCGCGGAACCGCACCTCGGCCTTGGCGGGATGGACGTTCACATCGACAAGCTGCGGATCGCAGGTCAGATACAGCACCGCCGCCGGATGCCGCCCCGAGGCCAGCACATCCATATAGCCCGCCCGCAGCGCGCCGGTCAGCAGCTTGTCGCGCACCGGGCGGCCATTGACGTAAAGATGCTGCGCGACCGCAGCGCCGCGGGAATAGGTCGGCAGGGCGGCAAAGCCGGTCAGTGTCAGCCCGTCGCGCTCGGCATCGATGGGGATGGCGTTATCGATGAAATCGCGGCCCATGACGCGGGCAAGACGGGCCTGGAGTGCGCCGAACAGCTCCCCTTGCTCGGCATCGGCGCGGAATGTCTCCTTGCCGTCGGCGCTGAGGGTAAAGCCGGTATAGGGCTCGGCCATGGCAAGGCGGCGGACGGTCTCTGCCACCGCCTGCGTCTCGGCACGTTCGCTGCGCATGAATTTCAGTCGCGCGGGTGTGGCAAAGAACAGGTCGCGCAACTCGACCACCGTGCCGCGATTTCCGGCGGCGGGGCGCGGTGAAGCGATCCGGCCCGCGGTGACCGAGATTTCCGCGCCATCACCGCCATCAACGCGCGAGGTGATTGTCAGCCTCCCCACGGCGCCAAGTGACGGCAGCGCCTCGCCGCGAAAGCCGAAACTGTTGATCGCCAGAAGGTCATCGCCGTCGATCTTGCTGGTCGCATGCCGCGAAAGCGCCAGTGGCAACTCATCAGCCGTCATGCCGCAGCCGTCATCGCTGACGCGGATCAGCCGCTTGCCGCCTTCCTCGATGGCAATGTCGATCCGGGTCGCACCCGCATCCAGCGCGTTCTCGACCAGTTCCTTGACCGCCGAGGCTGGACGCTCGACCACCTCGCCCGCCGCGATGCGGTTGGCGGTGGTTTCGTCCAGCTGCCGAATGACGGGGCGGATATTGGGGGCGTGATTGTTCATACCACCAGATTTAGCAGTTGCGAGACTTCTTCGCCAGTGATTCGAGACCGTCGCGGAGCAGGCCGGTCAAACGCGCTCCGCCGCCAGTTCCGGACGTCCATTTCTTCTTCATGCAAATATCCTCTGGGGGTCCGGGGGGCGAAGCGCCCCCGGCCATCGCGGGACGCAATCCGGAACCGGGAACCGCCTCGCCTCACATCGCGCCGATATCCCACCACAACCCGGCCATGCCCCGCAGCGCATCGCGGCAGAGCGGTTTCAGCACATGTTCGTCAGGGGCGTGTTGCGAGCAGCCGCGATAGGAATGCGGCACCCAGATTGTCGGCAGGCCGAGAATATCGGTGAAACTGTCATTGGGCAGCGAGCCGGCGAGATTCGGCAGGACATGCGGGGCTTTGCCCGATGTGCGCTCCAGCGAGGCGATGGCAAAGCGAACCCATTCGTGATCCGGATCCAGCCGTGTCGCCCGGAAAAAGCCGCGATCATGGGGGCGAATTTCCACGGCCTCGAAGCCATGCTTGTCCAGATGCCGGCGCAGCGCGGGCAGGATGTCATCGGGATCGGTGCCGACCACATAGCGCAGCTGGCAAGTGGCCCGCGCCTTGGCCGAGATCGCATTCACCGGTGCCTCGGGAACGCCGGAAGTCATCGCCAGCACCGCGAAACTGTTCCAGCCATAGACGCGTTCGGCGGGGGTCAGGCTTTCCTCTCCCCAATCGGTATCGACCGCCGGTCCGTCGCCGTCCTCGACGGGCAGATCCTTCAACGCGTTACGAATCGCCGGGGTCAGACTGTCGGGGCGCCATTCGGGGATCTGGATCTGTCCGCGCCGGTCGCAGATCGAGGCCAGCGCATGGGACAGGATCATCGCCGGATCGGCCAGCAATCCGCCCCAGTTACCGGAGTGATGCGCGCCCTCGCGCAGTTCCAACTCCAGATCGAAGCTGATCCCCCCGCGTGAGCCCATGAACAGCGTCGGCCGTTCCGGCTGCAAGCGGGGTCCGTCCGAGGCGATCAGCACATCCGCTGTCAGTTCCTGCTTATGGGCGCGAAAGAACTCGGGCAGCCCGGCGGATCCGGTCTCTTCGGACATCTCCAGCACGATCCGGACATTGAAGCCAAGCTTACCTTGCGCCGCGATCACTGCTTCCAGCGCGGCGATATTGATCAGGTGCTGCACCTTGTTGTCGGCGGTACCGCGACCGTAGAGGCGGTCGCCTTCCTCGATCAGCCGGAAGGGATGCAGACCGTCGCGCCATTGCTCGGTCTGGGCGCGGATCACGTCGCCATGGCCATAGGTCAGCACGGTCCGAAGCGCGGGATCCTCGATCCTCTCGCCGATCAGCAGCGGACCGCCCTTGGGATCGGGATTGTCGTGAATGCTACAGGCAAAGCCAAGGGCTTCGAGCCGGGGCAGCATCGCCTGTTCAAGATAGCGGTACAGTTCCGGCCGCTGATCGGGGTTCTGGCTTTCGGTCTGGTATTCGACCAGTGCCGCGAGGTCGGACTGGAAATCTCCGCTGTCGAAATAGCGTTCAGATGCGGCAATGGCGGCGTCTCGGGTCATATACGGGTCTCCGGTTCGGTGATGGCATCGCCCCAGGGCGACATGATCTCGGTGCAGCCGCTATTGGTGTCTCCGTCGCGCATGACACCTGCGGGGCAGGCGAAGGCATAGGGAAACACCGTCCGGGGAAACCGGGCGGTTCTGTGCTGCTTGGCGAGTGCGTCGTGAACGGGCTGGGGCAGGGCGTCATCCACGGTCACCAGATCGCCGCCGGACATGTCGATGCGGCCCTGATGAAAGGCATCCTCCAGCCCCATGCCGAAATCCGCCATGAAAGAGGAAAGCTGCGCCACCGCACCGACGATCTTGCGCCCGCCCGAGGCACCAAGCGCGAAACGGCGCGAACCGGACTCGCCGATCACGGGGCAGATATTCATCAGGCAGCGCTTGCCCGGCGCCAGCGAGTTGGGTTTGCCCGGCACCGGATCGAACCACATGATCCCGTTGTTCAGAAGCAGCCCGGTCGAGGGCGACACCACATGCGAGCCAAAGGCCGAGAGCAGAGTCTGGGTCATCGCGACCATGTTGCCGTCGCGATCCACGATCGAGAAATGCGTGGTGCAGCCCGGCGCTTCGGGGCTTTCACCGTCATCGCCCATGTCCTCCAGCCGCTGCCTGTATGCCGTGCTCAAGCCATTGGCATAGGCAAGATAGGCATCCGGTCCCGGAACCCCGGACAGCGGCGGCAGCGCACCCATGGCATCGCGGAAGGTCGGGCCTGCTGTCAGATGCGGGGTGACGTGATACCGCGCATCGCCGCGCGAGAAGGACAGGGGCTTCTGGAACTCGGCGCGATAGGCGCGCAGGTCGTCATGCGACAGGCTGCCGCCCTTGGCCTGTATATCGGCGGCCAATGCGGCCCCGACATCGCCGTCATAGAATTCCCGCGCGCCCTTTTCGGCGATCTCGGCCAGGGTCGCGGCCATGGCGTCCATGGCGAGAGTCTTGCCCGCGGTGCTGGTCCAGCCTGCGATGGTCGGCCATCGCCCGTCCTCGAGAAACATCGCGGCGGCATCCGGGTCATCCGCCAATGCGCGCGTGGCCGAGGCGATCATCAGCGATGCATACCAGTCCACCGGCAGTCCTTCGCGCGCGAAACCGATGGCGGGGGCCAGCAAATCGCGCCATGGCAAGCGGCCATGGCGGGCATGGGCCTGCCCGATCCCGTCCACGACGCCCGGCACCGCCACCGCGGTCGCGCCGCGGATGTTCCGGTCGCCCTCGACCGCGTCCCATGGAAACAGGTCGCTGGCCTTGCCGCTGCCCGCCAGCGGATAATCCGCCGGGTCGAGCGCCGCGGGCGAACGCATGCCATAGAACAGCGCCTCGGCCTCGCCCTTGTCGGCATGCCACAGCATCATCCCGCCGCCGCCTGCGGGGCCGCTCATCCAGGGTTCGAGCACGCCGATGGCGAAGGAGACCGCCACCGCCGCATCGACCGCGTTTCCTCCGGCCGCGAGAACCTCGGCCCCGGCCTGCGCCGCGCGCGAGTTCTGCGCGGCCACCACACCGCGCGGAGTTTCCACAACCGTTTTGCGCACCGTTTGCGTGCGCGACAGCGATGAATTCATGGCCTGATCCTCAGCTTGCCGCGCGTGCGGGCGTGTCGTCGTAAAGATGGCATTCGACATGGCCATCCGGCGTTGCAATGGGGGTGGGTGCGATCTGCGAACAATGCGGCATCACTTTCGCACAGCGCGGATGGAAGGCGCAGCCCGAAGGGGGAGAGATCGGATTGGGATAGGCCGCGCCAAGCTGTGTGTCGGGCACGCCGAGGCCGGGATCGGGAGTCAACACCGATTCCAGCAGAGCGCGGGAATAGGGATGCCGTGCCTCTTCGAACAGCCTGGCCACGCCGGCCTCTTCCACGATCCGGCCCAGATACATCACGGCCACGCGGGTGGCGAGATGCTCGACCACGGCGAGATTGTGGCTGATGAACAGATAGGTCAGGCCGAATTCCTGCCGCAGATCGCCCAACAGGTTCAGGATCTGCGACTGCACCGAGACATCCAGCGCCGAGGTCGGCTCGTCGCAGATGACGATCTCGGGATTCATGATCAGGGCGCGGGCGATGGCGACGCGCTGGCGCTGACCGCCGGACATCTGGTTGGGATAGCTGCGCGCGACCCGGACGGGCAGGCCGACGATATCCAGCATCTCGCGCACCTTCTTTTGCCGGCTGGCTGAGTCTCCGATCTGGTGGACACGAAGGGGCAGGCTGACGATATCCTCGATGCTCTTGCGCGGGTTCAGCGAGGAATAGGGGTCCTGAAAGATCGGCTGTATGCGCCGGGACAGGGCGATGCGGTCCTGACCGGCAAGCGTCTGGCCATCGACCAGAACCTGCCCCTCGGTGGGGGCCTCCAGCCCCAGCAGGATCTTGGCGAGCGTGGATTTGCCGCAGCCGGATTCGCCGACCAGCCCCAGCACCTCGCCCCGCCCCAGCTTGAGCGAGACATCGTTGATCGCCCGCAAGGGGCGCGGCTTGCCGAAAAGCCCCTGCTTGACCGTGTAGGTCTTGGAGACGTTCTTCAGTTCTAGAACGGGATTGTCGGTCATGCCGGCACCTCCTGTGAATGGCGATAGCCGTCGGGATGAACGCAGCGCAATTCATGCGCGCCGCCATCCAGTTGGTGCAGGGGGATCGCGCTCGCGCAGGCCTCGACGGCCTGATCGCAGCGCCCGCGGAAAGGGCATCCGGTCACGTCACCGACCAGAGACGGCACGATGCCGGGGATGGTGCCAAGCCGTGCGCCGCGTTGGGTTCGCCCCGGAACGGGAATGCAGTTTATCAATCCGCGCGTGTAGGGATGGGCAGGCTGGCGGAAGATCGCCTCGGCGGGACCGGTCTCGACCAGCTCGCCCGCATACATCACCGCAACCTTGTCGGCCACGCGGGCCACCACGCCCAGGTCATGGGTGATCAGGATCATCGCCATGTTCATCTCGCGCTGGAGATCGACCAGCAGCCGCAGGATCTGCGCCTGGATGGTCACGTCGAGCGCGGTGGTCGGCTCATCCGCGATGATCAGCTCGGGCTCGCACATCAGCGCCATGGCAATCATCACCCGCTGCCGCAATCCGCCCGAAAGCTGATGCGGGAACTGCGACAGGCGGCTTTCGGCGGCGGTGATGCCGACCTTTTCCAGCAGCTCGACCGCGCGGGCACGGGCCTGCGCGCGGCTGACCTTGCGATGCAGCAGCAGCGTTTCGGCCAGTTGGTCGCCGATGGTATAGGCCGGGTTGAGCGAGGTCATCGGCTCCTGGAAGATCATCGACATCCGCGCGCCCCGCAGATGCCGCAACTGCTTGCGCGAGGCTTTCAGAAGATCGGTGCCGTCGAAATCCATCCGGGTGGCGCTGCGCTGGATCTTGGTGCCCAGAAGGCTCATCAATGCCAGCGAGGTCAGCGATTTGCCCGAGCCGGATTCCCCCACGATGCACAGCGTCTCGCCACGGTTCAGATCGAAATCGATCCCCCGGACGGCGTGCAGCATGCCGCCCGCGGTCGGGATTTCCAGCGTCAGGCCGCGGACGGATAGGATGGGGTCTTCGGTCATGTCTCGTCCCCTCAATTGCGGTTCTCGGGCGCGGTCACGTCGCGCAGCCCGTCGCCCATCAGGTTGATTGCCAGCACCAGCACGAAGAGCACCGCACCGGGGATCAGCACCAGCCATGGCTCGAACAGCATCATGTTCTTGCCCTCGGACACCATCAGCCCCCAGCTTGGGTTCGGCGGCTGCACCCCGAGGCCGAGGAAGGATAGCGCCGCTTCCAGCAGGATCGCATGGGCCATTTCAAGCGTGACGACGACGATCAGGTTGTTGAAAATGTTAGGCAGGATCTCGGAGAGCAGGATGCGCGGGGTCGAGCAGCCGATCGCGCGGGCGGCGGCAACGAATTCACGGCCTCGGATTTGCAGCGTCGAGGCGCGCATGACCACGGCAAAGCGGTCCCAGAGCAACAGGCCCAGAACCCCGATCACCACGTTCAGCGACCCGCCAAGGATCGCGACCACGGCCAAGGCGACCAGCACCACCGGCATCGCCAGCCGGACATTGATGAGGAATGTCACGACCGCATCGACACGCCCGCCGAAATATCCTGCGGCGACACCGAGCGCCGTGCCGATCAGGCCCGAGATCAGCGCCGCGACCGCCCCGATCAGCAGCGAGATGCGCGCGCCATAGATCAGCCGGGACAGGTAGTCGCGGCCCAGATGGTCGGTGCCGAGCGGATGGTCCCATGTTCCATCCATGAAGACCGGGCGCAGCATCCGGTCGCCGAGGCTTTGGGCATAGGGATCATGCGGTGCCAGGACCGGGGCAAAGATCGCGACCAGAACCAGAAGCACCAGGAAGACCGCGCCGATCATGAACCCCTGGTGACCGAACATGCGCTTGCGCAATTGCTGGCCGGGCGTGGGACCGGTGATCTCTGCGGCATCGGGAAGAGCTGTCATCTCAGCTGCTCCTCATACGGGGATCCAGCCATGCGTTCAGCACATCGGCCAGAAAGGTGAAGACGATATAGAAGAGGGCGAAGACGAGGATCAGCGCCTGCACGGTGGGCAGATCGTTGCGGCCGATTGATTCCCACGCAAGGTAACCCGCGCCATGCAGAGCGAAGATCGACTCGACCACGATGGAACCGCCCAGCATGAAGCCCATCTGCACCGCCGCCAATGAGACGACCGGGATGATCGCGTTGCGCAGCGCATGCTTGAACAGCACCCGGCCTTCGGGCGCGCCCTTGGCGCGGGCGGTGCGGATATAGTCGGCGGAAAGCACTTCGAGCATCCCGGCGCGCGTCAGTCGCATGATCGCAGGCATGGCGTAATAGCCAAGCACCACGGTCGGCATGATGAAATGCTGCCAACTGGACGCGCCCGAGGCGGGCAGCCAGCCAAGCTGGATGGCAAAGATCACGATCAGGATCAGTCCGAACCAGAAGCTGGGCATTGCCTGACCGGCGACCGACAGGAACAGGGCGATCCGGTCGATCAGCGAATTGGGGCGGATCGCCGCGATCACGCCCAGGGGCACGGCGGTGAACAGCGCGAACAGGATGCCGCAGACCCCGAGGGTCATCGTGACCGACAGCCGCTCGGCGATCAGGTCGGCGACGGGCAGCTTGAAGTAATAGCTTTGCCCGAAATCGAAGCGCAGCGCGTTCCACAGCCAGTCGGCATATTGCACGAGCATCGGCCGGTCGAAGCCATAGAGTTCGCGGATCGACTGGATATCCTCGGCATTGGCGCTTTCGCCCGCGATGGCGATTGCCGGATCACCCGCGAGGAACAGCAGGCTGAAGCTGATGAAGGAAACGGTGAGCGCGACGAGAAGCGCCAGGCCCAATCGCTTGAGGATGAAGCGAAGCATCTGAATTCACATCCTTGCTTGCATGACCCGGCATATCGAGCCGGGTTTGGGATGGCCGGTTGTCCGGCCATCCTGCGGCGGGCGTAGGGGCGTGGCCGGATCAGTTCCAGGCCGCGGTATGGAAGCGCAGAACCTCGTCCGGGGTGGGGGTATAGGCGACCTCTTTCGTGAACACGTAATTGGTGTTGTAGGAAAAGAGCGGCGCCCAATAGGCCTGATCCGCGATGCGTTGCAGCGCGATACCGTAATGCTCGATGCGGGTCTCGGGATCGATGGAACTGTCGGCGATGTCCAGTTCGGCCAGCACCTCGTCGTCGCGGGCATCGTCCAGTTCGCCATGCTTGAAGAACTGGCTGACCATGGCCGAGGCGTCGTTGATCGAGAACGAGCCCCATGTCTGGAACGAGATCGGCACCTCGCCCTTCATGTTCAGATCGCGCAGCGCCGAATATTGCAGCATCTTGAAATCGGTCTCGATGCCGACGGCGTTCAGATAGCTGGCGATGGCCTCGGCATATTCGCGGTCGCGATAGGCATAGAACTCGGTGGTGAAGCCATCGGGATAACCGGCTTCGGCCAGCAACTCCTTGGCTTTTTCGGGATCGTATTCATATTCGGTGACATCCTGAACACAGCCGAACTGGCTGGGGAAGCAGGCGGTGTGGATCGGTGTCGACTTGCCCTTCAGCAGTTCGTTCACGATGGTCTCACGGTCGATCGCATGGTTCACGGCCTGCCGGACTTCCAGCTTGGTGAACGGGTTCTCCGGGTCGGATCGTCCGGCTGCATCCATCGCCAGGTAACCCACCCGCATCGTGCTTTCATTCGCGACGGTGAACTGCCCCATCTCGGCCATCCGTTCGGCCTGATCCGAGGGAACCTGCCAGATCAGGTCCAACTGGCCGCTGAAGATCTCGGCCATCTGGGTGTTCACGTCCGGGATTGTCCGGACGTCGATCTTGGCGATGGCGGGCTGGCCTTTTGGCCCGTCGAAATAGTCCTCGTTCCGTTCCAGCACGAAATGCTTGCCCGGTTCCACGCTGACAGCCTTGTAGGGCCCGGTGCCGACCGGCTCCAGCCCCATGCCGCTTGGCCCAACCTCTTCGTAATAATCGGAAGGATACATCGAGACCGGTCCGGACAGGTATTCGATGGCGGCGGGGAAGGGCTCCTTCGTGACGATGCGGACGGTGTAGTCATCCACCTTCTCGGCATGATCCATCCAGTTGACATTGCGCTGTGTCACTACGCCATTCGCCTCGTCCGCGACGAAATTCACCGTGTAGACCACGTCATCGGCGGTGAAATCGCTGCCATCGTGGAACTTCACGCCTTCGCGCAGCTTCAGTTCCAGCGTGGTGTCATCGACCCATTCCCATTCGGTCGCCAGGTTACCCTTGTACTCACCGGTCGCCGGATCGGAGTAAAGCAATCCGTCCCAGATCGCGCGCTGCAGCACCACGCCCTCGCGGGCCGAGTTGAAATAGCTGTCGACGCTTTCGAGTTCCTTGGTGAAGGCGACGCGCAGCGTGTCGCTTGCCTTGTCGGCATAGGCGGCGCCTGCGGCCATAAGGGCGATTGCGGCCGTGCCGCTGCGCAACATCATTTGTACCATTGTCAGACTCTCCCGTGATGTGATTGTTGTTGTTTGCTGTATCGCATAGTGATACGCTAAATCTTATTATGATTAAGTAAGCAGACTTGTTGCCCACAGGTCAAGTATTTTGCTCGAGGGTGGAGGGATTGATGACCGATAGCGGCGAAACCAAGCGCGATACGCTGTTCGTGGGAGCACTCGCCAAGGGCTTGCGCGTGTTGCGGGCATTCGATGAAAGCAAGCCCGAGATGAGCCTGGGTGAACTGGCGCGGCGCACGGGCATGGACAAGAGCACGATTCAGCGTCTCGCCAATACGTTGCATCACGAGGGTTACCTGGACAAGGACCCCAATACCCGGCGCCTGCGTCCCTCGCATGCCTGGCTGGAGCTGGCCTATTGCTATTACTGGTCGGATCCGCTGGTCGGCATGGCGGTGCCGAAGCTGATCGAGTTGTCCCGGCAATTGGGCGAGACGATCAACCTCGCCGAGATTTCGGGCGATCATATCATCTATGTCTCGCGCCTGCCGTGCAAACGCACCTATTTCGCGGCCACGATCATCGGGCGGCGGCTGCCGGCGCTGTCCACTTCGGTTGGCCGTGCGATCCTGTCGACCTGGCCCGAGGCCGAGCGCGAAGCCGCCATCGAGACATGGCCATTGAAGGTATTTACCCCACGGACGGTCATGGATCGCGATGAAATCCGCCAGAGTATCAACGAGACGACTGCAAACGGGTTCTCGGTGACACGCGATCAGATGCTGTTGAACGAAGTCGCCATCGCAGCACCGATCCTGGGACCGGATGGGCGTGCGTTGGCGGGGGTGCAATGTTCCGTCTCGGCCTATACCTGGGATGACGAGCGGCTGCACTCCGAGATTCTGCCGGGACTTCTGGACACGGCGAATTCGATATCACCGGCGCTGCGGCCCTGAGGGTGTTTTTGTGGTTCGTGGAAGTTTCCGCGAGGAACCGCCGTCAGTTCATCCAGTGAATCGGGGAATATCCCTGCGTGGTCAGCCAGTCGTTGATCCGGCTGAAGGGTCGGCTACCGAAGAAACCCCGCCGGGCGGAAAGCGGCGAGGGATGGGCCGTGGCGATCATCAGATCCTGCGGCCGGGGCAGCCCGGCGGCGGCTTTCTGCGCATGTCCGCCCCAAAGCAGGAAAGCAAGCGGACCGTGCCGCTGCGCCTCTGCGATGGCCTGCCCGGCAAGCTTGTGCCAGCCCCATCTGGCATGGGCGCCTGCGGACCCGGCGGGAACCGATAGCGAGGTGTTCAGCAACAACACGCCCTGACGCGCCCAATGCGACAGGTCGCCATTTTCGGGGGCGGCGCCGATATCCTCGCGCATTTCGGCATAGATGTTGCGCAGCGAGCGGGGCAGGGGGATGTCGGGCTCGACCGAGAATGCCAACCCGTTGGCATGGCCCGGTGTCGGGTAGGGATCTTGCCCAAGGATCACGACCCGCAGCTTTTCGGGGGGCACGGCTTCCAATGCTGCGAAGACCCGGTCCGGACCGGGCAGCCAGTCATGTATGTTCAGCAGCCGGTCGCGAATCGCGGGCCAGTCATTGGCGAAGAAGGGCAGATGGGCCCAGGTCTCGGGCGGTGTCACGCTTCGGGCGGGCCGGTGACTTCGGCCAGCCGGGTCAACCGGGCCTTGGCATCGCCGCGATCGATGGCTTCGGCGGCGAGTGCTGCCCCTTCGCGCAGATCGGCGGCCTTTCCCGCGATCAGCAAGGATGCCGCGGCATTCAGCAGGACCGCATCACGATAGGCCCCTGTCTCGCCATCCAGAAGTGCGCGAAAGGCCTTGGCGTTATATGCGGGCTCTCCTCCGACAATGGCGTCGAAGGGGTGGCGGGACAGGCCCGCATCCTCGGGCGTGACGGTGAATTCGCTGACCTCGCCATCCTTGAGCGCGGCGACATGGGTTTCGCCCGCGATGCTGATTTCATCAGTGCCGTCGCTGCCATGGACCAGCCATGCCGCGTCGGAGCCAAGGTCGCGCAGCACCTCGGCCATCGGGCGGAGCCACTGGCTGCTGAATGCGCCGGTCAACTGGCGGCGCACCGAGGCCGGGTTGGTCAGCGGCCCCAGCAGGTTGAAGACGGTGCGGGTGCCCAGTTCGGCGCGGGGCGGGCCGACATGGCGCATGGCGGGATGATGCATCGGCGCCATCATGAAGCAGATGCCAGCCCGGTCCAGCGCCTGCTGTGCCATGGCCGGACCGCCCATGACATTGATCCCCATCTGGGTCAGCGCATCCGCCGCGCCGGATTTCGAGGATAGGTTGCGATTGCCATGCTTGGCGACCGGCACACCCGCACCGGCGACGACGAAAGCCGTTGCGGTCGAGATGTTCAGCGTGCCCTTGCCGTCCCCGCCGGTGCCAACGATATCCATCGCGCCCTCGGGGGCCTGCACGCGGTTCATCCGCGCCCGCATCGCCCGTGCTGCGGCGGCGATCTCGTCCACGGTTTCGCCGCGCACGCGCAGTGCCATCAGCAACCCGCCAATCTGTGCCGGGGTGGCAGCGCCGTCGAACAGGGCGGAAAAGGCCGATTCAGCCTCGGGGCCGGTCAGGGGGCGAGTGGCGGCAATGCCGATCAGCGGGCGGATATCGGTCATGCGGCCTGTTCTCCCGGGTGACAGCGGGCAAGGAAATTGCGGATCATCTCGTGCCCATGCTCGGATGCGATGGACTCGGGATGGAATTGCACGCCTTCGACAGGCAAATCGGCGTGGATCAATCCCATGATCGTCCCGTCATCCGAAGTGGCAGTGACGCGTAGGCAATTCGGCAGGCTGTCGGGCTCGACCGTCAGCGAGTGATAGCGCGTCGCCTTCAGTGGCGAGGGCAGGTCAGTGAAGACGCCGCTGCCGTCATGGCGGATCGTATCGACCTTGCCGTGCAGGATGCGGCCCGCGCGGACGACTTTGCCACCGAATGCCTCGCCGATGGCCTGATGGCCCAGGCAGACGCCGAACAGCGGAAGTTCGCTTTCCGCTGCCGCCCGGATCAGATCGATGCAGATCCCCGCCTGCGCCGGATCGCATGGGCCCGGAGAGATCACGATGCCGTCAGGTTTCATCGCCAGCGCCTCTTCCACAGAGAGCGCATCATTGCGCCTTACGACCACCTCGGCCCCCGCTTCCCCTAGGTAATGCACGAGGTTCCAGGTGAAGCTGTCATAATTGTCGATCAGAAGGATCATTGTCTTGCCTTGGTTCCGGGGCGGTTTCCCCCCGCATACGGGTTCGCTATAGATGGGGCAAAGCGCGCCGGGGGGTCAAGCCCGGCCAAGGGAAGAAGAGGCGGATGGCACGTGGTTTCTGGAAAGGTTTGCTGCATGGCGCGGGAATCAGCGCGGTAGGGCTGGCGGCCTTGTCATTGCTGACACCGCTGCCAGAGCAGGACGTGCCCCCCGCGCCGGGGGCCGATGCAAGTGCCGGGAACGCGGCTGAAACGGTCGAATCAGCGCCAAAGGAGGCGGCAATCGCTGCCGATCCCGAAGTGGTGGCTGTGAAACCCGCCTCGACGGTATCCGGTGCCGATGTGGGGACACGACCGGCTACGGACGGTTCGGCGGAATCGGACGACGGGGCCGAGCCCGACACGGCTTCTCGTGGAACCGAATCCGAATCTCCGACCGAGTCCCCGGAGATCGGGACGACGGACATTGTGGTCGAACCTGTGACCGAGGAAGAAGCTGATCGACCGCAGGCAGCGGCGATCGACTTGCCCGTCGGGTCGGAATTCGGGCGCGGTGGCGACATGCTGCCGGCATTGCCCACGCCGCTGACTCCCAATTCGCAATTCGGGCAATCCGAGCCTCCTGCGGTCAGCGCCCCCGCGGCCGAGCCTGCACCTGTCGGAGCCACGGCCGTGAACCTGCCGCCCGAAACCGCAATGCCCGGCAGCGACCTGTCGCAGACCGAGGCGCCCGAGGCTGACGACGGTCGTGCACTCGAGAGGCCTTCTGCGCAATCTGCCCCAGCGTCGATCGAGATGCCTGGAAAGATCCGTGCGAGCGATCAGGACAGCCTGCCTGAATCCTCATCGGCCGAGGCGATTGACTCGCAAACGCCGGCTGAGGGAACAGAGATGGCTGAAGAAACGGATGCGGCCGGACAGGAGGAGGCCGGACAGGACGGGACGGAATCCCTCGCTTCAACCGCGGATCCAGACGCATCGGAAAGCGATCAGGACAGCGCGGCACCTGTTTTGCCGTCTCCGTCGCTCGATCTGTCCACACCGCCGGATCTGTCCGATCTGCGCAGATTGCAACGGAATTAGAATGCATCCGGTCAACCCGAATATCACCAGAACATTCGCACCACCCGTGATGGAGGCCCGGCGCTGGCTGCAAGGCGTCGATTTTCCACCTGACCGACCATTGATCAATGTCAGCCAGGCCGCCCCTGTCGAGCCTCCGCCCGATGGGTTGCGCCGCGCGATTGCCGAGGCGGCACTGGAGCGGCCGGAGGCACATCTTTACGGGCCCGTTCTGGGCAATACCGAATTGCGCGAGGCCGTCGCGGCAGAATTTTCGGGCGCATATGGCGGAGCCGTCAGGCCCGAACAGGTGGCGATCACGCAGGGTTGCAACCAGGCGTTCTGTGCAGCGATCAGCACACTGGCCGGGGCGGGAGACGAAATCATCCTGCCTACGCCCTGGTATTTCAATCACAAGATGTGGCTGGACATGCAGGGCGTCGTGACGCGGCCATTGGTTTGCGAAGAGGATATGCTGCCCGACCCCGACAGGGCCGCGAAGCTGATCACGCCGCGCAGCCGTGCCATCGTGCTGGTGACACCGAACAACCCGTCGGGCGCGGAATATCCGGCGGAGCTGGTCGCCGCCTTCTTCGAGCTGGCGCAGCGGCATGGGCTGGCCTTGATCCTCGACGAGACATATCGCGATTTCGACAGCAGGACTGGTCCCCCGCATGACTTGCTGACCCGGCCCGATTGGGACGAGACGGTGATCCAGCTTTACTCCTTTTCCAAGGCATACCGGCTGACAGGGCACCGGGTGGGCGCGATGATCGCGTCGCAGGCGCGCATGGCCGAGATCGAGAAATTTCTCGACACCGTGGCGATCTCTACCTCGCAACTGGGGCAGATCGGTGCGTTGTGGGGAATGCGGAACTTGCGCGGATGGCTTGCAGGGGAGCGGGACGAGATCCTTGCGCGCCGTGCCGCAAGCGTCGAGGCGATCTCGGGACTGCCCGCCTGGCGCTTGAAAAGCGCCGGGGCCTATTTCGCATGGATCGAACATCCTTTCGACATTTCTTCGGCCGATCTGGCTCCGCGCATGGTGGCCGAGATCGGTGTTCTGGCATTGCCGGGAACGATGTTCGTGCCGGGAACGGATTCGTCCGGTGCCCGGCATCTGCGCATCGCCTTTGCCAATGTGAACCGCGTCGGAATTGCCGAACTGGCCGAAAGGCTTGACAACTTCGTCGCCTGAAGGCTTGCCGCCGACCCGCACGCGTCCTAAAGACGGCCTGACACGACCGAGAGGAAAGCTGCGGCATGACGAACCTGCGCACCAAAGGAAAATCGACCATCGTCTGGATATTGATGGGTCTTCTGATCCTGGGGTTGGGCGGTTTTGGCGTGACCAGTTTCTCGGGAGGCTCGAGCGAGATCGGATCGGTTGGCGCGACCAAGGTCACGGCAGAGGATTATACCCGCGCGCTGCGTTCGGAACTGAGCGCTTATTCGCAGCAGGCGGGGCAGCAATTCACCATGGCACAGGCGCAATCGATAGGATTGCCTCGGGCGATTCAGGGTCAGCTTTTCACAGCCGCCGCTCTGGAAGAGGAAACTCGCCGTCTCGGCATCTCTGTCGGCGATCAGCGGGTTGCCGAGAGCATCTCGACCGCGCCGGCATTTCAGGGACCGAATGGAAGTTTCGACCGCAGCGCCTATTCCCAGATCCTGCGCCGCGAAGGCCTGTCCGAAGCCGAGTTCGAACAACAGGTTCGCGTGGACGAGGCGCGGGTGCTACTGCAACGCGCAGTCAGCGGCGGAGTCGTCGCGCCGGAATCCATGATCGATCAGACCGCGAAATGGTTGCTGGAACAGCGCGATTTCAGTTGGCACGAAGTGGGAGAGGGCCATCTGACCTCACCGATTTCAGAACCGGACGAAGAAACGCTGGAGGCTTGGCACAAGGCGAATACCGATCGTTTCACTGCGCCGGAAAAGCGCAAGCTGAGCTATGTCTGGCTGACGCCCAATATGCATTCGGACGAGGTGGACCTGGACGAGGCCGCCCTTCGCGATGTCTATGAAGCGCGGATCGAGCACTTTCGTCAGCCCGAACGGCGCATGGTCAGCACATTGGTCTATCCGTCGATGGAGGACGCGCAATCCGCCAGGGATCGGCTCGATGCGGGTGAAGTGGCATTCGATGCGCTGGTGGCCGAACGCGGCCTGACGATGGAGGACGTTGATCAAGGCGAAGTTACCAGGGAAGATCTGGGGCAGGCGGGGGATACGGTCTTCGGGCTGGATGCTCCGGGGGTTGTCGGACCGGTCGAGACCGATCTTGGCCCGGCGCTGATATCGATGAACGCGATTCTCGAGCCCATCGATATTTCCTTCGAAGAGGCACGCGAGGATCTGCGCGCCGAAGCCGCCCTGGATCGCGCGGCACGGGCAATCGAAGACCGGATGGGGGAATACGAGGATCTTCTGGCCAGTGGCGCGACGCTGGAAGAAGTTTCGGAAGAGACCCCGATGGAATTCGGAACCCTCGCCTGGTCATCGGATATGAAACCGGAAGAGGGCAGCATCGCGGGATACCCGGCTTTCCGGGAACTTGCAGACGAAGTCGGCGAGGGCGATTTCCCGCAGATCGGGCGGCTGAATGACGGCGGCATCTTCGCGCTGCGCCTGGATGAGGTGGTGCCGCCGACGCTTATCCCCTTTGACGAGATCCGCGATGAGGTTGCCGAAGACTGGCGCGCCGCGGAAATTCATCGCCTCCTGCTGGCCCGTGCCGAGGAAGAGCGGCTGCAGGAGATCTCTTCCACGACCCCCGATCCGGATGCCGGAAACGGGGAAGATGGTGAGGAAACGGTGGCGGAATCGCCATCCGACTCGCAGGAAAGCGAGGTTGACGAGGAAACCGCGGCCGTCAATGTCGCGCCGGACCTTGGCTGGACCGCAGAGACCGGGTTGACCCGTGACGGCTGGATCGATGGCTTGCCGGCCGAACTCATTACTCAGGCTTTCGAGATCGAAGAAACGGGCGATATCGAGATCGTCGATACAGATGATCGCGTATTCCTGGTACGCCTTGATACGATCGAGGAAGCCGATCTCGACAGCGAGGATGCCAAGGAGGTGCAAGACCGTATCCGGCAGCGTATGTCGCAGTCGTTGCAGGCTGATATCTTTGAATATTACGCCCGTGCCGCGCAACGAAAGGCCGGGGTGAAGATCAATCAATCCGCCATCGACGCGATCAACGCTCAGGTACAGTGATGGAACTGTCCCCCGATTTCACGGAATTCGAGGCGGGCTGGGCCAAGGGACATAATCAGCTTGTCACCATTCGGCTGGCCGCCGATCTGGACACTCCCGTCAGCCTGATGCTGAAGCTGGCCGAGGCTGCGCCGATGAGCTTCATGCTGGAATCTGTGACCGGGGGCGAGATCCGCGGCCGCTATTCCATTGTCGGCATGAAACCCGACCTGATCTGGGAATGCCGCGACGGACAGGCCCGGATCAATCGTCATGCGCGGTTCTCGAACGATTTCCTGGCGGATGAGCGTCCGGCACTGGACAGCCTGCGCGCCCTGATCGCCGAAAGCCGGATCGAGCAAATGCCCGACGGTGTTCCTCCGGTTGCGGCGGGGCTGTTCGGCTATCTGGGCTACGACATGATCCGGCTGGTCGAGCATTTGCCGGATGTGAATCCCGATCCGCTGGACGTGCCCGACGCCATGCTGATGCGGCCCTCGGTCGTGGCCGTGCTGGACGGGGTGAAGGGCGAGGTGACGCTTTGCGCCCCGGCATGGCATGTGTCGGGCGAGAATGCCCGCGCCGCCTATGCCCGCGCAGCCGAGCGGGTGATGGATGCGTTGCGCTCGTTGGATCGCCAGCCATCCGAGCCGCGGGCCTTGGGGCGTGACGCGGCCATAGGCGAGCCGGTTTCGAATTTTGCCAAGCCGGATTACCTCGCCGCGGTCGAGCGGGCCAAGGAATATATCCGCGCGGGGGATATCTTTCAGGTGGTGCCGTCACAGCGTTGGCGGATGGATTTCCCGCTGCCACCCTTCGCGCTCTATCGCAGTTTGCGGCGCACCAACCCCTCGCCATTCATGTTCTATCTGAACATGGGCGGGTTTCAGATCATTGGTGCCAGTCCCGAGATCCTGGTGCGGCTGCGCGATGGCGAGGTGACGATTCGTCCGATCGCCGGCACCCGGCCGCGTGGCGGTGACGAGGCCGAGGACCGGGCGCTGGAGGCCGATCTGCTAGGCGATCAGAAGGAACTTGCCGAGCATTTGATGCTGCTGGACCTGGGGCGCAACGATGTGGGGCGGGTGGCGAAGACCGGCACCGTGCGCCCGACCGAGCAATTCGTGATCGAACGCTACAGCCATGTCATGCATATCGTCTCGAATGTTGTCGGAGAATTACGTGACGGGGAGGATGCGCTATCCGCCCTGTTGGCCGGGCTGCCCGCTGGAACGGTTTCGGGCGCACCGAAGGTTCGCGCGATGGAAATCATCGACGAATTGGAACCCGAAAAGCGTGGTGTCTATGGCGGAGCGGTCGGCTATTTCGCCGCCAATGGCGAGATGGATATGTGCATCGCCCTTCGGACCGGGCTGGTCAAGGATGGGGCGTTGTATATCCAGTCTGGAGGCGGGGTGGTCTATGACAGCGATCCCGAAGCGGAATTTCAGGAAACCGTGAACAAAAGCCGTGCATTGCAACGTGCGGCCGAAAGTGCAGCTCGTTTCGTGCGTGGTAACGGCTGAGCCCCGAAAAGGGGGACGTAATCTTCTGGGAAGTAAGGAAAAGGCGGCCCCGCGGGGCCGCCTTGATGTCATCTGCTCATCAGTTGCTGGCCGGCTCTTCGCCTTCCATGGCCTCGCCTTCAGCAGGGGCAGCATCGTCAGCCGGTGCCATTGCGTCATCGGCGGGTGCGGCAGCGTCGTCAGCCGGTGCCATTGCGTCATCCGCAGGTGCGGCAGCATCGTCAGCCGGTGCCATCGCGTCATCCGCAGGTGCCATCGCATCATCCGTTGCAGCACCCGGAGCCTCGGCACGTTCACGGAACACATATGCCGGGGCGACATCGGCTTCTTCCTTGGTCAGATCGCTCGTGATCTCTTGCGCATCGGCGTTGACCGTCAACTGCTCCCAGGGAACGGCGATCTGCTTTTCGCCAATGCCAAGGAAACCGCCGACACCGATCACAGCAGCAATCATGCTACCGGATTCTCCATCCAGGATCAGGTCGTTGATGCTGCCGATCGAGGTGCCGTCAGGCGCAGTTACTGTCGCATCGGTGACCCAGTCCAGACGAAGCTCGTTCGCGGCCTGCTCTTGCGCGACCTTGCCGCTTTCCGCGACCTCGGCTTTCAGCGCTTCCTCTGCGGCTGCGGCTGCTTCGGCCTCTGCCGCGGCAGCATCGGCTGCCGGATCGGTTTGAGCCTCCGCTGCCGGGTCCATTGCAGGTTCCTCGGTGGTCGTCTCCTGCGCGAAGGCAGGTGCCAAGGCAAAGGGCAGCACAATAGCAGTCGTCATAAAAAGCTTACGCATCACATGTCTCCTTTTTACCAGTTGCGTTGCGCCGGTGAACTCGTTCGACGCATTGCAATGAGACAATGAGTTGCGCGGTCATTCGGTTCCCCTGCTGCGGAAATCTGAGCATGATTTTGCCGCTTTTCATTGCGCAGCAGGAAGGAATCACCGTTGGGGCGCGGGTTTATTTATTTGAAACAACCGATTGCATGTTTTCCTGGTCGCGGCGGCAGAGTGCCGGTCGCCCAATATGCAAACGATAGCCATTCCTGAACGTGACTGTGTCAGTAATTTTGAGGAACTTCGGGAGCGCCTCAATCCTCGCCGCGATATGGCTGCACATATTGCAACGCCATGTCCCAGGGAAAGAAGATCCAGGTGTCCTGGCTGACCTCGGTCACATAGCTCTGGACCATCGGCTTGCCTTTCGGCTTGGCGTATACCGTGGCAAAATGCGCCTTGGGGTACATTTCGCGGATCAGTTCCAGCGTGCGGCCGGAATCGACCAGATCGTCGACGACAAGGATTCCATCGCCATCGCCCATCAACTCTGCATCCGGACGTTTCAGGACTTCCAGTCCGCCCTGTTCTTGTTTGCGGTAGGACTTGATGCTGATCGTGTCGATGGTGCGAATATCCAGTTCCCGCGCGACGATCATCGCCGGAACCAGTCCGCCGCGCGTTACCGCGACGACCGCGCGCCAATCGGTTCCGTCCAGCCGCCATGCCAGGGCGCGGGCATCGCGATGCAATTGGTCCCAGCTTACGTGGAAACCCTTTTCGTGGGGCAGGCGGTCCATTGTCACTCTCCTTGCATATCGCGGAATCCTGTCGGCGCTCATCAGTGGCCTGTTTCATGCCGTATAATATCTTTGCCGCAGGAAAGGCAAAGACATCTGCTCGGCAAATGTGAAGGGAGCGCCCGGAACTAGCGTCGAGAGCGACTCATGATCCTGGCGACGACGGGGGCCAGCATGATCACGATGATGATCCGCAACAGGTGGTGGCTGACGACATAGGCCAGGTCGGCGCCAGCGATGATGGCGATCACGACCATCTCTGCCTGACCGCCGGGCAGAAAGGCCAGGACGGCATCCAGCGCCGGGGCAAGTTGCAGATGCACGATGATCTCGAAGAAGATCAGGCTGATGAATGCGAGTATGATCGCGTGAAACAGCCCCGCCGACACGTCGATACGCAATTCCCGCCCGGTGATACCGACATATTTCACGCCAACCGTGATGCCGATGAAGAATTGCGCCGCCTGCAGGATCTCGGCCGGGGGGCGATGCTGGATGATGCCGGAGAGCGACAGGATCGCGGTCAGGATCATCGGACCGAGGATCGAGGCGCCGAACAGCCCGAGCCTTTCCGCGATCTTCCAGCCGAAGAAGCCCGAGGCGATCATCAGCAGGATCTCGGCAGGGGCGGTGGAGCTGATCGGCGCGCCGGGCGGTTGCGACAGGTCCACGCCCCAATAGGCATGCATGATCATGGGCGCGAAGGTAACGAGGGCGAGGACCCGCGTGGCATGGATCAGGGACAGCGCACGAACATCGCCTCCCGCCTCTTCACCAAAGACCAGCATGTCCTGCAGCCCGCCGGGCATAGCCGCATACCACGCTGTCGGGTGATCGAAACCGAAGACCCGGCGGAACATCGGATAACCGATCAACGCGATGATCGCGATGAACAGCGGCACGAAGGCCAGCGAGGCGGCGAAGCCCGGCAGCTGACCCAGGACCTGGGGGGTAATCGAGGCGCCCACCGCGACGCCCAGGAAGGTCCGCATGAAGACGGCGAAACTGCCCGCTCCCATCAGGGGCGCACCAGCTAGCGCCGCGATCAGGCAGGCCAGCATGGGACCCAGAAGCATGGGCAGGGGCAGGCCGAAGAGCAGGAAGATTCCTGCGCCAATGGCGGCGAGTGTAAAGGTCAGGATACGGCGTTTAGTCGAACTCATATTCTTCCAGCAACGCGGCATATTGGGCGCCGTGCATGTCGCGATCGGCGGCGGAACCTTGCACCACCGGACGCGGAATGCTGAACTTGACGACCCGCAGGTCCTCGATGTCGAAGCGTTTCAGCAGTTGCTCGGGCACCTGATACAATTCTGCGACCGTGCGGGTGGGCAGGTTGTAGCGGACCTGCCGAAAGATCTCGGGCGTGTCGCAGAAGATGTCGATGGTGACCCAGAACGGGCCGGCATTCTTGGAACGCAGTTTCAGGACGAGATCGCCAAGCCTCATGCCGGAACCTCCGCGCCGATCTGGCTGAGTTCGATCCGGAACGCCTCCATCGGGTCTTTCAGCCGCATGACATGGTTCAGCGCGAACTCATACAATGGGCCCCGGTCGGTCGTCGCGGGGGAATAGGGGAATGCGAAGGTCGGCAATTCCTCGCTATCGGTCAGCGGGTAATGCAACACGAAGGGATTGATCAGCTTGCCGATCTCGGCGGCGATGGGTTGAGAGGTCGCTGTGATGATGCCCAGCACCCCGATCTCGACCGGATCGCCGGCACGGTTCTCGAGCTGTCCAAGCGCCCCGTTCACCCCGATCAGCCGGAATTCGAGGCCGTAATCGCCTTGCGTCAGCCCCATCCGGCTCTCGATCTCGCCGGTCAGGTAGGTGGTCAGCCGCTCGACCCATGCCTGGGCGTTTTTCACGTAATGGGCGTCACGCAGGATGGCGAGGATCGTGGTCTGATATCCGGCGATGCGCGCGCCCTCCAGCTTGACCGTATAGGGGCCGGGCACCCATTCCGAGCCCTCCACCCGCACGCGGCGATGGTCCAGCGCGGTATAGCGCGCGCTCGTCACGTTCAGATACCCGCCCGGTTCATAAAGTTGGAACGGATCGGAATTCTCGTAGAGCATATGGGCCGAGACCGAATGCGGGGTACAGGCGGCATTCTCGGCCATGGGTTCGACCGTGAAACCATCCGTGTCGAAATCCACCATGATCACGCCAGAGGTCGGGTTGGTCGAGCACAACGCCCCGCATTCGGCGATCTTGGCGCCGTGCCAAGCACCCCCGGCGGCATCCCCGCGCGAGAGCGGCAGGGCGGCAATGGTCGCGGTATCGGTGGTGCGGCCCGCGATGACGATATCGGCGCCGGTGGCGAGCGCGGCCTGTATCTGCTCGGCCCCGGCCAGGGCGACGATATTGGTCAGGTCGTCCAGCCGGATCTCGGGGGCCGGGGTGAGCGGGGTGACATCCCCGGCCTCAAGCGCCCGGGCGATCCGCCCTGCCGGCTGGCCGGAATAAAGCCGTGCGATTTTCAGGCTTTGCCCCAACTCTTCGGCCAGTTCGGTGGTGATGTCGTGCATCCAGTCCACCGTGCTGTCGGTGCCGCAGGTGCCTGCGGTGCCGATGACCAGCGGCACGCCGGCCTCGGCGCGGGCCTGCATCAGGATGCGCCATTCGGATTTGGTCGCGGCGCGGGAATATTTCGACTGCCCGGCGCCAAGACTGAAGGGCCCACTATCCGTGGACCCTCCGTCGATGCAGATGATGTCGGGCTTCATGGCCACCCCGCGTGTCAGCGCCTTGCGGTCGAAGCCGAGACCAAGAACGCCCGAAGGCACCAGAACGCGAGTCGGCATGTCAGTCTCCTACCTTGGGTTCGGTTTCCGGCAGCGGCGGCTTCTTCAGGAATTGCCGCAGGAAGATCGGCGCAATGAAGCCGAGAACCGCCGCGATCCACAGCCCGACTGCGATAGGCGAGCTGAACAGGAAGGTCCAGTCCCCGTCCGACAGCACCATGGCGCGGCGCAGGTTGTCCTCCATCGCGTTGCCCAGCAGGATGCCGAGGATCACCGGAACCGTCGGGATTTCAAGCTTGCGCATGATATAGCCCAACACCCCGAAACCAACCATCATCAGCATGTCGAAGCTGGAACCGGTCAGCGAGTAGATGCCCACGAAGGCGACCATGGTCACGCCCGGCAGCAGGATCCATGCCGGGACCGACAGGATATGCACGAAGACCTTGACCATCGGTACGTTCATCAAGAGCAGCACGATATTGGCGATCAGCAGCGCCGCGATCAGCGACCAGACGACCTCGGGCCGTTCGGTGAACAGCAGCGGCCCCGGCGTGATGTTGAGCGTCAGCAGCAGCGCCAGCAGCACTGCGGTCGTGCCCGATCCCGGCACACCAAGCGTCAGCATCGGCACCAGCGCACCACCGGCGGCAGAGTTGTTGCCAGCCTCCGGCGCGGCGACACCGCGGGGATCGCCCTTGCCGAATTGTGACTTGTCGCGCGCTGCGGATTTCTCGGCCGTATAGGCGAGGAATGAACCCAGTGACGCACCCGCTCCCGGCAGCACCCCGGCGATGAAGCCGATCCCGGTGCCGCGCATCATCGCGCCCGAGGTCTGTTTCAGCATCCGCCATGGCACGAGGATCTTTCCCAGCTTCACGCCGATGGCGCTGTTCTTGCCGTGGGTCTCGATGAAGAAGAACACTTCGGCGACGGCGAACAGCCCGACGATGGCGACAAGGAAATCCACCCCGTCCTGGAGATGCAATTCACCAAAGGTAAAGCGCGGCATGCCGGTGGTCTTGTCCAGCCCGATCATGGCAATGCCAAGACCGATTGCGGCAGCCATCGCAGCCTTGGCCTGGTTGTTCGATCCGATCCCGCCAAGCGTACAGAAGGCCAGCATGTAAAGCGCGAAATATTCCGCCGGGCCGAACTTGAAGGCGACGCGGGCCAGGTAGGGGGCAAAGATCATCAGCCCGATCGTGGCGACGAATGCACCAACGAAAGAGGCCACGCCCGATACGACCAGCGCCTCGCCGGCCTTGCCCTGCTTGGCCATGGGATAGCCGTCCAGCGTCGTCATCATCGCCGGTTCGTCGCCGGGAATGTTCAGCAGGATGGAGCTGATCCGCCCGCCATACATCGCCCCGTAATAGACCGAGGTCAGCAGCACGAGGGCCGGGATCGCATCCAGACCCATCGAGAACGAGATCGGGATCAGCAGTGCCACGCCGTTTGCCGGACCAAGCCCGGGCAGGGCGCCGATGATCGTGCCGACGAAACAGCCGATCACCGCCAAGAGCAGCGTGTAGGGAGAGGCGGCGATGGAAAAGCCCATCGCGAGATTGTTCAGAATATCCATGGTTCAGAACCCCCAGCCTGCGGGTAGGCCCCTGAGCCCCAGGCCAAGTATGACCCGGAAGAGCACGAAGAGCCCAATGCCCAGCCCGATGCCGGAAATCGCAGCGCGCATGGGGCGGCCGCCGATCTGCCAGCTCAGGATACCTGCGACGATCACCGTTGGCAGGATGAAACCCAATGGCTTGATTGCAAAAGCGTATCCGATCAACGCGGCAAAGGCGATGCCCAGTTGCAGCAACATCGGTCCGGCGGGCCATTCAGCGTCGGGATCGGGGCGCAGGATCATGCTCACCGAGCACAGGATGATCACCCCCGCGACCATGTAGGGAAAGACGCGCGGCCCGACCGGGTCGGACATGAAGCTGGTCCCGATACGACTGGCGGTGAGGATATACCCCAACGCCAGCACGATCATGACCGCTCCGAAGATACGGTCGCCACGGATCATTGCAGCAACCCGATATCTTTCGAGATCTTCTGGATCTGGGCGATATTGTCAGCCACGAAGGTCTCGAATTCATCGCCATAGATGCTGTAGGGCGCAAGGCCGTTCTCGGTCATGACCTTCTGCCATTCCTCGCTTTCGCCGACCTGCTTCAGCGCATCGACCCATTTCTGGTAGTCCTCGTCGCTGATATCCTTGGGCACATAGACGCCGCGCCAGTTCATTGCGACGATATCGATGCCCTGCTCCTTGGCGGTCGGCACGTCCTCGAAACCTTCCACCCGCTCTTCCGACAGCACTGCGATGGGCCGCACATCGCCGGACTTGATGAAGCCGGTGATTTCCGACAGATCGCCGGTCATCGCCTGCGCGAAACCGCCCACGGTCTGGGTGATGGCATCCGCGCCGCCATCGACACCGATATACTTGACCTTGCGGATATCCGTGAAGCCGGCCTTGTCCAGCGTCATCAGGACTTTCAGGTGATCGAAACCGCCCACGGCCGAACCGCCCGCGAAGGCCACGGAAGAGGGATCGGCCTTGATCGCCTCGACCAGGTCGGTCAGGCTTTCATATTCGCTGTCGGCTGCCACCACGATCACGCCGGGATCGCCACCGATGGTGCCGACCCAACGGACCTGGTCGGGCGTTGCGCCGCCAAAGGCGTTCTGGGCGAGGCGCGTGGTGGTCGCAGATGACGCTGCGATGAAGACATCCGGATCGTTATTGCGTTCATTCACGACCTGCGAATAGGCCACGCCTCCGCCGGCACCGGCAAGGTTGGTGACCTGCACCAGGTCAGGCACGACACCCAGTTCGGTCATGATCCGGCCGATCTGACGGCAGGTGAAATCCCATCCACCGCCCGGATTGGCGGGGGCAATGCATTCCTCGGCGGCCGCAGGCACAGCGATACTCGTCAAAATTGCGGCAGCGGCCGCACGGGTCCAGTTCTTCATGATATCCTCCCATAGGATTTGGTTCCCCCGCGACGGATCGCGGGATTGCGATAACTACAATTTGATGAAAAGCTGACATGAACCTGTCACGTGCTGCCTTAAAGTTGAGCGAATGCGATTTCTGTTGGTTGAAGACAGTGATGAACTGGCGGCTGCCGTGGTCTCGCGGCTGGCGATGGATGGGCATGGCGTCGACCGGGCAGCAAGTTTGTCCGAGGCCGGGGAGTTTCTAAAATCAGCCCCTTATGATCTGATATTGCTAGATATTTCTCTTCCTGATGGCGACGGACGAGATTTTCTTCGGCGTGAGAGGATGGCCCGGCACGATACCCCTGTCATCATGATGACGGCCAGTGCTTCGGTCAGCGATCGCGTGAACACGCTGGATCAGGGTGCGGATGATTATATCACCAAGCCCTTCGATTTTGCCGAACTTCAGGCCCGTTGCCGGGCGGTTTTGCGTCGCCGCCATGCCGGGGTTGCAGATAGTCGACAGCATTACGCGGGTTTTGTCTTCGATGCGCTGGCCGCCACGCTGAGCATCGGCGAGGAGGTGCGGGAACTGCGCGCACGGGAATTGCGGCTGCTTGAAATCCTGCTCTCGCGCCCCGGTCAGACCTATTCCAAGGCGCATCTGATCGATCGCCTGTTCTCCTTTGACGAAGAAGTCAGCGATAACGCCATCGAGGTTTATATTGCCCGCCTGCGTCGCAAGCTGGAGGGGTCCGGCGCAAGGCTGGAAACGCTTCGGGGTGTCGGCTACCGGCTGATACCGGAATGAGGCCCGGCGCGGCACGACCGGCCCGTTTTTCCTTGCGCAGGCGGCTGATCTGGCAATTCGTCGCCCTGTCCGCGTTACTTGTCCTTGCGCTGTTCTTCGCGGTTCGATTCGCGGCAGAGCGCGCCTCCCGTGCCAGTCAGGACGCTGTTCTGGGCGCGGCCGTCATCTCGATCGGAGACGGGTTGCGTCCGGTGGATGAAGGGCTGGAGCTCGATCTGCCCTATGCGACATTCTCGATGCTGGGCGCGATGGGGGACGAGCGGGTATTCTACAGCCTGTCCACGGAGGAACGGCTGATTACCGGTTACGGCAATCTGCCCCCGGCTCCCGAGGTGCCCGGCGATCTGTCCCCGGTGTTCTGGGATGCGGATTATCGCGGCAACCGGTTGCGCCTGGCCGCGATCTCGCGCCGCGTTCTGGTGGATACGAGGATCGAAGAGATCACCGTGGTGCTGGGTCAGACCCGCTATGGCCAGGCGGCCATTGCGCGCGAGACTGCCCGCAGCTCGGCATGGATAGGGCTGGGGTTTTTCGTCCTGGCCCTGCCGCTCGCGCTCTGGGCGGCGCGGGCGGTGATCCGGCCCGTCGATCGTCTGGCGAAGGCGGTCGCGCGGCGTGGCCCGCATGATCTGCGTCCGGTCAGGCATCCGACTCCGCAGGAATTGCTGCCGCTGGTCGGTGCCCTGAACGGCTTCATTGCCCGGCTGCGCGGCACGCTCGCGCTGGCCGAAACCTTCATCTTCGAGGCTGCTCATCGCATCCGGACGCCGCTTTCACTGGTCCGCACCGAGGCCGAGATCGCGCTGGCGGAAACTTCGGACGAGGCGACCCGACAACGGCTGCGCCGGATGGTCCGCGCGATCGGGGAAAGCAGCCGTTCGGCCAACCAGATCCTCGATCATGCGACGGTGCTTTATCGCAGCGACCAGTTCTCTGCCGCGCCCGTCGATTTCGCGGCTCTGTCTGCGGCTGTATTGCAATCCGTCCGGCCCATCGCCGAGATGCGCGAGATCGACATGCGCGCAGAGGGGCTGGATGCAGCCTGCCAGGTTTCGGGGGACGAACGGATGATCGAGGTTGCGCTGCGCAATATCCTCGACAACGCGCTGAAATATTCGCGGGACGAGGGTGAGGTGCTGGTCCGCCTGACCCGCCGCGACGGCATGGCCGAATTGACGGTGTTGGACGAGGGCAGGGGGCTCGGTCCCGGAGATGACGATCTGACCGCCCGTTTCCGCCGGGGCAGCAATGTCGGCGATGTTGTCGGCTCGGGCCTCGGCCTGACCATCGTGAACGAAGTCGCGGCCGCGCATGGTGGCCGCTTCACCCTGAAATCCCGAGCAGAGAGGGGCACATGCGCGATCCTGTTCTTGCCGCTATCCGAGCCGCCTTCCTCTTCCTGACGCTGGCGGCATCCGCCGCCGCATACGAGGTCGAGGAAGAGCGTTATTTCGGCCCCGAAGGCGGGCGCGAGATCTCTGTGCTGTCGACGACCGATCTGGACTCCATCGCTCCGGTGCTCGAAGACTACATCGCCAGCCATCCGAACCAGCGGATTCGGTATGAGCAGGCCGCCAGTGTCGAGGTGTTTCGCGCCATTCATGAAGAGCGCGTGCCTTTCGACCTTGTCATGTCCTCGGCCATGGATCTGCAGATGAAGCTGGCCAATGACGGGTTCGCCGCTTCGATCTCGCCTGAAACCGGGGCCTTGCCAAGCTGGGCGCGCTGGCGGGATCAGCTTTATGGCGTGGGGCTTGAGCCGGTCGTGACATTGGCGTCGCGGCAGGGGCTGGGCGATCTGCCGGTGCCGCGGACGCGCCGCGATCTGATTGCGATGCTTCGCGAACATCCCGAGCGGTTCGACGGACGTATCGCCAGCTACGATCCCCAGGAATCCGGTGTGGGCTATTTCCTGATCTCGCAGGACAGCCGCCAATCCGAAGGCTTCTGGCGCCTTGCCGAGGTCATGGGACGCCTGAATGCGCGTCTTTTCTGCTGTTCCGGCGAGATGATCGACGAATTGCGCGCGGGCCGCGTCGCCATCGCCTACAATGTCGTGGCCAGCTACGCGGCGCGGTTCGCACCCGAAGATCCCGATATCGTCCGGGTCGCGCTCGAGGATTATACGCTGGCCATCGTTCGTTCGGCATTGGTGCCCACGAACGCGCCCAATTCCCAGGATGCGACCGATCTTTTGTCCTACCTGCTGTCGGAACCGGCACAGCGCAAGATCGCGGCCAGTGCCAATGTCGCCCTGATCCCCGAAACCGGACCGAAACCGTCGATCCATCTGCGGCCGATCAGGCTGGATACAGGACTGCTGGTCTATGACGACCAGCTGCGCAGGGCCGGCCTTCTGGCGGAATGGAATGCGGCGATGGTGCAGCCGTGACCTCGTGAGGCGGTTTGCTGGACAAATTTCATCCGACTTTTGTCCGAGACGCGACCGTCGCAATATCTCTTGGCGAGGCCGATATGTCGTGCTATGCGATTCCCGTTCTCAGGGCGGGGTGCAATTCCCCACCGGCGGTGATAGCCCGCGAGCGCCTTCCTTTCGGGAAGGGTCAGCAGATCCGGTGAAATTCCGGGGCCGACGGTATAGTCCGGATGGAAGAGAACCGTGGCCGATCCCCTTCCCATGGGCTGGTCATGGCTCATGCTCTGGGACCTGACGCAATTGAACGGAAGGTTCCTAAACGATGACCAAGACAACCACTCCCCGTATCGCATTCATCAAGGCCCGCTGGCACGCCGATATCGTCGACCGCGCCCATGAGGGGTTCACCGACGAGGCGGGCCGGATCATCCCCGGTGCGCAGATCGACGCCTATGACGTCCCCGGCGCCTTCGAGATGCCACTGCTGGCCAAGAAACTGGCCAAGACCGGCAAATATGACGCTGTGGTCGCGGCGGCTTTCGTCGTCGATGGCGGCATTTATCGCCATGACTTCGTGGCGGATGCGGTCGTGGCCGGGCTGATGAATGTCGGGCTGGAAACCGAGGTGCCCTGCTTCTCGGTCTCGCTGACGCCGCATAATTACCAGGAGGTCGAGGTCTTGACCGCCTTCTTCCGCGAGCATTTCGTCAAGAAGGGCCGCGAGGCTGCCGAAGCGGTGCGGCAGGTCCTGGCGCTGGATGCGCAACTGGCCGCCGAGGATCGCGCAGCGGTCGCCTGACCGCGGCAGGGCCTACACTGGCCGCCCGTGATCGGGTATCTGTGTCGGGACGCAGCCAATGACAGGGACCCGCACAATGCCCACCCCATTCGCCTTTGCGACCGCGACCGAAATCCTGTTCGGTCGCGGTCAGGCTGCCGAGGCTCCGGCCCGGATCACGGGTTTGGGTCAGCGGGTGCTGCTGGTTCATGGCAGCAATCCCGCGCGCAGCGAATGGCTGAGACGCGGTCTGGCGGCATCTGGCTGCAAGGTCGCGGATTATCCTGTTGGTGCCGAACCCGACATGATGATGATCGAAGCCGGTGTCGACAAGGCCCGCGAGGTGGGTGCACAGGCCATAGTCGCGATTGGCGGTGGCGCGGTGATCGATGCCGGTAAGGCCATCGCCGCACTGGTGCCCGCGACGAGGCCCATGCTCGATCATCTGGAGGTCGTGGGGCAGGGCTTGTCGCTGGATCTCGACCCGCTGCCTTTCGTGGCCATGCCTACTACTGCGGGCACCGGTGCCGAGGTGACGCGCAATGCGGTGATCGGCGTGCCCGAGCATCGTCGCAAGGTCAGCCTGCGCGACGCAAGGATGCTGCCACGGCTGGCGATCGTCGATCCGGCGCTGACCGATGGCTGCCCACGCGCCGTCACGCTCTCTTCGGGACTGGACGCGATCACGCAGGTGATCGAGCCCTATGTCTGTACCCGCGCCAATCCCATGACCGACGCGCTTTGCCGCGATGCTATTCCGCGCGGGTTGGCGGCGCTTCGCCGCTTGATGGAGGCAGAAGATGCGCGGGCCCGCGACGAGATGGCTTGGGTCAGTCTTTGCGGTGGATTGGCCCTGGCCAATGCGGGGCTTGGGGCGGTGCATGGGCTGGCCGGACCTCTCGGAGGGCTGACCGGGGCCGCGCATGGGGCCATTTGCGGAATATTGCTGCCGCATGTCCTGATAGCGAACCGGGCTGCCGTGACGGATCAAAACCTTGCCGCGCGGCTGGACGAGGTCGGTGCGTGGATTGGTTACGCCTTCGACCTTCCGGCCGAAGGGCTCGGGCAATCGGCGAGTGCCTTGGCCGACTGGTCGCGCGCCAACGAATTGTCATCGCTGACAGGGCTGGGCGTGGATGCACAGGCGCAGGAGGCGGCGGCTAGGGCCGCGGCAAGCTCTTCGTCAATGAAGGCCAATCCGGCGGCGTTATCTGTAGCATCCCTCGAGGAAGTCATGAGGGCTGCGGGCTGAGAACTCCGCACAAGAAGATCATCCGTCAGGATCAGTCGAGAATGGCGTCCACCAGGCGCAGGATCGACAGGATCTTGCCGCTATCCTCGTTCACGCGCACCAATTGCCCATCCACGATGGCATAGCGATTGCCGTCGGGCGGCATGCTGAGACCGTAGCGGCCCGGGCGGGTCACGACATGCACGTCATTCCAATTGATGATGTCACCGACGCCAAGATGGATGCCATGCTTTTTCGCTTGTCCCGGAGGTACGCAGGCCGGGCTTTTCTTGGCGAGGCCGGGAGGGCAGTTTCCTGCCACGATGATCCGGCGTTCGGCATTGTCACGTTTCACGATGACATGCTGCTTACCCTTGTCGACCGACCGGCTGGCCTTGTTGGCCTTGGCATGGGCGGGCGGCTCCGCAAAAGCGGAAATGGGTGATATCGCCAGCAACAGACCCGCTGTTGCCGCGACCAGTCGGTGCTGTGGTTTCACGTCAGGCTCCTTTGATGCTTTTGCCTGCTCAACTGCCCTCGGGGGACATGGTTCCGTCACGGTTGTGCGATCAGATGAATTTCTACCGGGCAGGGTTGCGGCAGTGATGAGTCAGTCCAGGATCTCGGTCTGGCTGCGCAGGATCGAGAGGACCTGTCCGGTTTTAGGATCGATCCGGATCAGCTTGCCGTGCGCGACCGCATATTTGCTGTTGGCCGGTTCGGGGCCGAGACCGTAAAGTCCGGGCTTGGTGACGATGTGGATCTGGTCGGGAGGAAGCGTATCGCCGACATCGAAGTTTACCGTTTCCGCGTCCGCCGCCGCCGCAGTGAACGAATGCTGCAGGAAAGTTGCGTCGACGACACCGACCGTCAGGACAGCCGCGGTAACAATGGTTACAAGAATGCGAACATAACCCATCTGGAATATAAGTCCTTGGCTTCTACTTGCTACGTGACTTGTTCAGATAGGTAACTTCTCACGGCTTGACAGGTTCCATAGCTGCGGTTGTCGGGGTACTGCGCCAGTTTCAGCCATTCATTTTCACGAACCTGGGCAGCATCGCCGAGAAATCGCGGCCACGCCCGTCCTCCTGCTCTACGAATTGCTCGTAGAGTTGCGCCGCCATGCTGCCCATCGGTGTCTGGGCGCCGGTGGACTGCGCCGCGGCCTGCGCGAGATTGAGATCCTTCAGCATCAGTTCGGCCGCGAAACCGGGCCTGTAGTCATTGTCAGCGGGTGATTGCGGGCCGATTCCAGGGGCGGGGCAATAGGCATTCATCGACCAGCTATAGCCCGAGCTGGTCGAGACGACGTCGAACATCTTCTGCCGGTCCAGCCCAAGCTTGTCGGCCAACGCAAAGGCCTCACAAGTGACGATCATGGTCGCGCCGAGGATCATGTTGTTGCAGATCTTGGCGGCTTGGCCGGAACCCGCCTCGCCGCAATGGACGGCCTTCTGTCCCATGATATCGAAGAGCGGCGAGACCGTGGCAAAGGCCGCGCCACTGCCGCCGACCATGAAGGTCAAGGTGCCGTTCTGTGCGCCGCCGATCCCGCCTGAGACCGGCGCGTCCAACGCCCCCAGTCCCGCAGCGCTGGCTTGCGAGGCGACCACGCGGGCAGAGTCCACATCCACGGTCGAGCAATCGCAGAACACCGCACCTCGTTTCATCGCCGGGATGACCTGTTGCGAGACCATTTTCAGGATCGGGCCGTTGGGCAGCATGGTGATGACGACATCTGCATCGCGGGCGGCCTCTGCCGCGCTGCTGGCGGTGGTGATCCCCGCGGGAACGGGCGCGGCGGTGTCGAATCCCGTGACCTCATGTCCGGCCTCGGCCAGATTGGCGGCCATTGGAGCGCCCATGTTTCCCAAGCCGATGAAACCGATTTTCATGCCTTTTCCTTCCAACGCAATTCGTTCTCGCCCAGGGGCGACAGCAGTTTCTGCACATGTGTTTCCGACGGATCAGCCGACCATTGCGGCTTGCGGTCCTTGTCGATGATCTGGGCACGCACACCTTCCAGGAAATCGCTGTGCTTGGTTGCCCGCCAGGTGAAGCGGTATTCGCGGCTGAGCGATTCCTGCATCCGCCGGTCGCCTCGCGCCGCCCGGACCATCGCCAGCCCCGCGGCCATCGACAGGGGCGAGTTGCGACGGATGGGTTTCAGGGCCTCTTCGTCACCGTTCTTTTCCAGTGCCGCGATGATATCAGATACATTCCTTTCGCCAAAGGCCGAAAGGTCGCGCGCGGCCAGCGAAACTGGCGGAGGGTCTATCCCGGTGATCCGGGTCGCATCGCCGGTTTCCTCGAGCAGCGAGATCAGGCCGGGCCATTCCGCTTCGGGGAGGTAGCTGTCGGCAAAGCCCGCATGAATGGCATCCCCCGCCGCAATCCGCCCGCAGGTCAGCGCCAGGTATTCGCCGATCCGGCCCGAAGCGCGACCGAGAAGCCAGGTTCCGCCCACGTCGGGAATCAGGCCAATCCCGGCTTCCGGCATGGAGATCTGGGTCGTATCCCCGACAATCCGGTGCCCCGCATGGCCGGCCACCCCGACGCCGCCGCCCATGACGAAGCCCTGCATGAAGGCCACGATCGGCTTGGGATAATCCGCGATCGCGGCATTCATCCGGTATTCGTCCCGGAAGAAGTCGCGCCCGGCCTGGTGATCGCCCCGCAACCCGGCGTGGTAGACCGCCGCGACATCGCCACCCGCGCAGAAGGCCTTTTCGCCCTCGGCATCGATGATCACCAGCGCGACCTGCGGATAGTCGCGCCACTCATTCAGGGCGGCATGCAGATCCAGCGCCATCTGATGGGTCAGCGCGTTCAGCGCCTTGGGCCGGTTGAAGGTGATGCGGCCCGCCTGGCCGGATTTGCGGATATTCAGGTCGCTCAAAGATTTACCCCCGTTCAGCCAGCATGGTACGGCCTATGATCAGCCGCATGATCTCGTTGGTGCCTTCCAGGATCTGGTGCACGCGCAGATCGCGGACGATCTTTTCGATACCGTAATCGGCCAGATAACCATAGCCGCCATGCAGTTGCAGGCATTGGTTTGCAACCTCGAAGGCGCGGTCGGTGACATGCAGCTTGGCCATTGCGCAGAACTTGGTCGCATCCGGCGCGCCATTGTCAAGTTTCCACGCCGCCTGACGCAGGAAAATCCGCGATGATTGCAGGGCGGTTTCCATCTCGGCCAGCCGGAATTGCAATGCCTGGAATTGATCGAGCGATTTGCCGAAGGCCTTTCTTTCGCCCATATAAGCTAGGGTCGCATCCAGCGCGGCCTGTGCGCCGCCTAAGGCTCCCGCCGAGATGTTCAGCCGCCCGCCATCCAGCCCGGCCATGGCATAGGCAAAACCCTTGCCCTCTTCGCCCAACAGATTGTCATGAGGGACCACGCAATCGTCGAATTGCACCTGTGCCGTGGGCTGTGCGCGCCAGCCCATCTTGTCCTCCAGCGATCCGAAGGACAGACCCTTTGCACCGTCTTCGACGATCACCGTGCTGATACCTTTCGGCCCGTCATCGCCGGTGCGGACCATGGTGATATAGGCATCCGAATAGGTGCCGCCCGAGATGAAGGCCTTGGTTCCGTTCAGGCGATAACCCTCGTTGGTTCGCTCGGCCCTGGTCCGCAACGCGGCGGCGTCAGATCCGCTGCCGGGCTCGGTCAGGCAATAGCTGTACACCTTTTCCATGCTGCACAGTTCTGGCAGCCAGCGTGCCTTGGTGTCGTCGCTGCCGAATTTGTCGATCATGCCGCCACACATATTATGGATCGACAGGAAAGAGCCCACGGCTGGACAGGCCATCGCCAGTGCCTCGAATACCAGCGTCGCGTCGAGCCGCGAAAGCCCCGAGCCGCCATATTCCTCGCTGACATAGAGACCGCCAAAGCCAAGCTGGGCAATTTCGGACCACAAATCCTTGGGGATCGTGCCTGCAACTTCCCATTCACGGGCATGAGGGGCAATGCGGGTCTGGCCAAAATCGCGGGCCATGTCGAATATGGCCTGTTGTTCCTCGCTCAGCGCGAAATCCATAAGCTGTCTCCCCTCAGCCGTGACGAATTGACGGTTCGTTTAATATCCGAATCTTGCGAGAGTGTTGCAAGATTTGCAGCATGGGAATCCGGCAAAACGGCCCTGCGAAAATGCAAAGCAAAGCCGGCTGACGGGCCCCGCCGGTATGATGTGCCGGGTGGGGTTTTACGCCCGCAGCCCCGCGAAGGTCATCGGATCGAGCGAGGATTGCGCGAAGGTCGGACCATCGACAAGCAGGCTGACCGCGTCATGCGAATGCAGCGATTCCTGGTGACTGGCGATGATGCGGAAATCGCCGATCCGGGGCTCGGCCTGCAATTCCTTGGCGAAGGCCCGCACCGCATCCTCGACAAAGATCGGGTTCGCGGCATTCAGTTCGGCGAAAGCCTGTTCATCCTCGCGCTTGACCATGACCTGTGTTTCCGTCGGCACGGCGCGGCGGCACAGGTCGACGATATCCTCGAACCAGATTTTCTCGGGTCCGTTCATCACCAGCGAGATCCGCGCGATCGAGCGTTGTGAATGCGGCGTCGCCAGGCGCCCTCGCGCCTCGCGCGCATGTTCCGACAGTTCCAGCGAGCATGGGCAGGTCGACGAGTAGACATAGTCGAAATGCATGACCCGCAGCCGCTGGCCCTGATGTTCGATCACCTCTTGCGAGATGTCGTAATATTGCCAGCCAGACAGGCCGGAGCGCAGCGAGTCCACCCGGATGGGATAAGAGAAACACATCTGGATCCGCGCATCGAATGCCTCGAGGTCGGCCTTGTAGTCGTCCAGCGCGGCTTCCAGAACCTTGACGCTGAAAAGATGATCGGCATGACCATAGAACGAGCGCATGATCCGACTCATGTTGATGCCCTTGCGATCTGCTTCCAGGCTGACCGTGCCGGTAACACTGGTTTCCAGCGCGATCTCTCCGCCATCGCGGGTCTGATAGCGGATCGGCAGCCGGAAATTCGAGATGCCGACATGCTGAATGGGCGCGCGGGCGCCGACGATCAGGCTGGCCGGGCCGTTCTGCAGATCGGGCAGACTGGCCTTGTAGGCATCATCGACGCGGAACTCGGCGTCGTAATCACGGCTGAGCGCCGGATAGGCCGGAACCATGGGGCGGGCTTCGGTCATGCGGTCATCCTCCTTGGGATTGCGCCCGTCTATATGGGCACAATCCGCACCATTCTAAAGAGCCGGTTAACGTAAATCACCCCCGAAAACCGACCAATTCCGGTGTTTTTACGGAATCAGTTGCCGAATGCCTGCCGCAAATCCCCGATCAGGTCCTGCGCATCCTCCAGCCCCACCGAAAGGCGGAGCAGGCCCGGTGTGATGCCAAGCCGCGCCTTGTCCTCGTCGGATAGGCGCTGATGCGTGGTCGTCGCGGGATGGGTCACGATGGATTTCGCGTCGCCCAGATTGTTGGAGATCTTGACGATCTGCAGCCGGTCCAGAGCGGTGAAAGCGGCATCCTTGCCGCCCTCGATCTCCATCGCGATCATGGTGCCGCCCGATCCCATCTGTTGCATGGCAAGGTCATGCTGCGGATGTTCGGGCAGGCCGGGATAGATGACCTGTTTCAGCCGGGGATGGCCATGCATCGCCTTCGCGATCGTCGCGGCGCTATCGGCCTGCGCCCGCACCCGCAAATCCATCGTTGTCAGCCCGTTCAGCATGATCCAGCTATGGAACGGGCTGATCGCACCGCCGGTATGTTTCAGATAGGGCTCCAGCGTGCCGCGGATATAGTCGCGCGTGCCACAGACCACGCCGGCCAGCGCCCGCCCGCCGCCATCGATATGCTTGGTGGCGGAGTAAACGATGATATCGGCGCCCAGTTCGACGGCACGGGAAAAGACCGGGGTGGCGAAGACGTTATCCGCCACGACGAGTGCGCCCACTGCATGGGCCAGATCGGAAACGGCCTTCATGTCGATCACTTCCAGCCCGGGATTCGAGACCGACTCGAAAAACACCGCCTTGGTGCCCGGATGGATCGCGGATTTCCACTGATCCAGATCGGTGCCGTCCACATAGGAAACCTCGACCCCGAATTTTGCCAGCAGGTCCAGGACATAGAGGCAGGAACCGAACAGCGCCCGTGCCGCAACCACGTGATCCCCCGGCGCGCAAAGCGAAAACAGCGCGCCGTTCACCGCCGCCATGCCGCTGGCAGTCGCAAAGGCGTCCTCGGTGCCTTCCAGCGCGGCCATGCGGTCCTCGAACATGCGGCTGGTGGGGTTGCCGTAGCGGGCATAGATGAATTCGTCCGGGCCGCTTTCGACAAAACGGGCCTCGGCCTGCGCGGCGCTGTCATAGACGAAGCCCTGCGTCAGGTAGATCGCTTCGGCCATTTCGCCATATTGGCTGCGGCGGGTTCCGTGATGGACGGCCTGAGTGCGGGGATGAAGCCCCTTGGCTGACGTGACGCTCATATCGTGCTTGCCTCTTGCTGGTTCCAGCGGATTAGTCCGGCAGGGGTGTCATTGCAAGTCCGGTACAACTGACCGGGTATTTCCCGATGGGCACCAACCAAGCATCCAGGCTCCGTTCCGGTTGTGATCATTCGAGTTTTAGATAGTTTTGGGGCCTCTAACGCTTGATAATCAAACAGGTTTATTTGTATACATATTTTCGTGCATGTGGCGATGATCGTCATTGTAAAAATTGAAATGGAGCAAGGTAATGATCAAACTCGCCACTTATTCCGCTATTTTCGGACTAACCGCCTCTTCAGCACTGGCAGGAGGATATGTTGCCCCTGTCATCGACGTCGAGCCCGTGATTGTGGAGGAACAACCAGCGTCGTCGAATACTGGTCTCGTCGTTCCTTCTCTGCTCCTGTTGGGGGTGGTTGCTGCGATCGCGTCGGACGATGACGATACTTCCGGCGTCAACATCGGGCCAGCCGTGGATGATTCCTGAGCCCGTCTTTCCGTAGGCGCGTTCTGGAAAGCTGAGCCGGGCAGTCGTTACTGCTCGAGCTCTGCCAGCAGCAGTCGCAGCGCATGATCCACGGTGGCCGCGCGAACCTGTCCCCGGCCAATGGCGCCGAATTCGACGGTTTCGGTGGTGACACCGAAGGCATTGGCGATGGCAAAGCAGACCCGGCCCTCGGGCTTGTGCTCCGACCCGCCTGGACCCGCGATGCCGGTAACGGCGACGGTGAGGGTGGCGTCAGAATGGGTCAGCGCGCCCGAGGCCATCTCGACCGCGACAGCTTCGCTGACCGCGCCATGGGTTGCCAGCGTTGTGGGGCGTACGCCTAGCATCTGCTGCTTGGCGGCGTTGGAATATGTGACGAAGCCACGATCCACCACATCGGAAGAACCGGGCACTTCGGTCAGTGCTCCGACGATCAGGCCGCCTGTGCAGCTTTCCGCGGTGGCAATGACGACGTTGCGGGCGCGGGCGGCCTCCAGGACGTCGGCGGCGAGGCTCATAGAAGCACCAGATGCGCGATTGCGGCGGCGATCAGCGTGGCGATACCGGCGAACAGCCCTGCCCAGAGATCGTCTGTCATCACGCCCTTCACGCCGCCCTCGCGGTCAGCGCGTCCGATCAGCCAGGGTTTCCAGATGTCGAAGAGACGGAAGAAGGCGAAGGCGGCCAGCCAGCCGGGATAGGGAAAGGTGCTGGAAGGTATTTGTGCAAAGAAGAAGGCCGCCGAGGGGAAACAAAGGGCGAGCCACTGGCCCGCCACCTCGTCGATGACGATTTCGCTGCGGTCGGGATCGCTCATGCCAGCGGTATAGCGGCGAACGGCCCAGAAGCCCGCGACCGTGACAGCAATGGTGGCGATGGCGAGCAGGGGAAAATGGCCGACGCGATGCAAGAGCACGCCCAAGGCGACGGCGACGGCAGAGCCCCATGTGCCAGGGGCGGGGCGAAGAAGCCCCGTGCCGAACCAGGTGCAGAGAAGTCTTTCCATGATCTATCCCTTGATAAGGCTGGCCGTTGCGATTGCCGCGATGCCCTCGCCGCGCCCGGTAAAGCCGAGCCGTTCCGAGGTGGTGGCCTTGACGCTGATGCGGTCTGCTTCGGCCTGCAAGATCTCGGACAGCCGGGCTTGCATGGCGCTTGCATGGGGGCCGATTTTCGGTGCCTCGCAGATCAGGGTCACATCGCCATTGGCCAGGCGAAAGCCCTTCGCACGCGCCAGGTCGATGGCGTGGCGCAGGAAGATATCGCTGGCCGCGCCCTTCCATTGCGGATCGGAGGGCGGAAAATGGCGGCCGATATCGCCCTCGGCCAGCGCGCCATAGATGGCGTCGGTCAGGGCGTGCATGCCGACATCGGCGTCGGAATGACCGACCAGCCCGGCCTCATGCGGGATTCGCACGCCGCAGAGCCAGACGTGATCACCCGGCCCAAAGGCATGCACGTCGAAACCATTACCCAAACGGATATCCACCGCGCCCCCCAACAGCTTCTCGGCGCGGGTGAAATCTCCCGGCCATGTGATCTTCAGGTTGTCTTCGCTGCCTTCGGTAATGGCAACGGGGTGACCCATCTTCAAGGCCAGGGCCACGTCGTCGGTCGCGCCCTCGGGATGGGCGCGATGGGCGGCAAGTATCTCGGGCAGGCGGAACCCCTGCGGGGTCTGGGCGCGATAAAGCCCGTCGCGCGGAGTGATGTCCGAGACATGTCCGGCCTCGCCGCGCCAGAGCGTGTCAGACACGGGCAGACCGGGGGCGGCGGCGATGGCGCCACCTTCCAGCGCATCGATGACCCCCTGGATGACCGGTGCGGGCGTCAGGGGGCGGGCGCCGTCATGGATCAGGACATGACTAGCCTGACCTTCCAGTGCCGTCAGCCCGGCCAGAACGCTGGCCGAGCGGGTTTCGCCGCCGGTGACGATGGTGACCGGGCCTGAGAATTGGGCAATGGCCGCCCCCATATCGTCCTCGTGAACCACAAGAACGACCCGCTCGAACCCGGCGAAGGCATCCAGTGCACGGGCCAGCACCGGGCGGCTGCCGAGATCGCACCATTGTTTCGGCTGCGTGCCCCCAGCACGGACACCGCGCCCGGCAGCAAGGACGATGGCGGCATGGCCTGCGGGCGCGCGCACTCTCATGCGTGGTCGGGCATGTCGCCCTTGATGGCGCTGGCAAAGGCGCTGCGATACAGTTCCGACAGATCGGAGAGCAGTGCCCGGTCATCGCCCAGGGTGACGTGATCCCCGCCAAAGCGCCCCACGGTCGCGACAGGCACCCCGGCGGATTTCGCGGCGTCGAGCAGGGGTTCCACGGCATCGAGCGGGCATGCGATCAGGTAGCGGGCCTGATCCTCGCCGAAAAGTTGGGCGATATCGGCGCTGTCGAGCGTCAGACCAGTCCCCGCGGCCTCGGCCATCTCGAACGCAGCCAGAGCCAGACCGCCGTCGGAAAGATCGCTTGCGGCGCTTAGATGTTTGCGATTGGCGCGCAGGAATTCGCCATGCTTCCGCTCGGCCTTCAGATCGACATGCGGGGCGTCGCCTGCCTCTATGCCGAAAGCCTCATGGGCCAGCGCGGATTGGCCCAGATGTCCCGCTGTCTCGCCGATGACCAGTGCCAGATCGCCTTCGGAGGGCTGACCCGCGATCAGGTCATCGATATCCGAGATCAGGCCGACGCCGCCGATGGTGGGGGTGGGCAGGATGCCCTTGCCATCGGTCTCGTTATACAGAGAGACATTGCCCGAGACGATGGGGAAATCCAGCGCCGCGCAAGCCTCTCCGATGCCCTTGATGGCGCCGACGAGCTGGCCCATGATCTCGGGCTTTTCGGGATTGCCGAAATTGAGATTGTCGGTGGTGGCCAGAGGCTGCGCACCGGTCGCGCACAGGTTCCGGTAAGCCTCGGCCACGGCCTGCTTGCCGCCCTCGTATGGATTGGCGCGGACATAGCGCGGGGTGACGTCGCTGGTGAATGCCAGCGCCTTGCGGGTGCCGTGAACGCGCACCACGCCTGCGCCAAGACCGGGGCGGCGGATCGTGTCGGCGCCGACCTGCGTATCATACTGCTCCCATACCCATGCCTTATGGGCATAATTGGGACTGCCGATCAGGGCTTTCAGCGCGGAAACCGGAGTAATCGCGGGCAGGGCTGGGGCAGGACCCGCTGCCGGGGTTTCGACCCATGGGCGATCATATTCCGGCGCGCTGGAGGACAGTTTCGACAGCGGCAGATCGGCCTTTATGTCATTGCCATGCAGGACCAGGAAGCGGTCCTCGGGGATGGTCTCGCCGACGATGGCGAAATCCAGGTCCCATTTCTCGAAGATCGCCCGCGCTTCTGCCTCTTTCTCGGGCTTGAGCACCATGAGCATGCGTTCCTGGCTTTCGGACAGCATCATCTCATAGGCGGTCATACTTGTTTCGCGCTGTGGCACCTCGTCGAGGATCAGCTTGATGCCGAGCCCGCCCTTGTCGCCCATCTCGACGGCCGAGCAGGTCAGACCGGCGGCGCCCATGTCCTGAATGGAAATCACGCTGCCGGACGCCATCAGCTCGAGGCAGGCTTCCAGCAGGCATTTCTCGGTAAAGGGATCGCCAACCTGAACGGTGGGGCGCTTTTCCTCGATCGTGTCGTCGAATTCGGCACTGGCCATGGTTGCGCCGCCGACTCCGTCGCGCCCGGTTTTCGCCCCCAGGTAGACGACCGGCATGCCGACGCCCGAAGCGGCCGAGTAGAAGATCTTGTCGGTATCGGCCAGTCCGGCGGCAAAGGCGTTCACGAGGCAGTTGCCGTCATAGGAGGCGTGGAACCGCACCTCGCCGCCGACATTGGGTACACCGAAGCAGTTGCCGTATGAACCGATCCCCTCGACCACGCCCTTGACCAGATGCGGGGTTTTGGGATGTTCGGGACGGCCGAATGACAGTGAATCCATCGCGGCGATGGGGCGCGCGCCCATGGTGAATACGTCGCGCAGGATGCCGCCAACGCCGGTCGCGGCGCCCTGATGAGGCTCGATGTAAGAGGGGTGGTTGTGACTCTCCATCTTGAAGACCACGGCCTGACCGTCGCCGATATCCACGATGCCCGCGTTTTCGCCGGGGCCGCAGATGACCTGCGGGCCTTCGGTCGGCAGGGTGCGCAGCCATTTCTTCGACGATTTGTAGGAACAATGTTCGTTCCACATCGCAGAGAAAATGCCCATCTCGGTGAATGTCGGTTCGCGTCCGATAATCTGCAGGATGCGGTCATATTCGTCGGGCTTCAGCCCGTGCGCGGCGATCAATTCCGGGGTGATCGTCGGTTCCTGCATGATTGGCCCTTCCTGCCCGTGCGTTCACGCGCCTTTTATGGCGAGTTGCGCCGCATGGAAAGGGTGCTGCGGCCGTCTTACCGGGATGCGGATAAAAAAAAGCCGGGCACGAAGCCCGGCCTAAGTCCAACAGGGAGGTAGAAGGTGATGAGCTATTACGCAAACCATCGCCTTCGAAGACCGATTTATGTGCAGATAGTGCGCCGTTCAAGAGAAATCATGCTGCGCACGCAGCATAGCGGACATGCAGTGACCGAATGGCTACATGAGAAAGTCGTATATTTCCTGAGAAAAACGCATACTCGGCGTGTTTCTGCCGATGGCGTGAAGTGCCTTGAGCCCCGCCCTTCCTGATTTTGGCAAGGGTGATGACGCGCCGGGAATTTTCATTTTGGCGCATTTTCGATCAGGGAGGCGATGATCCGCCTTTCCGGGCATGTCTTACCGAGTTGCGCCTTCGCTTTGCATGCGACGATAGGCCTGGATCTCTTCTAGGACGAAATCGCGAAAGGCCGCGACGCGACGGGTCTGGCGAAGTTCCTCGGGATAGGCGAGGAAAACCGGAACCTCGGCCGAATCGATATCGGGCAGCACCCGCACCAGTTCCGGGTGATCCGCCGTCAGGTAATCGGGCAGCACCCCGATCCCGACATTGGCCAGCACGCCTTGCAAGACGCCGAAATAATTGTTCACCGTCAGGGTCGAGGTGATCTCCTGCGCCATGATATCCTGGATCAGGCGGGCGCCCGCGGCGACCTGCGGCTGATCGATCTTCTGGCAGATGAGCCGATGGCTGGTCAGGTCTTCCATGCTTTCCGGAATGCCCGCATGGTCCAGATAGGTCTGCGTCGCGTAAAGCCTCATGCGAATATTCAGAAGGCGGCGGCGGATCAGGTCGGATTGGCTGGGTTCCTTCATGCGGATGGCGACATCCGCTTCGCGCATGGGCAGGTCGAGGACGCGCTCCTCCAGCATCAGGTCGATCTTGAGATCGGGAAACTTCTCGTAGAGCTTGACCAGCCGCGGGGCCAGCCACAACGTGCCGAAGCCGACCGTGGTCGTGACCTTCAACTCGCCCAGAACATGCTCGGCACTGTCGCGCATCCGCGCCGAGGCGCTGTCCAGCTTGCGGGCCATCGAAGAGGTGGCGTCGAACAGAAGTTCTCCCTGTTCGGTGAGAATCAGGCCGCGGGCATGGCGGTGGAACAGGGTGGTCCCCAGTGCCTCCTCGAGCGCGCGGATTTGGCGGCTGACGGCGGATTGCGACAGATGCAGCGTATCGCCAGCATGCGTCAGGCTGCCCGCATCGGCAACCGCGTGAAATATTCTTAACTTGTCCCAGTCCATCGCTGTTACAATCCTGCCTTGGCAGCCATGCGTTTTTTGCAAATCTGCCAATCACCTGCCTGTCCGCGCGCTTTACGTCAAGCAGGGAAATTACCCTTTATCGGTCAGCTATTCTGACCTATAATGCCCTTGAAGCCTTCGGGCATTGGAGGAGACGCAGGATGAGCAAGCAAGAATTCTCGCTAGCCGACCGCTTTGATCTGTCGAAATCGCACGTATTGTTGAACGGCACGCAGGCACTGGTCCGGCTGATGCTTATGCAGGCAGCACGTGACAAAGCCGCAGCTCTGAATACGGCAGGTTACGTGACCGGCTATCGCGGCAGCCCTTTGGGCGGCGTCGACCTGCAGATGATGCGTGAGGGCAAGCGGCTGACCGAGTCCGGTGTTCTCTTTCAGCCCGGCCTCAACGAGGATCTCGCTGCGACGGCGATCTGGGGCAGCCAGCAGGCGGAACTGCGCGGCGAGGGCAAATATGACGGCGTCTATGCCCTTTGGTATGGCAAGGGGCCGGGGGTGGACCGGACCGGCGACGTGATGCGCCATGCCAATATGGCGGGCTCGTCGAAACATGGCGGCGTCGTAATGGCGATGGGTGACGATCACACCGGCGAAAGCTCGACCGTGCTGCATCAGTCGGATTGGGCCATGATCGACGCCTATATCCCGGTGCTGTCCCCGGCGGGCGTTCAGGAAATCCTGGATTATGGCCTTTATGGCTTTGCGCTGTCTCGCTTTGCCGGGGTCTGGACCGGCCTCAAGACCATGAAGGACACGGTCGAGGCGACGGCGGTGGTCGATGGCGATCCGCATCGGCTGAAATTCGTGACTCCCGATTTCGACATGCCCGAGGGCGGGTTGAATATCCGGCTTGGCGACACCCCGGTGCTGCAAGAGGCGCGGATGATCGATCACAAGCGGTGGGCGGCAGAGGCGTTCAGCCGTGCCAATCGCATCGATCGCAAGGTCTGGGGCAAGCCGGGCGCCAAGATCGGTTTCGTCGCGGCGGGCAAGAACTGGCTGGACCTGGTTCATGCGCTGTCGCTTCTGGGCATCGACGAAGCCGAGGCAGAGCGGTTGGGACTGACCACTTACAAGGTCGGGCAGACCTGGCCTTTGGACATGAAGTCCATGCAGGAATGGTCTGAAAATCTTGAACTTATCGTCTGTGTTGAAGAAAAGCGCAAGCTGATTGAGGTGCAGTTGAAAGAGGCGATTTTCGACAATCGCCACGGACGCCGGATCCATGGCTGGAAGCATGACCGGACCGGTGAGGAGCTGTTTCCGACTCGCTATGCACTGGACCCGGTGATGATCGCGCAGAAGATCGGCGGCATCCTGATCGAGGAGGGCCGCGGCACCGAGCATATCAAGGCCGGGCTGGAACGTCTGACCGAGGTTCTGCGAAACGACAACGCGCCCGAGATCGCCACGCGCACGCCGTGGTATTGCTCGGGTTGCCCGCATAACACCTCGACGCGACTGCCCGAGGGAAGCCGCGCCTATGCCGGGATCGGCTGCCATTACATGGTGCAGTGGATGGGCCGCGAGACCGAAGGGTTCACCCATATGGGCGGCGAGGGGGTGAACTGGGTCGGAGAGGCTCCATTCAGTAAGAGACCTCATGTCTTTCAAAACCTTGGCGACGGAACCTATAACCATTCCGGAGTTCTGGCGATCCGGGCGGCCTTGGCGGCCGGCACCAATATCACCTACAAGATCCTCTATAACGACGCCGTGGCGATGACGGGTGGTCAGCCCAACGAGGGGGATCTGACCGCGCCGCAGATCGCCCGTGAGCTGGAGGCGATGGGCGTCGATCCGGTGATCGTTGTCTATGACGAGAAGGAGGATGTCGAACGCAAGGAATTCCCCTCGGGGCTGCGTTTCGAGGAGCGCGCCGAGATGATGAATGTGCAGCGCGAACTGGAGACGGCAGAGGGCGTCAGCGCCATCCTCTATATCCAGACCTGCGCCGCCGAGAAACGCCGCCGCCGCAAGAAGGGGACTTTCCCCGATCCCGATCGGCGCATTTGGATCAATCCCGAGGTCTGTGAAGGCTGCGGCGATTGCGGGGTGCAGTCGAATTGCGTCTCGGTGGTGCCGTTGGACACGGAACTGGGCCGCAAGCGCCAGATCGACCAGTCGAGCTGCAACAAGGACTACTCCTGCGTGAACGGCTTCTGCCCCAGCTTCGTCTCGGTCCGGGGCGGCAAGCTGCGCAAGCCGAAGGCCGAGGCGTTCGAACTGCCAGACCTGCCCATGCCCGCGCTTCCCGAAATAGACGGCACGCATAATGTCGTGATCACCGGTGTCGGCGGCACCGGGGTCGTGACCATCGGCGCGGTACTGGCGCAGGCGGCGCATGTCGATGGCAAGGGTGCGGGCATGATGGAAATGGCAGGGCTGGCGCAAAAGGGCGGCGCCGTGCATATCCATCTGCGCTTGGCCAAGCGGCCCGAGGATATCAGCGCCATCCGCGTGGCGGTGGGCGAGGCCGATTGCATCGTCGGCGGCGATCTTGTGGTGACCGCGGGTGCCAAGACGATTGGCTTGATGACCAATGGCCGGACCGGTGCCGTCGTCAACGATCACGAGATCATCACCGGCGATTTCACGCGATTCAGGGATTTCCAGGTGCCTTCGGACCGGCTGAAACTGTCGTTAGAGGCCCGGTTGGGCGAGAAATCGGCCTTTTTCGACGCGAATGAGCTGGCGCTGAGACTGTTGGGGGATTCGATCTATTCCAACATGTTGGTGCTCGGGGCCTGCTGGCAGCGCGGTCTGTTGCCGCTGAGTTTCGAGGCGATCATGGAGGCGATCCGCCTGAACGGCACCAAGGTCGAGGAAAACCAGCGCGCCTTCCAGATCGGGCGTTGGGCCGTCACCTTCCCGGATCAGGCGAAGAAGCCTGCGGAAGTCACTGAACTTCCTGTCGATCCGGTCGAGTACCGTGCCGCCCACCTGGTCGATTACCAAGGCAAGGGGCTGTCGAGGAAATTCCGCAAGCTGGTCGATTCCGCGCCCGCTCCGCTTCGGGAATCCGTTGCAAGAGGTTATTACAAGCTCTTGTCATATAAGGATGAATACGAGGTGGCGCGGCTACATCTGAGCACCGCCGAGCAAATTGCCGAGACATGGGAAGGCGATGTGAGGCTGTCCTTCCATCTCGCTCCCCCGATGCTGCCGGGCACGGATGCGGAAGGCCGACCCAAAAAGCGCGAATTCGGACCATGGATGCTGAAGGCGTTCAAGCTGCTGGCGGCGATGAAATTCCTGCGCGGCACCCCGTTCGATCCTTTCGGCTACATGGCCGAGCGGCGTCGGGAACGTGCCCTGATCCGCGAATATGAAGCCGATATGCGCGAGGTTCTGGACAAGGTGACCGACGCGACAATGCCCATCGCGATTGAATTGGCGGAACTGCCGCTGACTATACGCGGATATGGCCTGATCAAGGACAAGGCGGCCGATGAGGCGGCGCCGCGTCGCAAGGAATTGCTGGCGCAGTTCCGTTCGGGCGGCGCTCCGATCCGCGAGGCGGCGGAATGATATCCGCGCCGTAACGAGGCGTTGGAATCCCGGCCTCAAACATTTGTGTCATTTCCAAATCCCGCGCGGCAGCCTAGAACGGCATCGCGCGGGTGAGGGAGCAATGACATGGCGGTCGGAATTTTCGATTCGGGATTGGGCGGGCTGACGATCCATCGGGCCATCGCCGAAAGGCTGCCCGATCTGCCGCTCGTCTACCTGGGCGACAACGCCAACGCTCCCTACGGGGTTCGCGATGCCGACGACATTTTCGATCTGACCTGCGCGAGCGTCGAAAGGCTATGGCAGGAGGGGTGCGATCTGGTGATCCTTGCCTGCAATACCGCCAGCGCCGCCGCCCTGCGCCGGATGCAAGAGACCTGGTTGCCGGAAAACAAGCGTGTCCTCGGGGTTTTCGTGCCGATGATCGAGGCGCTTACCGAGCGTGGATGGGGCGACAATTCGCCGCCGCGCGAGGTGGTGGTCAAGCAGGTGGCGTTGTTCGCTACTCCGACCACCGTTGCCAGCCGTGCTTTTCAGCGGGAACTGGCGTTCCGGGCCGTGGGTGTGGATGTCGAGGCGCAGCCATGCGGGGGCGTCGTCGATGCGATCGAGCAGGGAGACGAGATCCTGGCCGAAGCGCTGGTGACCAGCCATGTCGAGGCCCTGCTGCGCCGGATGCCGCAACCCGAGGCGGCAATCCTCGGCTGTACCCATTATCCGCTGGTCGAGGCCGTTTTCCAGCGTGCCCTTGGTTCGCAGGTGACGGTTTACAGCCAGCCGGGATTGGTGGCGGAAAGCCTGGCGGATTACCTTGAGCGCAGACCTGAATTCCTGGGCGAGGGCACGCAGTCGCGTTTCCTGACGACGGGCGATCCGGTCCGGGTCTCGGGTAAGGCGGTGCAATTCCTGCGCCGTCCGATCCGTTTCGAAGCAGCATGAGGAGGCAGGATGGCCGGCTTGAAATCACTGAAGAAACGCCGTCGCATCCAGGTCCTTCTGGGGGCCGCCGTGGCATTGGTGATCGCGGTCGGGTTGATCGGCTATGGCTTTCGGGATGGCATCAACCTGTATCGTTCTCCCACGCAGGTCAGTGAAAATGCCCCTGCGCCGGAAGAGTACTTTCAGCTTGGCGGGCTGGTGAAGGAGGGTTCCATCGTGAATGGCGACGGGGTTTCCTTCGATTTCGTCATCACCGATGGCGCGGTCGAGATCCCGGTGAGCTACATTGGCAACGACCCCCGCCCCGATCTGTTCAAGGAGGGGCAGGGTACCATTGCCAAGGGTCACTACCGCGATGGCCGCTTCGAGGCCCGTGACCTGCTGGCGAAGCATGACGAGACCTATATGCCGCGTGAAGTGGTCGATACACTTAAGGAAAGCGGCGTGTATAAAGAGCCGGAAAGCTGATCTCCGAAGCTGACAAAGCACGAATTTTGCAACGCACGCCTGGTTAAGGCGAGATTAACCGGCACGCGGCACTCTTGGCCCGTCCGCTGATTCCGGCGGCGTGGTCAGGAGGGGATGCAATGGCAAGCGTTGACGAGATAGCGCGCGAAATCGTTGCCCGCGAGGGCGGATATGTGAATGACCCGGACGATCCGGGCGGGGCGACGAAACACGGCGTTACCATCGGCACGATTCGGTCCCTGGGGCTGGATCTGGACCGCAACGGCAAGATCGATCCTGCCGATGTAAAGGCTCTGACGCCCGAACAGGCCGAGCGGATCTTCATCGAGCATTACTTTGACAAACCGCGATTGTCGGAGCTGCCGCAGGCGATACAGGCCAGCGTTTTCGACATGTATGTGAATGCCGGGGCCAACGCAGTGAAGATCCTGCAGCGGTTGTTGTCCCGGATGGGATTTCCCGCTGTCGCCGATGGGATGATCGGAACGCGAACTATCGCTGCTGCGCGTGCCGCCGCCAATGCCGCGCCGGATCACCTGGCCGATGCCTATGGCATTGCCCGGCGCAATTATTATTACGCGCTTGCAGATCGGCGCCCGGCTAGCCGCAAATATGCCCGCAACCGCTCGGGCGGAAAAGGCGGCTGGATCACGCGGGCCGAGCAATTCATCGCGCCCCGCTATCACCTGACAGAAACCGAGCATCGTGAAAGGATCGCGAAATGGGCCTGATCGACCGCCTTGTCGGAGGCGCTCCGACGGTGACCGCAATCGGAGCTGCCGCACGTGGTGTGACAGAGGTTTTCGTCCAGAACGCGACCCGTCGCATGGAACTGGACGAAGAGGCTTATGGGCATGCGATCAATCAGATGGAGCAAGAGTTCCGGATCGCCCCTTCAGGCCGGTTCGATCGTTTCATCAACGGGTTGAACCGGCTTCCTCGACCAGCCTTGGCATTGGGGACGATGGGGCTGTTCGTCTATGCCATGGTCGAGCCCGAGGGGTTCGGATTGCGGATGGAGGGTTTGCAGCAGGTGCCCGAGCCGCTTTGGTGGTTGCTTGGTGCGATTGTCGGTTTCTATTTCGGGGCGCGCGAGGCGCATTACTTCCGCCATCGTGTCTGGCCCGTGCGCAAATCTGCCGCCGCACCCGCCGCGCAAGATGAAGCGGCCCCGGTCCCGCCCGAGGACGATTTTGCCGATAACGCGGCCTTGCGGGACTGGGCGGCGAGCCTGCGCGGATAGGTCACACGGAAAACTGACAGGTAAAGACGAAGGGGGGACTTTCCCCCCCTTTTTCATACCCCTATGCTGCGCTCATACGGAGGACCGCCCGCATGATCGCAGAATTCGGCCATTTCGCCCTGATCCTCGCCTTTGCCGTGGCGTTGTATCAGATGATCGTGCCGATGATCGGTGCGGCAAAGGGATGGCAGGGATGGATGGACAGCGCCCGCCCCGCGGCCATGGCGCAATTCCTGCTGACAGGTCTGTCATTCGCCGCGCTGACCGTGGCTTTCGTCACTTCGGATTTCTCGCTCAAGCTGGTCTATGAGAATTCCCATACCGCCAAGCCGATGCTTTACAAGATCAGCGGTGTCTGGGGAAACCACGAAGGCTCGATGCTGCTTTGGGTGCTGATCCTGGCGCTGTTCGGCGCGGCGGCGGCGGCTTTCGGGGGCAACCTGCCGCCGAGCCTCAGGGCGCGGGTGCTGGCGGTGCAGGCCTCTATCGGGGCGGCCTTCTACGCCTTCATCATCTTCACCTCGAACCCGTTCCTGCGTCTCGCGAATCCGCCGTTCGACGGGCGTGACCTGAACCCGCTTCTGCAGGATCCGGGCTTGGCCTTTCATCCGCCCTTCCTTTACCTGGGCTATGTCGGGCTTTCCATGGCCTTCAGCTTTGCCGTCGCCGCGCTGATCGAGGGGCGGGTGGATGCGACATGGGCGCGATGGGTGCGGCCCTGGACGCTGGCGGCCTGGATGTTCCTGACCATCGGCATCGCGCTTGGATCCTGGTGGGCCTATTACGAGCTTGGCTGGGGCGGGTTCTGGTTCTGGGACCCGGTGGAGAATGCCAGCTTCATGCCATGGCTGCTGGCTGCCGCCCTGCTGCATTCGGCCATCGTCGTCGAAAAGCGCGAGGCGCTGAAAAGCTGGACCATTCTGCTGGCAATCATGGCTTTCGGTTTCTCGATGATCGGCACCTTCATCGTGCGCTCGGGCGTAATCACCTCTGTCCACAGCTTTGCCAGCGACCCGGCGCGTGGGGTTTTCATCCTCGCCATTCTTGCCGTCTTCACCGGCGGGGCCCTGACGCTTTACGCCGCTCGGGCGGGGCAGATGACGGCGAAGGGGGTCTTTGCTCCCGTCTCGCGAGAAGGGGCATTGGTGCTCAACAACGTGCTGCTGGCGGTGTCGGCCTTCGTGGTCTTCATCGGCACCATGTGGCCGCTTTTCGCCGAGATGATGTGGGACCGCAAATTGTCGGTGGGCGCACCCTTCTTCAACAAGGCCTTCACGCCATTCATGCTGGTGCTGGCCGTTGCGCTGCCCCTCGGGGCGATCATGCCATGGAAGCGCGCTGTCCCTTCGCGGGCGATACGGCCCTTGCGCGGAGCGCTGATCTTCGCCGCCGCCGTCATGCTGCTGGTTTTCGCGGTCTCGACCGGGCGTTCTGCCATCGCGATCATCGGGGCAGGGCTTGGCGCCTGGCTGATCGGCAGCTCGGTCGCCGAGCTCATCCACCGCACAGGGAAATCCGGCCTGTCGCGCCTGTTGCGCCTGCCGCGCGCGGATTGGGGCAAGGCGGTGGCGCATTCAGGCCTTGGCGTAACCTTCATCGGGGTGGCCCTGCTGACCGCCTGGCAGACCGAGGATATCCGCGTCGCACAGATTGACGAGCCATTCGAGGTGGCGGGTTACCAGATCACCTTGAAGGCGGTGGATGAGGTCGAGGGGCCGAACTATCTTTCGACCATGGCGACGCTCGATGTGGCCAGGAACGGACGACAAGTCGCCACGCTGCGCCCCGAGAAACGCGTCTACCCGGTGCAGGCCATGCCCACGACCGAGGCGGCAATCGACAATGGCATCTTCCGCGACATCTACCTGGTGATCGGGGATGCGCAGAAGGACGGGGGCTGGGCGGTGCGCTCTTACGTGAAGCCATTCGCCAACTGGATCTGGGCCGGCGCGATCCTGATGGCGCTTGGCGGAATGATCAGCCTGTCGGATCGCCGCTATCGCGTGGCGGCCGGAGCCAGGAAACGCGGCCCCATGGCAGCGGTTCCCGCGGAATGAAACGCTTGTCCCTGATCCTCGTGCTGCTGATGGCGCTTTTGTCGCCCGCGCTGGCCGTTCAGCCCGACGAGGTGCTGGAGGATCCGGCATTGGAGGCACGGGCCCGCGAGATATCGCAAAAGCTGCGCTGCCCTATCTGTCAGGGCGAGAACATCGATGAATCGAATGCCGCCATCAGCCGTGACCTGCGGCTCTATGTCCGCGAACGGCTGGTGGCAGGTGATAACAATGCCGAAGTGATCGACGCGGTGGTGGATCGTTTCGGGGAATTCGTGCTGTTCGAACCGCGTGCCCGTGGTGGCAACCTGATCCTCTGGCTGGCCGGGCCGGTGATGGCGCTATTGGGGCTGCTGATTGCATGGGTCTTTATCCGCGGACGATCGGGGGCCGCGCCCCCGACGACAACGCTCAGCGAGACAGAGAAATCCCGGCTGGACGAGATCATGCGCGAGTGACGCAGGGTTGCGCTTTCCCCCCGCGCCAATTTCGCCATCATGGCTGCGAGGAACAAGGGGGATATCATGGATTTCGAAACCATTCAGTTCGGCGTCAGGGACGGCATCGCGACGCTGATTCTCGATCGGCCCGACAAGATGAACGCGCTGAACAGCCGGATGCGGGCAGAGATCACGCATGCCCTGACCTCGCTGCCGAAGGAAGTGCGCTGCGTGGTGTTGACCGGATCTGGCCGGGCCTTCTGTTCGGGACAGGACCTGACCGACGCGAATGCGGCCCGCGATCTCGAGGCGACCTTGCGCGATGAATATGAACCGATGCTGCATGCCGTCCGCAACTGCCCGGTGCCGGTTATCGCGGCGGTGAACGGCACGGCAGCCGGGGCCGGGGCCAACCTGGCGCTGGTCGCGGATGTGGTGATCGCGGCGGAAAGCGCGGATTTCATCCAGGCCTTCACTCGAATCGGCCTGGTGCCCGATGCGGGCGGGACCTGGGCCATTCCGCGGGCCGTCGGTGCGGCACGGGCCATGGGCATGATGCTTTTCGCCGACGCCATCCCGGCGCGTCAGGCAGCCGATTGGGGCCTGATCTGGGAAGCATTGCCCGATGGCGAATTTGCCGAAACCGTCGCCGCGCGTGCCCGCCAACTGGCGCAGGGACCGACCTCCGCCTATCGCGCGGTGCGCCAGGCGGTAGCGGAATCCTTCGACAATGACCTGGAAGAGCAACTGAAACTCGAGGCGAAGCTGCAGGGGCAGGCCGGACGCAGCAGCGATTTCCGCGAGGGCGTGACGGCCTTCCTGGAAAAACGCAAACCACGCTTTACCGGAAGTTGAAGAACGCACGGGGACGCGTCGGGCGCCATGCAGACCGGACGGGCTCCTTCTTCTTCATGAAAATATCCTGCGGGGGGTCTTGGGGGGCGCAAAGCCCCCCAGCTGTCGCGGGACGCAAAAGTCTTCCACGCGTTGGACCGGCAGAGGGTTCAGGATCTACACGATTTGCGCGAAACGGGGCGCGCTGCCGCGATTGTCAAAGAACGGCACGGTATCGGGTAGCGGCAGCGGATCGTGATGGGTGACGGAGCCAGTCAGTTCTGCGATCTCGGCCAGCACGACTTCGGTGATAAAAGGTAGGTCCAGAGCCCGCGCCTCTGGCAGCGGCACCCAATGCAGATGTGACAGCTCATCGCAGGCGCGGCCGAAATCATCGGGATCTCCGCTGATCACATCCGCATCTACCACGAAGAAACGGGCGTCGAAACGGCGCGGGCGGCCCGGTGGGGTGATGGCCCGAAAGACATAATGCAGTTTTGACGCATCGGGGCTGAGCCCGGTCTCGGCATAGCCCGGCCAATTGCTGGCGGGGCCCTGCGATGCGCCAATCAACAGGCCGGTTTCCTCGGCCAGTTCGCGAAGTGCGGCGGCGGCGATGGCATGGGGATCGGGGGGCGGGCCCTCACGCGGCTCCTCCAGCAGCCGGCGCCGGTTCATCTCGCTGAGCGGTCGGGCGAGAGGAGCTAGGGCATCCGCAGGATCCACCGCCCCGCCCGGAAAGACATATTTCGACGGCATGAAGACCGCCTTGACCCCGCGCATGCCCATCAGGACCGAACTGCCCCCGGCATGACGCCTGAGCAGGACGATCGTCGCGGCATCGCGGATCGGTGGGCTCTCCTGGACCGTCATGACGTAGCCGTTTCGGAGGCGGAGCCAAAGCCATGCATCCGCCGTGCCCATTGAAGCCCGACCATGCCACCCTTGATCCGCGGCAGCAGCAGCAGTGACAGAACCACAGCGCCGATCCCGAAGGTGAGGATCATCGTCATCGCCGAGGGCCGCCACGCCATGTAACAGGCCAGCAGCAGTGGCGCGCCCAGATGCGACACCAGCAGGATCGTCAGATAGGCCGGACCGTCATCCGCGCGCTGGTGATGCAGCGCCTCGTCGCAATTCGGACAATGATCGGCGACCTTGAGATAGGAGCTGAACAATCGTCCCTCTCCGCAGGCGGGGCAGCGTCCGCGCAGGCCGCGCAACATCGCTTCGCGCGTGGGGCGTTCGATTTCACCGGGGCCGGTCGTGTCGATCTGGGTCATTCCGTCCTCTCCATTCGCAATCCGCCTTGCCGATGGGCCGGGTTCCTTGCATGACCCGTTAGGGCCGAATTCGGGACATTGCGGTCATGCGGCAATTGGCCAAAGCCTTGTCCCGTGCCGGTAACATAATGACTTGACGCCCGTGGGGCCAGAGTTTGCGGTATGGCTGCGTGACTTTGCCGCGGACCATACACGTTCAGGAGGTGAGAAATGAGTTATTCGGCAATAGCCGCGCAAGAGCTCGCGGTCAGGGCATTGATCCATATCGCCGATCATCCGGAACTTGCTTCGGCGCTTCTGGCCAGCAGCGGGCTTAAGCCCGAAGCGCTGAGACAGGCGGCGCAGGAACCGGATTTCTGCATGCATGTCCTGGATTTCCTGCTCGAAGATGACCGCCGCGTACTGGAATTCGCAAAATCGATGTCGATTCGCCCCGAAGAGGTCCTGTCTGCACGCATAGCGCTTGGCGGTCCCGGCAGCTTCGGATGGGAGCCGGATTGAACTCCGACGCTCTGGAATTTTCCGGATTTCCACTTCCTTTACGATTCCGCGTTATGGATCGTTCATCCGGAGGTGAGCATGCATTGGCTGGTCCGAAAATTCATCGAGTCGTTTCTGCGGGAAACCTATAGTGACGCGCTTTGGCATCGCGTTTGCCGATCCTCAGGAGTGGCTTCGTATCGCAGTTCCATTGATGATCTGAACAGCCAGGATTTGATCGCGATGGCGGCGCAGATGCTGGGCAAGCCCAAGGACGATTTGCTCGAGGATCTCGGGGCATGGAGCGCCCGGCAGGAACGAATACGGCGTTTGTTGCGCTTCTCGGGACGAAATTTCCACGATTTTCTGCTGAATCTCGAAATGCTGGGCGACCGGGTACGCATGATTGCACCGGATTTTCTCATGCCTCGGATACGAGTGACCGAAGATGGTATCGATTGCCTTCGGGTGGATTTCCCTTCGGACGGGCATGAATGGGCATGTGCCATGGCGGGCCTGATCCGCTGCATGGCGGATGATTACGGTGCCTTGGGTGTGATCGGGATCGAGGAAAACAGCGTGACGGTACAGATATCGGATGGTTTCTTCACGTCCGGTCGCAGCTTCCTGCTTGGTGAGAACGAGGAACCGGCACGATGAATGACAATGAAAGGAATGTCGTTGTCCCGAAACCTGTTCTGCTGAGCGCGGAGGATCTCGCGGCGCTCCTGCCTCAACATCTGCTCGTGGATGCGAAGGGGAGGTTATTCGGTGCCGGACCAACTGCCCGAAAAATTCTATCCGAGAATGCGCGGTTTCTGCATGATGCCTTTGTGATCACCCGACCGGCCAAACCCGTTCCCCTTGAAGAGCTTCTGACGGATTCGGCACTGCACAATGAACGGATCGAGCTACGGATGACCGGAAATGAAGAGGTCAAATTGCGCGGTCATGTGGTACGCTTGGCGGATGGTACGTTCCTGTTGAACATGGGTTTCGGGATGACCCTGCCGGAGGCGGTCAGAAAACTGCAACTGACTGACGGCGATTTTGCGGCATCCAGTCATGCCATGGAGTTGCTGTTCCTGCATGAAGCCAACCGGGAGTTTATGCGGGAACTGTCACTTTTCAATGTTCGGCTTAACGATGCGCGTCGCGAGGCTGAAAGCCGCTCCTATACTGACCCTTTGACCGGTCTGCAGAACCGCCGCGGCCTGGAGCAGGCGCTGGAATTGGCGATCGATGCCACACGCGGCAAAGAGGAAGCCCGAAGCGGGGGTGGTTTCGCCGTCGCACAGGTGGATCTTGATCACTTCAAGGAAGTGAACGATCTGTATGGCCATGCTGCGGGTGACGAGGTGTTGCGCCACGTTGCGCGGGTGCTCGAGAATGCCACCCGGGATGGCGATGTTGCCGCCCGGATCGGGGGCGATGAATTCGTCATGGTCCTGCGTGGCGCAACCAATCACAAATCGCTGCGCAAATTGGGACAGCGCATCATCAGCGAGATCAAACTGCCTGTCGAATGCGGTCACAATCGCTGCCAGGTTTCCGCAAGTATCGGGATCGCCATTTCGACCAGTTACGATCACCCGACCGCCGAGCAGCTTCTGGCCGATTCCGATTCGGCGCTCTACAGTTCCAAGAGGGATGGGCGCGGGAGAGTGTCGATCCTGACCGCGCCACAGAACCAGCTCACGTCCTCGCTGCCTGCTTCCCTGTAGCGGGCTGTTGCCCGTGTTTCAAATATGCGTTCCCGCGTTGGCATGGCGTGATCGATCCGCTAAGTCAGGGCGATGACGGTGAAAACTCCCATTGCGCGGCCGGGGATGCGCATCGGCCTTCTGGGCGGATCCTTCGATCCCGCCCATGAGGGGCATGCGCATATCACCGAATTTGCCCTGCGCCGTTTCGGGCTTGATCGGGTCTGGTGGCTGGTCAGCCCCGGCAATCCGCTGAAAGAGCATGGTCCAGCCCCGCTTGCCGAACGTATCGCGGCGGCGCGGCGCGTCATGCGCCATCCACGGGTCGAGATCACCGATATCGAGGCGCAGCTTGCCACCCGCATGACCGCCGACACCATCGCCGAGCTTCAGCGGCATTGTCCGGCTGTGCAATTCGTCTGGTTGATGGGCTCGGATAACCTGGTGCAGTTCGATCGGTGGGAACGTTGGTCCGAGATTGCGGCGCGGGTGCCTATCGGCGTATTGGCGCGGCCGGGAACGCGCCTGGCAGCCCGGCAATCTCGCGCGGCGCAGATCATGCGGGCAGGGCGTCTGCCCGAAGCCTATGCAAGCCTGTTGCCGATGATGAAGCCGCCCGCATGGGTGCTGCTGAACCTGCCGATGTCGCCGCTCTCCTCGACGATGATCCGAAACGGGGGCGACATGCGGGCAGATGAAGAGGGGACAGCGAAGTGAGCCTGATTTCCAGACGAGCGATCCTGACCGGTGCGCTTGCCGCCGGATGGGCCGGGCGAGGCGCTGTCGCCCAGGGAATGGCGACGGGGCTTGCACAGCGGCCACCGGCCAAGCCGGTGCCGGGAAGCGCATCGCTGATCGCCCGCGCCGCCCTGCCGGGGCAGGTCTGCTATGCGCTGTTCGATCCGGAAGGGGGCGCGATGCTGGAAGACGGGGCGGGTTGGACGCCCCTTGCGCCCGCCAGCACGCTCAAGATGGTGACGGCGCTTTATGCACTGGACCGGTTGGGACCGTCGCATCGGTTCCGCACGCGTGTCATGCGGGCGGGCGACATGCTGGTGCTGGTGGGGGCCGGGGACCCGGTACTGTCCAGCGATGATCTGGCGGATCTGGCGGCGAAGCTGGCGGATACGGGGCAGGAACAGCCCAAACGCTTCGCCGTATGGGGCGGTGCGCTGCCGCGGATCGAGGAAATAGCACCGCCGCAAGCCGATCACCTCGCCTATAACCCGGCGCTGTCCGGCATGATCCTGAATTTCAACCGGGTGTATCTGGGCTGGCGGCGTGGGGATGGCGGCTACCAAATGTCGCTGGAGGCGCGGGCGGCCAGGAATTCCCCGCGTGCCTATACGATCGCGGCCCATCCCGGCGCACAACAGGATCTGTTCAGCTACCGTTTCGACGAGGGGCGCGAGGTCTGGACGGTTTCGCGCAGTGCGATGGGCCGGGCGGGTAGCCGCTGGCTGCCGGTTCGTCAGCCCGAGCTTTATGCCGGGGACGTGTTCCAGACGCTGTGCCGCGCCAAGGGGCTGGTCCTGCCGGCGCCCGAGGTGATCGACAGCCTGCCCGCGGCCGAGGAACTGGTCAGCCATGAAAGCCCGCCGCTCAGCAAGATCGTCGAGGATATGCTCTATTACTCGACCAATCTCACCGCCGAGGTTATCGGCCTTCATGCCAGCGACGCGCCGGACCTGAAGGCCTCTGCCACGAGAATGCAAGAATGGGTCGCGGATCAAGGATTGCCCGATGGCTTCAGCTTTGCCGATCATTCCGGCCTGTCCGCCGAGAGCCGGGTAACCGCGGCGGCGATGGTCCGGTTGCTGGCGGGGCCGGGGTTGAAGACTGGATTGCCCGACCTGCTCAAGCACGATCCGTTGGCCGAGGTGCTGGACGCGGACACCCCCCGCCGGGCCGAGGTCTTCGCCAAGACCGGAACGCTGAATTTCGTGTCGAACCTGGCCGGTTACGCCGCCGCGCCTTCGGGGCGGAGGCTGGCATTCGCGACGTTGTGCATGGATGGTCCGCGTCACGCCGCAAGCCAGGGGCAGGACTTGCCCGCAGGTGTCCGCAGCTGGACCCGGCGCGCGAAGAGGCTGCAGCATGACCTGATCGAGAGCTGGGTGGCGCGGTTCGGCTAGAGCAATTTGCGCTTTATCGACCCGCTTCTTCTTCATGCAAATATCCCGGGGTCGCCGGGAGGTCGCGCCACTGGTTCGAGAGATCCGCCGGCGACGGGGCAGCACCCCCGGCCATCGCGGGACGCAATTCGGAACTGAGCCTGATTAACCGCAAACTGCTCCAGGTGCTGTGGAATTGCCCGATTCCGGGCGATTCCTGACGAAGACTTATCCCAGAACCCGCATCGCCTGCGTCAACCCTTCCAGTGTCAGCGGCATCATCCGGTTCTCGAATATCTGCCGGATCATGGTGATGGATTGCGTATAGCGCCAATGCGCCTCGGGCACCGGGTTCAGCCAGATATGGTCGGGCCATGTCTCGCAGGCACGGCGCAGCCAGATTTCGCCCGGCTCCTCGTTCCAATGTTCATTGGCCCCGCCGGGTACGGCGACCTCGTAGGGGGACATCGAGGCGTCGCCGACAAAGATACATTTGTAATCGCGCCCGAAGCGATTCAGGATATCCCATGTCGGTGTCTGCTCGGTCCAGCGGCGGCGATTATCCTTCCAGACACCCTCATAGAGGCAGTTATGGAAGTAGAAATGCTCCATATGCTTGAACTCGGCGCGGGCGGCCGAGAACAACTCGTCCACCAGCCTCGTATGGTCGTCCATGCTGCCGCCTACGTCGAGGAACAGCAGCACCTTGACGGCATTGTGCCGTTCAGGCCGGGTCTTCACGTCGATATAGCCGTGATCAGCGGTGGCGCGGATGGTCGCAGGCAGGTCCAGTTCCTCGTTCGCGCCATGCCGCGCCCATTGCCGCAGCCGTTTCAGCGCGACCTTGATATTGCGGGTGCCCAGTTCCATGCTGTCGTCGAAATCGCGGAACTCGCGCTTGTCCCAGACCTTGACGGCGCGGCGGTGGCGGCTCTCGTGTTGGCCGATGCGCACGCCTTCGGGATTGTAGCCATAGGCGCCGAAAGGCGAGGTGCCTGCCGTGCCGACCCATTTGTTGCCGCCCTGGTGGCGGGAATCCTGCTCGGCCAGACGCTCGCGCAGCTTCTTCATCAGTTCTTCGAAACTGCCGCTGCCCTCGATCTGCGCCCGTTCTTCTTCGCTCAACAGTTTCTCGGCCAGTTTTTCCAGCCATTCCTTCGGGATTGTCTGCTCATGGACCAGCGCCTCGACAGGCACATGTTCCAGCCCGGCGAAGGCTTCGCCAAAGGCGCGGTCGAAACGGTCGATATGGCGCTCGTCCTTGACCAGTGCGGCGCGGGCGAAATGATAGAAACCATCGACCGACCAGCCGGTGACGCCAGCCTGCATGCCTCCCATCAGATCGAGCCATTCGCGCAGGGAGACGGGCACACCATGCCTGCGCAGCTGATCGAGGAAGGGAATGAACATCACATCATCCGGTCGATGATGACAGTGGCGAAGAGGCCGATCACCGCGAAGGCCAGCGCGAAGGCGGCTGCATATTGGGCGCGATCACGGCGATTCCCGCCAAGTGCGAGGGCGCGGCGCCAGCCCAGAAGGGCGCCGATGACAATGGCGGCGATGACAATCATGATGGCCTCGGTTGATCTTTTGCGTCAGCAGATAGACCTTGCTTCAACCTCGTGCAACCGCTTGCCGATTCGAGCAAGCGTGATGTCATGCCATCGGGAGAGAGACCAATGAGCCAGCTTGACGATATCCGCCAGTCGATCCGCGACCTGCATCTGGGCAGCGAAGAGGCCCTGATAGGCGAGCTGGTGCAATCCCATGCCCCCGATCAGGAGGCACGCGACAGCATCGCCACCGGCGCCGCCGATCTGGTCCGGGCGATCCGCTCTGACAGCAAGCCGGGGCTGATGGAAGTGTTCCTGGCCGAATACGGTCTGTCCACCGAGGAGGGCGTGGCGCTGATGTGCCTTGCCGAGGCCCTGCTGCGCGTTCCCGATGCCGAGACAATGGACGAACTGATCGAGGACAAGATCGCGCCCTCGGAATGGGGTCAGCATATGGGTAAATCGTCCTCGTCGCTGGTCAATGCCTCGACATGGGCTCTGATGCTGACCGGCAAGGTTCTGCGCGACGAGCCGCATCCGGGGATCGCGGGCCATCTGCGCAACGCCATCCGCCGCTTGGGCGAGCCGGTGATCCGCACCGCCGTTCACCGCGCCATGCGCGAGATGGGGCAGCAATTCGTGCTGGGCGAAACCGTCAAGGAGGCGATCAAGCGTGGGCGCGAGCGGGTTGGCGAGGGATATAGCTACAGCTATGACATGCTGGGCGAGGCGGCGCGGACCGAGGCCGATGCCCGCGCCTATCAGGCGGCCTATGAAGGTGCCATCCGGCAACTGGCGGGCGAGGCGAAAGCCGGGGATATTCGCGACAATCCTGGCATCTCGATCAAGTTGTCGGCCCTGCATCCGCGCTATGAGGAACCGCAGCGCGACCGGGTCATGGCCGAGTTGGTGCCGATCGTGCTGCGCCTTTGCCGGCAGGCGAAAGAGGCGCGGATGGGGCTGAATATCGATGCCGAGGAAGCCGATCGGCTGGAGATATCCATGGATGTCATCCAGGCCGTGCTGTCCGATCCCTCGCTGGCCGGTTGGGACGGGTTCGGCGTCGTGGTGCAGGCCTATGGCAAGCGCGCGGCCGCGATGATCGACTGGCTTGAGGCGCTGGCCGAAAGCCTCGACCGCCGGATCATGGTGCGGCTGGTCAAGGGGGCTTATTGGGATACCGAGATCAAGCGCTACCAGGTCGAAGGGCTGGCGGATTTCCCGGTCTGGACGCATAAATCGGCCACCGATGTCGCCTGGATCTGTTATGCGCGGAAACTGCTTGCCAGCCCGCGCATCTATCCGCAATTCGCCACCCATAACGCTCATTCGGTCGCCGCGATCCTGCATCTGGCGGGCGAGGACAGGGATTTCGAGTTCCAGCGTCTGCATGGCATGGGCGAGTCGCTGCACGAGATCGTCAAGGAGCAGAACAATACCCGCTGCCGCATCTATGCTCCGGTCGGTGCGCATGAGGATCTGCTGGCCTATCTGGTCCGCCGCCTGTTGGAGAACGGCGCGAATTCAAGTTTCGTCAACCGGATCGTGGACGAGGATATCACCCCCGAGGATGTCGCCCCCGATCCCTTTGCCGAGTGGCAGGCGGTGGCGGGCAAGCCCGCGCCCGGCGTTACCCGACCGGTCGAGCTGTTCGCTCCCGACCGGGTCAATTCGAAGGGCTTCGATTTGCGCGATCCATTGGAACTCGCGGAGATCGAGGCCGAGCGCACACGCTGGCTCGAGCATCGTTGGACGGGCGGCCCCTTGCTGGCGGCGGCGGGGGACGAGAGCGGGCGTCACGTGGAAGAGATCGTGAACCCTGCCCATGGCAATGATCGGGTGGGCAAGGTGGCATGGTGCTCTGAAGCGGATGTTGCGGCTGCCCTGTCGGCGGCGCAGATCTGGGATGCCCCGCCCGAGGAACGCGCCAGGGTCCTGTGTCGCGCCGCCGATCTCTACGAGGAGCATTATGGCGAACTGTTCGCGCTGATCTCGCGCGAGGCGGGTAAATCGCTGCCCGACGCTGTGGCTGAATTGCGCGAGGCGGTGGATTTCCTGCGCTATTACGCGGGTTTCGCGACCGGGGACGCTCCGCGCGGTGTGTTCACCTGCATCTCGCCGTGGAATTTTCCGCTGGCGATCTTCACCGGCCAGATCGGCGCGGCGCTGGCGGCGGGCAATGCGGTGCTGGCCAAGCCCGCCGAGACCACCAGCCTGATCGCATGGCGGGCAACGCAATTGCTGCATGAAGCCGGGGTGCCCGCGACTGCGCTGCAGCTTTTGCCGGGCGAGGGACGAAGCGTCGGCACAGCGCTGTGCAGCGATGCGCGTGTCTCGGGCGTGTGCTTTACCGGATCGCTGCCCACGGCGCAGGCGATCAACCGTGCAATGGCCGCGAATCTTTCGCCCGACGCGCCGCTGATTGCCGAAACCGGCGGTCTGAACGCGATGATCGTGGATTCCACCGCGCTGCCGGAACAGGCCGTGCGCGACATCCTTGCCAGTTCGTTCCAGTCTGCGGGGCAGCGGTGCTCGGCCCTGCGGGTGCTGTATGTGCAGCGCGATGTCGAGAAGAAGATGCTCGACATGCTGCATGGCGCGATGGACGAGCTGCATATCGGCGATCCATGGTATCTGGACAGCGATGTCGGCCCGGTCATCACCGCCACCGCCAAGAAGGGGATCGAGGACCATATTGCCAAGGCGCGCAGCGACGGGCGTATCCTGCACCGGCTCAAGACGCCGGGGCGTGGGCATTACGTGGCGCCGGTCACGATCAAGGTCAGTGGGATCGAGGATGTCGAGCGCGAGATCTTCGGCCCGGTGCTGCATGTCGCCAGCTTCGAGGCCGGCGAGTTGGACCAGGTGATCGAGACGATAAATGCTTCGGGCTACGGGCTGACCTTTGGGCTGCATACGCGGATCGACGACCGGGTGCAGCATATCGACAGCCTCGTGAATGTCGGCAATCTCTATGTGAACCGCAACCAGATCGGCGCCATCGTCGGCAGCCAGCCATTCGGTGGCGAGGGTTTGTCAGGGACCGGGCCGAAGGCCGGCGGGCCGCATTACGTCCCGCGCTTCCGGGCAGCGAAGGTGAACCGGATGCCCGCATCCGAGGGACCAGAGGCCGATCCGGCGGCACTGCAGAAAACGCTGGATGCCGCGCGAACCGATAGCGCGATCCCGCGTGAAACCCTGTTGCTGCCCGGCCCGACGGGGGAATCGAACCGCCTGACCACCCATGCCCGTGGCACGGTGCTGTGCCTTGGCCCGGACAGCGCCGGGCAGGCGGCCATCGCCCAGGCGAAAGGCTGCGCCACCGTCGAGGTGCCGGGAAGCCTGCCCGCCGACGCCCTTGGAACGCTGTCGGGCATGGCGCTTGTGGCCTATGACGGTCCCGAGGATCAGGCGCGGCTATACCGCCAGGCATTGGCGGCGCGCGAGGGGGCGATCATTCCGCTGGTGACCTCGATGGAGTTGCCTGCCTATGCGGTGCTGGAGCGGCATCTGTGCATCGACACGACGGCTTCGGGGGGTAATGCCTCGTTGCTGGCGGCGGCGGAATAAGGGGATTGCATTCCGCGATGGCCGGGGGCCAGCCCCCGGACCCCCGGGATATTTACATGAAGAAGAAGGAGCGGACCTCAGTCCTCGACGGAGGGGCAAAGACGCTTGATAGGTAGAGGGCAAATGCAGGATTTCGGGGAGTATGATTTCATCATCGTGGGCGCGGGCTCGGGGGGGTGCGTGCTGGCCAACCGTCTTTCCGCCGATCCGCGCAATCGTGTCCTGCTGCTGGAGGCGGGGGGCAGCGACAACCGTTTCTGGGTGCATGTACCGGTTGGCTATCTCTATGCCATGGGTGACCCGACGCTCGACTGGTGTTATAGCACCGAGGCCGAGCCGGGATTGAATGGCCGCCGCCTGAACTATCCGCGCGGCAAGGTGCTGGGCGGCTGTTCCTCCATCAATGGCATGATCTACATGCGTGGGCAGGCGGGAGACTACGACCGTTGGCGGCAGGCGGGCAATCCGGGTTGGGGCTGGGACGATGTGCTGCCCTATTTCCGACGTTCCGAGCATCATTACGGATCGGCCGACGAGTTCCACAATGACAGCGGCGAATTGCGGGTCGAGCGGCAGCGGTTGAGCTGGCCGATCCTCGACGCCGTGGCCGAGGCCGCGCAGGAGCTGGGGCTGCCGATCCGCGACGATTTCAATAGCGGCGACAATGAGGGGGTCGGATATTTCCCCGTGACCCAACATGGCGGGATAAGGTGGAATTCGCGCAAGGCCTTTCTGGACCCTGCGAAATCCCGCCCGAACCTGCGGATCGAGACCCATGCACAGGTCGAGCGCCTGACGCTGGAGGGCGGCCGCGCCACCGGTGTCGTGTTTACGCAAAAGGGCCGCCGGATGCATGCGAAGGCGCGGGGCGAGGTGATCCTTGCGGCGGGGGCGATCAACTCTCCGGCGATCCTGGAGCTAAGCGGGATCGGGCAGGGCGAACGGCTCTCGGCCCTGGGCATCGATACCGTTCTGGACCTGGCGGGGGTGGGAGAGAACCTGCAGGATCATCTGCAACTTCGCACCGTGTTCAGGATCAGCGGCGCGCAGACCCTGAACGACCGGGCGCGGTCGATCTGGGGCAAGGCAGGGATCGCGCTGGAATATGCATTGCGGCGGTCTGGGCCGATGGCGATGGCGCCCAGTCAACTGGGGATCTTCGCGAGATCTTCGGATGCGTTCGAGACGGCGAATATCGAGTATCACGTGCAGCCGCTGTCGCTGGAGAAATTCGGCGACCCCTTGCACGATTTCCCCGGCCTGACCGTTTCGGTCTGCAACCTGCGCCCGGAAAGCCGGGGGCACAGCCATATCTCGGCATCCGATCCCATGGCTAGCCCCGCCATCGCTCCGTGCTATTTATCGACGGAAGCGGATCGGCAGGCGGCGATCGACAGCCTGCGTCACGCGCGGCGACTGATGGAAACGCGGCGGATGGCGGAATTCCGGCCCGAGGAAGTCAAGCCCGGCGCGCATCTGCAAAGCGATGCCGAGCTGGCACAGGCCGCGGGCGAAGTGGGGACGACGATCTTTCACCCGGTCGGCACCACGAAAATGGGAAATGATCCGATGGCCGTCGTGAATCCGGAGTTGCGGCTGCGCGGGATCGGCGGGTTGCGTATCGCGGATGCCGGGATCATGCCGGTGATTCCCTCGGGGAACACGCATGCACCGGTGACGATGATCGCGGAAAAGGCCGCCGACATGATTCTTGCCGGCGGGTTTGTGCATTCGCGCTGATGGCGCCGGTTACATGACCTGCGCTGACAGGGGCTCCCTGCTTTCGAGATGCCGCTGAACGATCTGGCGAACCGGCTTGCCCTTGAGAAGCCTGCGTCCCGCAAGATCACAACGACAACAACACCAGAGAACAAACTTGCGGGGACACGATTATCGAAAATAGTCAATTGTCTATTGGTTGGCTGTCAGGGAGCCGCTTACTGCCACTTAACTATTGACATTAAACTATTTTAACCTGATTCGCGACTGCCCTGCGTGAACATTGCATATAAATCATCCGTGCAGCATCCGCCGAAATGCGTGCCAGCTTTTCTTGGGCCTGCGTTGCATGGTCCGGTAGTCGACATGGACCAATCCGAACCTGGGGCCGTAGCCAAAGGCCCATTCGTAATTGTCGAGCAGCGACCAGTAAAAGAAACCGCGCAGATTGACGCCCTGATCCAGTGCCGATCTAGCCGCCCGCAGGTGGTCGCCGATAAAGGCCACACGCCTTGCATCCTCGGTGACATCTTCGGGCGCTTCGAGTGCCATGCCGTTCTCGGTCACCAGGATCGGCAGGTCGCCGGTATGGTCGCGGGCCAGTCGAACCAGGAATTCGGTCAGCCCCTCGGGGCGGATTTCCCAGCCCATCTGGGTCTTGGGCAGAGGTCCGTCCTCTGCCCGATCATTGGGCCATGATCCGGGCAAATGACCGTGCAGCTTGCGGGTGTAGTAATTCACACCCAGCCAATCGAGCGGCGCGGCGATACGTTCCATATCGTGTTGCCAACCTTCGGGCAGATGCGGCCCGATCCCCTCAAGCGCGGCCTCGGGATAGCCTTGCCCCATCAGCGCCCGGATGAACCACTGGTTATAGATCGCATCCTGCCGCGCCGCGGATGCCGCTGCCTCAAGGCTGTCATCTGCGGGATGCGAGGTCTCGAAATTCAGCACGATGCCAAGATTCGATGCGCCTTCGGCCCGCAAGGCGTCGATTGCGGTGCCATGCGCCTGCAGAACGTGATGCATGGCACGGCTGGCGGCGCGAATGTCGCGCAGACCGGGAGCGTGATGGCCAAGGAAATGCGACAGCCACGCGATGCACCAGGGCTCGTTCAGGGTTGCGGTGCTGGTCAGCCGGTCGCCGAGGCGGCCCTGTACCGTGGTCGCGTAATCGGCGAACAGTGCAGCGATGTCGCGATTGCGCCAGCCGCCCTGATCGGCAAGTGCCGCGGGCAGGTCCCAGTGATACAGGGTCAGGAAGGGCTGCAACCCGCGCTCCAGCATCCCGTCGACAAGGCGGTCGTAGAAATCCAGCCCCTCGGGATTCAGCGTCCGGCCATCGGGCATGACCCGCGACCAAGAGGTCGAGAAGCGATAGGCGTCAAACCCCGCATCGCGCATCAGGTCGAGATCGGTTTCCCACAGGTGATAGTGATCGCAGGCCCGCGCTCCGCTGCTGTCATCGGCGATATTGCCCGGAGTGGCGGCGAATGTGTCCCAATGCGACGGTCCCGCACCGCCGAAACCCGATCCTTCGATCTGGTAAGCGGCGGTCGCCGCGCCGAAAACGAAACCGTCGGGGAATTCGGAACGGGAGGGTAGCATGTCGGGCTCCTTCAGTGCTGTTGGCGCAAACATAGGGCAAGACCGGCAGGTCTGGCCACCCGTTTCCGTGCCGGGGGCGCTGGACTTTCCGGCCCTCGCGATGTTCCCTGAACGCGGAATGAGGGAGGACAAGGATGCGCTTGACGATATTGATCGCCGTGATGCTGGCTGGACCGGCCGCGGGTTATGAGCCTTTGGTCGAGAAACAGGAATTTACCCTGGAGAATTTCACTACGCGCGGCGGGGAGGTCATCCCCGAGATGCGCCTCGGCTACGAGACCTATGGCGAGTTGAACGAGGCCGGGGACAACGCGATCCTGATCCCGCATTATTTCAGCGGCAACAGCCATGCGGCGGGGAAATACAGCGAGGACGATGCCGCGCCCGGTTACTGGGATTCGATCATCGGCTCGGGCAAGCCGATCGACACGGACAGGTATTTCGTCGTCTCGGTCGATACGCCGGTCAATCTGGGCGCACGTGATCCCAATGTCATCACTACCGGTCCCGCGACGATCCATCCCGAGACCGGAGAGCCCTGGGGCATGGATTTCCCGATCCTGACCATTGGCGATTTCGTCGATACGCAGCTAGGCCTGATGGAACAGTTGGGGATCGAGAAATGGCACGCCGTCATGGGCGCCTCGATGGGCGGGCTGCAGAGCTATGAATGGGCGGCGCGCTATCCCGACCGGCTGGAGCGGGTGATCCCGGTGATCTCGTCGGGCTGGGCGGATGCCGATCTGATCGCGTGGCTGGATGTCTGGGGCTCGCCGATCCGGCTGGATCCGAACTGGAACGGCGGAGATTACTATGACAGCGCGGCTCCGGAGGCGGGATTGGCGCAGGCGCTCAAGATCGTGACGCTGCACGCGAATTCGGCGGAATGGACCAATGGCGCATTCGGGCGGGACTGGGCCGAGGAGGGGGCCGATCCGGGGGAGGATTGGGCGAATGAATACAAGGTCGTGGATGTCCTGAACGGGGCAGGCGCGGCGCGGGCATCGGTGTCGGATGCCAACCATTTCCTGTATCTCGTGCGCGCCAACCAGCTATTCGTGGCGGGGCATCCCGAGGGTAGCCTGTATCAGGGATTGCTGGATATCGACGTGCCGGTGATGCTGATCCATACCGACGAGGACCTGGTCTTTCCCGGAAACGCGGTGCGCGAGACCGGCGCGATCATCAGGTCGGACGGCACGCCCGTGGAGTTCGTCGAACTGGAGGGCACGCGGGGGCATCTGGATGGGGTGCTGGGAATAGCGCAGGCTGGCGAGCGGATAAGGGCGTTCCTGGAAGCGGAATAAGGGAAGGGGGCTCTGCCCCCGCCCAGCCCGTCCGGGCTGGACTCCCCCGGGATATTTCCATGAAGAAGAAGGGTTTATGCAGGTTTTCGACAAGATCATCTCGGATCGTGGGTCGCGTTATGCCGTTTCGGGCGGGGCGGCGAGGAACCGGGACGAGGTCGCGGCATTCATTGCGGAACTGAAGCGGAACAAGCGCTTTGCCAAGGCGACGCATAACAGCTGGGCGGCGATCCTGAATGGGGAGCCGGTCAAGGATGATGACGGCGAGTCCGGGGCGGGTGCGCTGATGCTCCAGATGCTGGAGCGCGCCGGGTTGCAGGATCACGTGGTCGTGGTGACGCGCTGGTATGGCGGCAAGCATCTGGGCGGCGACCGGTTTCGCCATGTGGCCGATGCGATGCGCCATTACCTGCGCGAGACGGGCCTGGGGGATTAATTCGGCGCGGCGGTTTTTTCCTGGACATATTTCTGGAAATTCTCGCCGGATTCATAGCCGTGATCGCGGACCCATTCCAGGAGCGCCGTAGTCGTCCCCTTGCCGAAGGCGCCCGGCATGGTCGCGACAGAGGCCTGCGCGGCGGTGAGGCCTTCCCCGACCTCTTCGGGCAGGAAGATCATGGTCGGGGTGAACATCGCGCTCCAACGGTTCACCATCTCTTTCTCGGGCAGTTCGGTGCCGTCGAAATCGGTGACGGGAATGTCACCAAACATGTTGATCTGGATGACGAAATAATTGTCGGTGATCAGTTGTGCGATGGCCGGATCCGAGAACACCTCTTCATGCATCTTGGTGCAATAGATGCAGCCGCGCTGTTCGATCAGGATCAGCAGGCGCTTGCCCTCAGCGTTCGCCTCGGCCAGATCCTCGCGCAGGTCCATGAAGGTTTCGCGGATCCATGGCTCGTCATAGAGCCCGTCATCTCCGAGCGTGACCGCATGGGCGGGCAGGGCGAGGGCCAGTGTCAGCAGGGTGGCGCGAAGAAAGCTCATGTCATCCTCCCTCAGATGAGTGTCGCGGACCAGTCGAAATGCCTGATCATCCAGGCGGCGATCAGGTTTACCGTATTCGTCGCGATCAGGATCGCGAAGAGGATCAGCATGACCCCCATCAGTTTCTCGATATATCCCAGGTATTTACGGTTTCGGTTCGCCCATGCGAGGAAGGGCTTGGCGAAACCTGCCGCCAGAACGAAGGGCAGCGTCATGCCGAGACCGAAGACCAGCAGCAGCGTGCCGCCGCGCCACAGATCGCCGCTGCCCGAGGCGACCAGCAGGATCGCGGTCAGGGCCGGGCCGACGCAGGGGGTCCAGCCGAAGCCGAAGGCGAGGCCCATGACATAGGCTCCGGCGATGCCGGCGGGCTTGGCCGGGCCTTCGAGCCTTGCCTCGCGATAGAGGAAAGGGATGCGGATGACGCCGAGGAAATGCAGGCCGAACACGGCAAGTATCGCGGCGGAAACATAGCTAAGTGGTTGTCTCCATTGTGCGAATAACTGCCCAAGCGCGGTAGCACCCAATCCCAGAAGCACGAAGATCGTGGTGACGCCAAGCGCGAATGCGATTGACGAGACGACCAGTCGCATTGTGGCTCCGGCGGCGATCTTGCCGTCGCCGCGCAGCTCGGACATCGAGATCCCGGCCATGTAGGACAGGTAGAACGGGACCATGGGCAGGATACAGGGCGACAGGAAGGACAGGATGCCCGCCAGTGCCGCGCCCCAATAGCCGATCTCCAGCATAAGTCTGCCCTTTATATGGTGATTGTCCGAAATGCCTGTCTCGTGACAATCAAGAATACGAATATGTGCTTATGTCAATCGCCGGGAAGGCCGGATGCAACATCAGCGTGCGTTGCATTTGTCACCATGCGCAACACGGATGCGATTTACCCAGCAAATGCTGGGATTCCGGCCGCACAACCCGTGCACCGGGCGTACACAGCCTGTACACAGGACGTACACAGGCAGCCTGCGTTGCGCGGTTTTCCGAAAGCCTCAGCCCATGCCGAGCGGGTCGCTGCGTTGCCTGGCGCGTTCGGCATCGCTTCGTGCGCTCCACAAGGCGATAAGTCCCCAGCTTGTGCAGTAGACTGCGCCAAAGCTCAGCACCAGCACGCCGGGAATGGGGCCGATCGTGGCACGCGACAGCAGCTCTGCCGTTGATTGCAGCGGTTCGGGGTGAACCACCAGCTTGCCGATATAGGCTATGGTCTGGATCAGCAGGATCCAGAAATAATTGCGCCGGATGCGCCGCCCGATCGCTGTCCACATGCTGACATGATAGGCGGGGCGGCGGTAATCCTCGGCCAACCGGTCCTGCCAGCGCTCTTCCATGTGCAGATCGCCCTCGGTCAGCATCGGGACCATGAAATGCAGCTCGATCCAGCGGCAGCGCGCCCGCCAGACATTGAAATAGCGATAGCGCCGCGCCTCGAGCATCAGGAAGAACACGATCAGGATGCCGACCAGTACCAGGGGCAGGGGCGAGGCCTGCGGCGAGGAATAGGCAATCGACAGGGCGACGCCCAAGGTCACCACCGACCAGTTGGTCGTGGTGTCCAGCCGCGTTCGCCACAAGGTCGAGCGATAGATCTCGCCCCGATAGAGATGGGCGATCACCCCCATTTCGGCTGAATCGAGTCCTTCGCGCGGCTTGAAATCGTCAATCATCACACTCTCCCTGCCTAACAGATTGGCAGCATGGGAAGATTTCGGCAAGGGGCCGGACTTTGCCGAGATCTTCGGAAAAAGGCCGTCGGGGCCTGTCGCCGCGTCTTTATCAGCCCTCCACGAACAAATGAATGTCGCGCCCGTTTCACGCGCCCTGCGGTCCGGCGGGTTCGGTATCGATGACCCGTGAATATGACTCAATGGAGAAGAGAACATGGAACTGAAGGGTAAATCCATCATCATAACGGGCGCCAGCAGCGGGATCGGCGCGGCGGCGGCGCTCTTGTTCGCGAGAGAGGGGGCGAATGTCGTCCTTGGCGCCCGCAGATCGGCCGAGTTGAAGGCTCTGGCGCAGACCATCAACCAGGGCAGTGGCCGGGCGGTTTTCCTGCCGGGCGATGTGAGGGACGAAACCTATGCCTCGGAACTGGTCGAGTTTGCGGTCTCCGAGTTCGGCCGGCTTGACGGCGCGTTCAACAATGCCGGGATCGTTGGCGAGATGGTGTCGGTGCCCGAGATGGAGCTGGCCAACTGGAACGACGTGATGGCGACCGATCTGACAAGCGCCTTCCTGTCCGCGAAGGCCCAAATCCCGGCGCTGAGGCGGAATGGCGGCGGCACGATCGTCTATACCTCGTCATTCGTGGGATTCAGCAATGGAGGATTGCCGGGCATGACGGCCTATGCGGCTGCGAAAGCCGGGCTGATCGGCCTGACGCAATCGATGGCGTCGGAATTCGCGGGTGAGGGGATTCGGATCAATGCGCTGTTGCCGGGCGGTACCGTCACGCCGTCGGGGGGCGAGGGCAATCCGGAGGTCCTGGATTTCGTCTCGAACCTGCACCCGATGAAGCGGATGGCGAGCGCGACAGAGATCGCGCAGGGTGCCCTTTTCCTGCTGTCGGAGCGGTCCTCCTTCATGACCGGCAGCGCGATGGTGGTCGATGGCGGCATGTCCGTGCGGCTGAGCTGAGGCTGTGGCCGGGTTCCGGCGCGATCAGCGGGGCGTGCGGATGTCAGCGCCCTACCGCCTCGCGCCAATGGCGGCGGCAAAGCGAGACATAGGTCTCGTTGCCGCCGACCTGCACCTGCGCGCCCTCGGTGATGGCGCGGCCCTCGGCATTGCGGCGGATCACCATGGTCGCTTTCCTGCCGCAATGGCAGATGGTTCGGACCTCGCGCATGTCATCGGCCAGCGCCAGCAGGGCGGCAGAACCGGGGAACAGCTCTCCCTGGAAATCGACACGCAGGCCGTAGCACATGACGGGAATTTTCAGGTCGTCTGCCACGCGAGCCAATTGCCAGACCTGTTCGCGTGTCAGGAATTGCGCTTCGTCGATGAAGACGCAGGCAGAGCTTTTGCCATGTTCCTCGATGAGCGCGAAGAGGTCGCTTCGGCTGTCGAAGGTCAGCGCCTCATCGGCGATACCGATCCGGCTGGCGATGCGGCCTTCGCCCGCCCTATCGTCAAGCGCGGCGGTCAGGAGCAGCGTCTGCATTCCCCGCTCGCGATAGTTGTAGGAAGCTTGCAGCAAAAGCGTACTCTTGCCGGCATTCATGGTCGAGTAATGGAAATACAGCTTGGCCATGGCGGTAGCAGATAGCGCCAGCTGCGACCGTCGGCAAGGTGGCGGAGTTCCGCAATTTGCCGTTCCACGGGGTTGCCAAATTCGTGAACCGGTGGCAAATACGATTAACGGCGGCGGCGAAATCCATGGCGCGATTCTGTGCGCCGTCCTTTCATATCTACATCATAGGTTTATTACGATGCGTGACCCAATGTTCCGCATGGCCCTTGTCTTGGGGCTATTATCCGCCGTCGGTCCCTTCGCGATCGACATGTATTTACCCGCAATGCCGCAGGTGGCCGCCGATCTGAATACGACCGAGGCTGGCGCGGCTTTGACGCTGACCTCTTACTTCATCGCCTTCGGGCTCGCGCAGATGATTTATGGCCCGATGGCCGACGCGATCGGGCGCAAGAAGCCAATGGCCCTGGGCGTGGTGATCTTCCTGGTCGCGACCGTCGCGGCGGCGCTGGCGCCGACGATTGGCTGGCTGATCCTTGCACGGGCGGTACAGGGCTTCGGAGCGGCGACGCTGATGGTGGTGCCGCGCGCGGTGATCCGCGACGTCGCCACCGGCCCGGCCGCGGCCAAGATGATGGCGGCGATCATGATCGTCATCTCGATCTCGCCCATGCTGGCGCCGCTGACCGGTTCGCTGGTCATGGCCTGGGGCGGCTGGCGCGAGATCTTCGGAGTGCTCGGGGCGGCGGCGCTGCTGAGCCTGTTCCTGATCCTCGTTGTCTTGCCCGAGACCTCGGATCCGCTGCATCGTCAGCCGGTCCGTTTGGGGCAGATGATGGCAGGGGCACGGCGGCTTCTGACCGACAAGCGTTTCATGGGGCTGACCATGATCGGCGGTTTCGGCATGGCCAGCTTCTTCGTCTTCCTGTCCACGGCGAGCTTCGTCTACAAGCATCAATACGGGCTGAGCCCGACTGGATTCTCCATCGCCTTCGCGATCAATGCCATCGGCTTCTTCAGCGCCTCGCAATTCGCGGGACGACTGGCGGAGCAATTCGGGATGGAGCGGGTCATCTCGCTGGCGATCACCGGGTTCACCGGGCTGACTCTGCTGGTGACGGCGCTGGTCTGGTCGGGTGCGGATGCGCTGCCGCTGGTGGTGGCAGGGCTGCTGGTGGCGAATGCCTGCCTTGGGCTGGTCATCCCGACCACGATGGTCATGGCGCTGGATCCGCATCCCGATATCGCCGGGCTGGCCTCGTCGCTTGGCGGCACGATCCAGATGCTGACCGGCGGCTTGATGATCGCGCTTACCGGACCGTTCATGGATAACACTTCCGCGACGATGGTTGCCGGGATCGCGCTTTGCGCCTTGCTGGCATGGTGTGCCGCGGCAGCCTCGCTGCCCCGGTTACGCCTTCGACGCATGGTCTGAGCCCAAACGACGACAGCCCGGCCGCGGCACAAATCGCGGCCGGGCCCAAAGCTGCCGTCACCTGCTCAGGGCCCCTACAATTTCTTCTTCATGAAATTCTTCTTCATGAAAATATCCCACGGGGGGCCGGGGGTGTGAAACCCCCGGCCATCGCGGGACGCAAGCCGGTCATCCCGGATCGCGCCTCTCTGCTATGCCCCCCAGGGTCCATGCGGATCGTCGCGCCCATCAACGCGTTCGAAGCCATGCGCGCCAAAGAAATCACGCTGCGCCTGGATCATGTTCGCGGTGCCGCGAGCGGTGCGCATCATGTCGAACCAGGTCAGGCCCTGCGCCAGCGCAGGCAGGGGGTGCCCCTTGGCCAGTCCCTCGGCCACGACCCGGCGCAGGGCGGGCAGGGCCTCTTCGATGCGCGAGGCAAAGCCGGGTGCCATGATCAGGTTGCGGCCGGGGTTCTCGGTCAGCGCCTCGGCCATGTCGTTCAGCATGGTCGAGCGAATGATGCAGCCTGCGCGCCAGACGCGGGCGATATCGGGCAGGGGCAGGGACCAGCCGAATGTCCCGGAGGCCGCCGAGATCATGGCGAAGCCCTGCGCATAGCACAGGATCTTGCCCGCGATCAGGGCGCGTTCCAGCAGATCCTCGTCAAGGTCGCAGGGCTGCGGGGCGGGGCCGAAACGATCCTCGGCCGCCTTGCGCTCTTCCAGCTGGGCCGAGACGTTGCGCGCCATTACCGCCGCCTCGATCACCGGGATGGGGGCGGCCAGGTGCTGCGCCTCGATGGCAGTCCAGCGCCCGGTGCCCTTTTGCCCGGCACGGTCGAGGATCATATCGAGCATCGGTTCGCCGGAATGCGGGTCCGAGGCATGCGCAACCTTGCCCGAGATCTCGACCAGGTAGGATTGCAGAGGGCCATCGTTCCAACCCTCGAAGATCCCGGCGATGCGGTCGGCGGGCAGGCCCAAGCCGTCGCGCATCAGGCCATAGATCTCGGCGATCATCTGCATGTCGGCATATTCGATGCCGTTATGGACGGCCTTGACGAAATGCCCGGCTCCGGCTTCGCCCATCCGGGTGGCGCAGGGGGTGCCGTCCTCGGCCTTGGCGGCGATGGCGGTCAGGATCGGGGCGATGCGGTCCCAGTCCTGCTGCGCGCCGCCGCCCATGATCGAGGGGCCGTGCCGCGCGCCATCCTCGCCACCCGACACGCCCATGCCCAGAAAGCGCATCGGCAGGCCGGCCTCGGCACGGCGATTGGTGTCGTGGAAATTCGCGTTGCCGGCATCGATCACCAGGTCCTGCGGGTCGAGCAACGGCGCGAGCGCCTCGATCTGCTGATCCACCGGTTTGCCCGCAGGCACCATCAGGATGATCGCGCGGGGCGGTTTGATCGCGGCAACCAGTTCCTTGAGGCTTTCCGTCGGGATCACGCGTGGGGCGAGTTCACCCGCCCCGGCGTGGAAATCGCGCGTCACCTGCGCGGTGCGGTTATGGACCGCGATGGGAAATCCCTTTTCCGCGATATTCAGCGCCAGCGCCGATCCCATGGTTCCAAGCCCGATCAGCCCGATAGCCGCCTCTGCCATGATGTTTTCGCCTTTCATCGTGATGTCTGTTTTCCCCGGCGGTCTTGCCCGCTTGCTTACCCCGCCGTCAGGTGCCGCAATCCATGGGTCACATCGGCGCGGATGGCAAGGCGCAGGGCGGGTTCATCCCCGGCGCGCAACGCGGCCAGGATCATCCGGTGATGGCGAGGCGGCTCGTTGCGGCGGACGCGGCCATAAAGCTGCCGCATCGTCGGACCGAGTTGCAGCCAGATCGTTTCCAGCATGGCCAGCATCAGAGGCGCCTGCGCCCGCAGGTAAAGCATCCGGTGAAAATCCAGGTTACAGCGGATATAGCCGATTGCGTCGTGACGCTCGACCGCGTCCCCGATCTGCGCATTCATCATGGCCAGCCGGTCGATCAGCGCGAAATGGGCACGGGGCAGGGCGCGGGCGGCCAGTTCCGGCTCGAGCAGGGCGCGCATTGCGGCCAGTTCCTCGATACGCTCATCCGACAGTTCCGGCGTCGAGATCCGGCCCGAGCCGGAGAGCGTCAGCGCCCCTTCGGCCACCAGCCGCCGCACCGCCTCGCGCGCGGGGGTCATCGACATGTGATATTCCTGGGCCAGCCCGCGCAGGGTCATGGCATGGCCCGGCGGCAGCTCTCCCAGCATGATGCGGCTGCGCAGGCTGCGGTAAAGCCGCTCATGCGCGGCGGGATCGACGGGGCGGGAAGAATTCATGGCGGTTATGTGATCACAAGCGTCAGCGCCGTCAATCGCGGAATCGCCATGCCAGCAACTGATTGCCATTCTGGCGCAACCAGTCACGATATGGCTTGTGACCGGGCATCAATGTTTCGACCTGCGCCCAGAAGCGCGGCGAATGATCCATATGGGCCAGATGCGCGACCTCGTGGGCGGCGACGTAGTCCAGCACCTCGGGCGGTGCCATCGCCAGCCGCCAGGAGAACATCAGGCGCCCGTCCGATGAACAGCTTCCCCAACGCGATCTGGTGTCGCGCAGCGCAATGGTACGGTATTCGCGCCCCAGGACCGTGGCGAAAGCGTCACAGGCGGCACGAAGGCGCTGCAGCGCCAGATGCTTCAGAAATGCCTGTATGACGGGTGCTGCGGGCCGCCTCTCGGGGATCAGCAGGGCCGCGCCCTCGATGCGGGCATTGCGGATCGGGAAGGGGGTGACCTGCAGCGGGCGCCCCTCGACGGGAAGCAGCGTTCCGACGTCGACCTTTTGCGCCACGATCTGACGCGACGTCGCCCGGCGCAGCCATTCGGCCTGTGCCTCGGCAAAGGCGCGGCCCTCGCTCAGGCTGATGCGGGGCGGCAGGGTCAGCACCGGATCCCCGCCCGTCCGGGGCACACGCAGTGTCATCCGCCGCGCCCGCGCCGAGCGGCGCAGCGCGATCCGGAAACCGCTGGAGGTCGTGATGGTCTCGGTCACCGCTTTTGCCTCATTCATGCGGTCAGGAAGAAAGCCTTTGACACCCCCCGGACCTTGTGGCAGGGGATCGCGAAATTCCCTAATCGCGGCGGAAGGAGAATACCATGCCCAAAGAGGAATGGGGCACGAAACGTCTGTGCCCGCATTGTGCGACCCGGTTCTATGACCTGACCAACGATCCGATGACCTGCCCGGCCTGCGGCAGCGAAATGACTGTGGAAAGCCTGAGCGAAGGGCGCACCAAGTCGCTTGTCAGCGAAAAGACATCTTCGCGTGAGCAGAAAACCGATCTGGTCGACGACAGCGAGGAACTGGATAGCGAGAGCGGGGAACTGGATGATGACCTGCTCGAAGACGACGACGATGACGGAGATGTGTCCCTGGACGACATCGCCGACGTCGCCGACGACAAGGACGAAGAATAACCCCGACCCGGAGACCGGTATCGCTTGGGCTCCGGGGCGCTTTCATCGAATGCAAGGAGAACGCGACGATGTCTCTCAAATTCCTTTCGCGCTATTCGCCCTATATGCTCAGCCTGCTGCGTATCGTCTCGGCACTGATCTTCATGGCGCATGGCACGCAGAAGATCCTCGGCTTCCCTGCCAGCGACATGAACCCGGGGGTGATGTCCTTGCCCTGGATCGCCGGGATCATGGAACTGGTCGGCGGGGCGCTGCTGATCCTGGGCCTGTTCACCCGCCCGGTGGCGTTCCTGCTGTCGGGGCTGATGGCCTTCGCCTATTGGATGGTTCATGCGCCACAGAACCTGTTCCCGGCGCTGAATGGCGGTGATGCAGCGATACTTTACTGCTTCATCTTCCTCTACCTGTTCTTTGCCGGACCCGGCCCGATCAGCCTTGACGCCAAGGCCGGCCGGACCTGAAATCATCTATCCGGAACGAGTTGTTGAGCGGGGCCATTCGGCCCCGTTTTTCATATGGCGCACGAGTTCGGACAGCTTCCTTCTCAGACCGGAAAAATCATCCGGTGACCGCGAATTTTCCGCTTGCACCCCGGCCTGCAGCCCCCTATACGACGCCCCACGCAAGATGATCGAGACATGTTGCGAGACCTCCGGTGGGGCCATAGCTCAGTTGGTAGAGCGCTTGAATGGCATTCAAGAGGTCAGGGGTTCGACTCCCCTTGGCTCCACCAAATTCATCGATGAAACGGTTTCGAAGGAAATGCCCGCTTGGGCGTCAGGTGGAGTATCCGCCTGCTGATTCTATTCGGAGGAAGACACCGAGGTCTCGGTCAGCTTCACCTCATAGCCCCACAGGCGCTTGCAATGCTCCAAGGTGGCCTTGGCATCATCGTCATCAAGCGGCATGTCTGCGACCTTGCGATGTTGGAGATGCAGCACCCGGTCCCCGAGAAGATCGACATCGACGACCTGTATGATCGGTTGTGACAGGGACAGATCGCCGATCCGTTCCAAGGTGTCCCGGACGGTCTGATAGCCGGACTCGTCGTGAATGCCTGAAACCGTGTACCAGTTGTTCCTGGCATCGTCGGTCAGCGCGAACATGCGGAAATCGCGGATGACCTTGGGGCTAAGGAATTGCTGGACGAAGCTTTCGTCGCGGTAACCCTCCCACGCCTGCTTGAGCACATTCCTCCAGTCGCGGGAGCCGGCAATGTCGGGAAACCAGCGGTGATCCTCCTCGGTCGGTTCCAGGCAGATCCTCTGAATGTCGCGCATCATCGCGAAGCCGATCGCATATGGGTTGAGGCCGCCATAGCGCGGATCGTCAAAGACCGGTTGGGTTAATACATTCGTATGATTGTGCAGGATCTCCAGCATCGCGCCATCGGTGATGCGGCCCGTCTCATGCAGCTTGTTGAGGATATGGTAGTGAACGAAACAGGCGCAGCCCTCGTTCATGATCTTGGTCTGCTGCTGAGGATAGAAATACTGGCCTATATTGCGGACGATGCGCAGGATTTCCCGTTCCCACGGCTTCAGCGCCGGACTGTAGCATTCGATGAAATACAGGATGTTCTCTTCGGGCAGGTGCATCTTCGACTTGTATTCTTCCACCTCCTCCGTCTTGTTCTTCGACTTGTCGCCCCGATCCAGCGTTGACCAGAGGTAATAGACGGCGCGCTCCGCTTCCTCGCTGCGCTTGCGTTCACGCTCTTTCTCGGCACGCATCGACGGTGTGGGAGGGCGCCGGTGGCGAAACACGCTCGCAGGCATGAGCGCATGGGCGGCATCGAGCAATTGCTCGACTTCGGCTGGCCCATGCCGTTCCTCGCAGTTCTGGATAAAGTCGCGGGCATAGTCGAGGTAATCGAGGATGCCCTCGGCATCGGTCCATTGCCGGAACAGGTGGTTGTTCTTGAAGAAATGGTTATGCCCGCAGGCCGCATGGGCGATCACCAGCGCTTGCAGGGGCATGGTGTTGTCCTCCATGCAATAGCTGACGCAGGGGCTGGAATTGATGACGATCTCGTAGGCGAGCCCCCGCATGCCCTTGCGATACTGGCGCTCGTGAAAGATGAACTGCTTGCCGAAGGACCAGTGGTGATACATCAGCGGCATGCCGACCGAGGAATAGGCGTCAAGCATCTGCTCGGAAGAGATGATCTCGATCTGGTTGGGATAGAGGTCGAGGCCGAGGTCATCCCGCGCGATGCCCTCGATCACGTCATAGGTTCGCCATAGCGTGTCGAAATCCCAATCGCTGCCGTCGAACAGCAGGTCACCGCTTTTTGCCGCCTCAGCCATCCGATGTCTCCGTCGCGGTCGAGAAGAGTTCCCGGAACACCGGGTAAATATCCGATCGTTTGGCGACCCGTTTCAGCGCGAAGTTCGGCCAGCTCGCCGCGACCTCCAGATAGGAGCGCCAGAGTTCGGTGCCGTTGTCGTTATTGGTCAGGATCAGCGCCTCGTCCTTGCCGATGATCTCGACATAGGCGAAATACTGGCAAAGCTTCATCAAGCCGCTATTCAGGATCTCGATGCATTTGGCCGAGTCGCCGGAATAGTTCTCGCCATCCGATGCCTGCGCGGCATAGATGTTCCAGTCTGACGGCGCATACCGCTCCCGGATGATCCGCTTCATCTCGGTCAGGGCGGTACTGACCACGGTGCCACCGCTTTCGCGGGAATGAAAAAAGGTCTCTTCGTCGACCTCATGCGCCTGATGCGTGTGGCGGATGAAGACCAGATCGACCTTGTCGTAGCGGCGTTTCAGGAACAGGTGCAGAAGCGTGAAGAACCGCTTGGCGAGATCCTTCTCGCGCTCGCCCATCGAGGCGGATACATCCATCAGGCAGAACATGACCGCGTTCGCCGTTGGTTCCGGCTGTTTCTCGTAAAAGCGATAGCGGACATCCAGCGGGTCGAGGAAGGGGATGCGTTTCTGCCGGTGCACAAGTGCGTCGATCCGCGCCCGCAGCCGTTCCAGCCTTGCCCAGCCCGTCTTGTCATCGGGATCGAGCCGCATTTCCAGGTCGCGCATCTCTTCCCGCAACTCGTCCACATGTTCATTCTTCGGGCGTCTCAGGGCTATCCGGCGGCCGATGGAGTTGCGCATGGTTCGCTGGACACTGAGATTGGCGGGCGCCCCGCTGACTGACAGCCCCGAGCGCCGTGGCTTCGTTGCCTCGCTTCTTTTCATGTTGCGCTTGATCAGGTCCGGGAGTTCCAGATCCTCGAAGAAGAGATCGAGGAACTCGTCGCGCGACAGGACGAACAGGAAATTGTCCTCGCCATCGCCTTCGGGCGCGCCGTCGCGGCCCGCGCCCGCACCGCCCGGTGGCTTGTCGATGCGGTCGCCCTTCCGGTAGGCCCTGTTGCCAGGCAGCACATGTTCGCGAAATCCGCCTTCGCGTGCGATGTGAAAGCTCGGCTCCTGGATGTCGCTGCCGGGGACGGTGACATTTTCGCCGCGATCGACATCGGCGATGCCGCGCTTCTGCACCGAGGCATCGACCGCCTTCTTGACCGCCCCGCGGACACGCCGGATAAAGCGCCGCCTGTTGGCGAGGCTGCGGTCCTTGGGGTTGAGCCGCCTGTCTATGAACTGTGCCATGCCCGCGCCGCCTATCCGGCTTTCCGGACCCGCATGTACCATTCGACCAGCCGCCGGACCTGGCTTTGGGTATAGCCGCGATCGGTCATGCGCTCGACGAATTCCGCGTGCTTGGCATCGGTCTCCCGGTCACGCTTGGCCCCGAAGCTGATGACCGGCAGCAGGTCCTCGACATTCGAGAACATGCGCTTCTCGATCACCCGGCGAAGCTTGGCATATTTGTGCCAGTCGGGATTCTTGCCCTCGTTCTCGGCCCGGGCGCGCAGCACGAACTTGACTACCTCGTTGCGGAAATCCTTGGGATTGGCGATGCCCGCCGGTTTCTCGATCTTCTCAAGCTCCTGCTCCAGCACTTCGCGATCATACATCTGGCCGGTATCGGGATCCTTGTAGTCCTGATCCTCGATCCAGGCATCGGCATAGGCGATATAGCGGTCGAACAGGTTCTGACCGTAATCCGAATAGGATTCGAGATAGGCCTTCTGGATCTCCTCGCCGATGAACTCGGCATAGCGTGAAGTCAGCTCTGTCTTGATGAATTCGAGATAGCGGCCCTGGGTTTCCTCCGGGAACTGCTCGCGCAGGATGGTCTGTTCAAGCACATACATCAAATGAACCGGATCCGCCGCGATCTCGGTATTGTCGTGATTGAACGTCTCTGACAGCACCTTGAAGGCGAAACGGGTCGAGATTCCGGTCATGCCCTCATCCACACCGGCCTTGTCACGGTATTCCTGGATGGACTTGGCCTTGGGATCGGTGTCCTTGAGATTCTCGCCATCATAGACCCGAAGCTTGGAATAGAGCGTCGAGTTCTCGTGTTCGCGCAGGCGGGTCAAAACGCTGAACCGCGCCATGATCGGCAGGGTTTCGGGTGCGCATGAAGCGTCCTTGAGGCTGCTGCTGGCGATCAGCTTGTCATAGATCTGCGCCTCTTCGGTGGCGCGCAGGCAATAGGGCACCTTTACCACGGTGATGCGGTCCAGGAAGGCCTCGTTATTGCGGTTCGACTTGAATTGCTGCCACTCGGCTTCGTTGGAATGGGCCAGCACGATGCCGTGATAGGGGAATGCCCCGATATTCTCGGTCCCCATGTAGCTGCCGTCCTGCGTCGCGGTCAGTAGCGGATGCAGCACCTTGATCGGCGCCTTGAACATCTCGACAAACTCCAAGAGCCCCTGCGTCGTCCGGTTCAGCCCGCCGGAATAATCATAGGCGTCCGGGTCGTTCTGGCTCAGATGTTCGAGTTGGCGGATATCCAGCTTGCCGGTCAGCGCCGAAACGTCCTGGTTGTTCTCGTCTCCGGGTTCCGTCTTGGCGACGCATATCTGCCGCAGCATCGAGGGGCGCAGCTTGGCGACGGTGAATTTCGAGATATCCCCGTCCAGTTCCTCGAGGCGCTTCACGCCCCAGGGGGAGAGGGGATAATTCAACAAGGGCTTGGGGATGTTGTACTTGTCTTCCAGCAGATCGCCGAAGCGTTCAGGATCAAACAGCCCGAGCGGAGATTCGAATAGCGGGCTAAGCTGATCTCCGGCCTTGAGAACATAGATCGGCTCTTGTTCCATCTGGCGCTTGAGGATTTCGGCCATGGTGGATTTGCCGCCGCCGACCGGGCCAAGCAGGTAGAGGATCTGCTTTCGCTCTTCCAGGCCCTGGCTGGCATGCTGGAAGAAGCCGACGATCCGTTCGATCGTATCCTCGACGCCGTGCATTTCGGAAAATGCCGGGTAGCGCTTGATGGTGCGGTTCAGGAAAACACGCCCCAAACGCTGTTCCTGGCTGGTATCGACAAGTTCGGGTTTCCCGATGGCCGAAATCATCCGTTCGGCTGCTGTGGCGCGCAGACTCGGATCTTCGCGACATCCAAGCAGATAGTCCTGCAGGGACATTTCCTCGACCTTCAGTCGGTCGTAAGCTTCTGAGAAACGGTTGAAAACCTCCATTTTCTTCACACCATTCGTTAAGGGACAGAATCAGCGGCAATTCAGGCCTCATAATAGAAATGGTAACGCAAAGACCGAGATTCCACTCATATTTTAATACTTCTGCGTCACGATCCTGTGCCGCCCGATCACTGATGAAAGGGACGATCAACCATCGGAAATCGGCTCATGCATCGAATATGGCGTGTTGAAGTTGACCAGCGAAGCGAGAGACAGGCTCTTGCCGCAGCGGATATGAGTTTCACCAAGACCAGATATCCACTTTGGCGGTTTTCATGACTAAACATAGGGAGCATGCCGTTCCAAGGCGAGATGGGCAGGTTTTCGCAATAACTCCCGATTCAGTCGTTTCATCGAGCCCGCCTCATGCGGGCTATTTCAAGTCCGTTCAGCGCGGTTTTACCAATTCGAGTGTTTTCGGGAGCACGATCCGTACGGAATCGGAAATTACGCTTGCTGGATTTCCAAGGCTTCACAGCCTTTTCGTTCGATACAGATCAGCAGATTGAGCTGATCTCCTATATACTTGATGTGCAGCCTGTTTATTCGATCCATGAGGAAACCGAATGTTGCCAAATTCATCAGGATCATGATGCTGTGGTCGTAGGACATGTTGGCTACGCTGAACCAGAATAGTAGCGCGATGAAAGCCAAGACAATGATATTGGTCCACAATCTCTGCATGCGTTTTTTATCCCGCTCGAGTTCGAGACGCGTAATTGCGAACTTGAAATCGACAGCGAAGAGCGGTGGACCATGCATGTGACGAGCAACTCCATAGGTATGTCAGGATAGATGGATTTACTCACTACGCGAAATTTCGCTTATCTATCCTGACATAACTCAAAAGACAATCTTGGATGGATTGAATTGTCAGAATGAGGCCGACTCCAAAGCAACATACCTGTTAGATGAATACTGACCGATGCGACTATCCAAGCGTCGAAGAAGTTGGCTGATTTGCTCGGAGGATAGAAGTGCCTACGCCATGGAGCAGTTGCTTCTTGATGGATTGCTGAAATTGAACGGCGAAGCAGTATAAGGTGCCCACTGGTGTTCCGCCTAGGGAAAGGATTTTGTAAAATATTGATATTGTATGGAAATAACATTTGCTGGTAGGCCCGGAGGGACTCGAACCCCCAACCAAGGCGTTATGAGCGCCCTGCTCTAACCAATTGAGCTACAGGCCCCTGCAGCGGCATCTGACTAGTCGCAGCTTGGGAGTTGGTCAAGCATTCTCGTTGCTCCCATGTCCGGGTTGGGCTATCGGGGGCGCGACATAGAGCCGGGGGTCGCCATGACAAAGAACGGGATCAGCTATCGTGACGCGGGCGTCGATATCGACGCGGGAAATGCGCTGGTGGAACGGATAAAACCTGCCGCGGCCGCGACCTCACGATCAGGCGTCATGGATGCGCTTGGTGGTTTCGGGGCGCTGTTCGATCCGAAGGCGGCGGGATATGACGATCCGGTGCTGGTTGCCGCGACCGATGGGGTCGGAACCAAGCTGAGGATTGCCATCGATACCGGCCATCTGGACGGTATCGGCCAGGACCTGGTGGCGATGTGCGTCAATGATCTTGTGTGTCAAGGTGCCGAGCCTCTGTTTTTTCTTGACTATTTCGCAACGGGGAAGCTCTCGGTGGATGAGGGTGCCCGGGTTGTCGAAGGTATCGCGCGAGGCTGCAAAGAGGCGGGCTGTGCACTGATCGGCGGTGAAACGGCCGAGATGCCCGGCATGTATCACGACGGCGATTTCGACCTGGCCGGTTTCTCTGTAGGTGCGATGCAGCGTGGCACGGCCTTGCCCGCGAATGTGACTGAGGGCGATGTATTGCTGGGGCTGGGCTCGGATGGCGTGCATTCCAACGGCTATTCGCTGGTGCGCAAGGTGGCGGAACGGGCCGGGCTGAACTGGGAGGATGCCGCGCCTTTCGCCGATGGAACCCTTGGGCAGGCGCTGCTGGTGCCGACCCGGCTTTATGTGCGCCCGGCACTGGCGGCGATCAGGGCCGGCGGGGTACATGCCCTGGCGCATGTCACCGGCGGCGGCGTGACCGAGAACCTGCCGCGGGTTCTGCCAAAAGGGATGGGCGCTGAAATCGATCTGGATTCATGGCCCTTGCCGCCTGTTTTCAAATGGTTGGCCGAGGCCGGTGGCATCGGTCAGGACGAGATGCTGAAAACCTTCAACAGCGGAATCGGGCTGATCCTCGCCGTGGCCGAGGACCGGGCAGAGGCGTTGGCCGATCTGCTGACAGAAGCAGGAGAACGCGTGCACCCCATTGGGAAAATCGTTTCTGGTGAAGGTGTTACTTATAGCGGGACGCTTGCGTGAAACGAGTAGCGATCCTGATTTCGGGCGGCGGTTCCAACATGCTGCGGCTGATCGAGGACATGACCGGGGATCATCCGGCGCGGCCTGTCCTGGTGGCCTCGAATGATCCGGATGCGGCCGGGTTGCAAAAGGCCGCGGCGAAAGGGATCGCCACCGCCGCCGTGAACCACCGCGACTTCCCAAAGGATCGGGCAGGGTTCGAGGCCGCGCTGTTGGAGCCGTTGCTGGCCGCAAGACCCGACATCATCTGCCTGGCGGGTTTCATGCGGATCCTGACGCCGGAATTCGTGACCCGGTTCTCGGGACGGATGCTGAATATCCATCCATCTCTTTTGCCCAAATATCAGGGACTTGATACCCATGCCCGCGCCATCGCGGCGGGCGATGCCGAGGCCGGGGCGACCGTTCACGAGGTGACGCCGGAACTGGATTCCGGGCCGATCCTCGGGCAGGTGCGGGTGCCGGTGCGGCCGGAAGATACGCCTCAGGCACTGGCCGACCGGGTGCTAAAGCAAGAACATCGCCTGTACCCGGCTGTGCTGCGCCGCTTTGCCGCTGGTGACAGGACCCCGCTGATGCTGTGAGACGGATGCAACGTCTGCGCGCGTTGCACGGCTGGCGATTCGCAACATCCAAATGCGTTTGACCCGGCAAATGCGGGGTTTTGGCCTGCACAAGCCGTACACCGGGGGTGCACAATCTGTACACAGGCAGCGTGCGTTGCGGCGGAATTCACGACAGATTGTCGCAGTTCACGCCGATCCGCGGGCGGTTCAGCGGATATCCCGGTTCCGGATCGCTAGAAAGACGCCCCGTCCACGGCCATGCGCTTGATCTGGTCGAGATCGGCTTCGGCGACACAGCGAATGTTGATCGCCCGTACTGGCTGGCCGTCCTGTTCGCCCTCGGCAAAGGGCTGCGTGCCGCAATCCGCGCAGAAGCGATGCTCGATCACATGGGCGTTGAAGCGATAGCTCGACAGTTTCCCGGCACCGCTGACAAGTGTGAATTTCTCGGCCGGGACAAATGTCAGAAGAAATCCCTTGCGGCGACAATGCGAGCAATTGCACTCCATGACTTCCGAGGGCAGGTCGCCCTCGACCGAGAATTCGACCGCTCCGCAATGACAGGATCCGTGATAGGCCATTTTCTCCTCCAATTCCGAATCAGTGTAGCAATGCTGTGGCTGGTCGCAAGGGAATGCGCGGAGGGTGCCGCGCCAGGCCGCGATCAGCCCCACATTGCGGAAAGCGCCGCGACCGGATCGTCCTCGCTCCAGATCTCGGGGCCGATGGCGACGAAATCGCAGACGGCCGAGATTTCCTGGATCAACTCGCGCGAGAGGGCGCCTTCGGCCACGACCGGGATCTCGATCACCTCGGACCACCATTGGAACAAATCGAACGGAGCACGGTCACCGCGACCCAATGCGGTTTCGCCGACTGGACCAAAGCTGACATAATCCGCCCCGGCCTCGCCAGCGGCCATGCCGTCATGGCGGGAGGAACCGGAATACACGCCGACAATGGCGTCCGGGCCCAGTTCCTTGCGGGCATAGCGTACGCTGCGCGCGCCATCGGTCAGGTGCACCCCGTCCAGCCCGTGCCGCTGCGCCAATTGCAGATGGTCGTCGATGACCACTGCCACGTCGCGGGCATGGGCAATCTCGCGCGCCAGATCGGCGAGCCGGCCCAGCTCGTCCTCGTCCGTGCCGCCGCGAATTCGCAGGCAGGCGACGGGAAAACGGTCCATCACCTCGGTCAACAGGGGGCCAAGCGCCGAAGCTTGCGCGCCGGCGGGGGTTGTCAAATAAAGCTGCGGTGCCTCGATCATGACTTATTCTTTCACATTCCAACCGGGTGACTGCAAGCGATTAACGGCATTGCCATCTCCTCGCTCCCTGCTTCTTCTTCATGTAAATATCCCGGGGGTCCGGGGGCAGAGCCCCCGGCCATCGCGGGACGCGGACCGTCTCGTGAAATTTCGACCTATCAGATCCGGACCGCTTCGCATTGCCGCAGATAGCGCAGCTTGCCCGCCGCCGCCAGACGGACTATTGCGCAGGCATGCAAAATGACCGCCAACCTGTCATCATCCTCGTGCGCCCGCAGATGGGCGAGAATATCGGCGCCGCCGCCCGTGCCATGCTGAATTTCGGCCTGACCGAGATGCGGCTGGTCGCGCCGCGCGACGGATGGCCCAATCCGAAGGCGGTGGCGATGGCCTCGGGCGCGGCGGGCCGGGTGCTGGACCATGCGCGGATCTATCCGACATTGGCCGAGGCGATGGAGGGCGTGAAATTCGCCTTCGCCACCACCGCGCGGGGGCGGGAACTGTCCAAGCCCGTCCATAGCCCGCAATCCGCGATGGAGGTGGCGCGCAGTCATCAGGGTCGCGTGGCGATCATCTTCGGTCCCGAGCGGGCGGGGCTGGAAAATGACGATGTCGCCCGCGCCAATGCCATTGTGACGGTGCCGGTGAATCCCGATTTCCCTTCGCTCAACCTGGCGCAGGCGGTGCTGTTGATGGGTTACGAATGGGGCCGCGTCGAGCTGCCGCCCGAGCCCGCACCGCATGGCCGCCGCCCGGTGGGCGAACAACTGGCGGACCGCGTCGAGATCGAGCGGCTCGGCGATCGTTACGAGGAAAAGCTGACCGAGGCGGGTTTCTTCTTTCCCGAATCGAAGGCCGCCAATATGCGGCTGAACCTGCGCAACATGTGGTCGCGGCTGGTGCTGACCCGGGGCGATGTCCGCATCCTGCACGGGATGCTGCGGCAATTGACCCGCCGCTAGGCCCGACCTACTGTCCGCCCGACCCTGAGAGGAGCAAGCGATGGCCAAGCGCCCTGTTTTCGAGGAAGTCTCGGATGACACCGCCAGCCGCCCCATGGCCCGGACCGGCCTGATTGATGCCGCCCCAAGGGGTGCGCGCAAGGCCATCCGGCTATGGCTGGTGGTCCTTTTCGTCCTGGTGGCCGCGATGATCGCCCTTGGGGGAGCGACGCGGTTGACCGGATCGGGCCTGTCGATCACCGAATGGGCGCCGGTGACGGGGGCGCTGCCACCGGGATCGGAAGCGGATTGGCAAGCGGAATTCGAGGCTTACAAGCAAATCCCGCAATTTACCGAGGTCAATCCGGACATGGATCTGGCGGGCTTCAAGAAGATCTATTGGTGGGAATGGTCGCACAGGTTGCTGGGGCGGCTGGTCGGGCTGATCTGGGCCGCGGGATTCGTGGCATTCCTTGCGACCCGGCGCATCCCGGTGGGCTGGACGCCCCGGCTGCTGACGCTTGGCGCGCTTGGCGGGTTGCAGGGCGCGATCGGCTGGTGGATGGTCAGCTCGGGCCTGGTCGAGGGGATGACCCGCGTGGCCTCTTACCGGCTGGCGATCCATCTGGGGCTGGCCTTCCTGATCCTTGGCCTGATCGCGTGGTATGTCACGCTGCTGTCACGGACCGAGGCGGATCTGCTGCGCTCGCGAAGGGCGGGCGAGGCCAAGCTGTTTTCCAAGTCCACCGGGCTGATGCATCTGGCCTTCCTGCAGATCCTTCTGGGCGCGCTGGTCGCAGGGATCGATGCGGGGCGGCAATATACCGGCTGGCCGACCATGGGAGGCGAGTGGATTCCCGAGGCAATCTGGGACCCGGCGCTTGGCTGGCGGAACCTTTTCGAGAACCCGGCACTGGTGCAGTTCATCCATCGCATGGCAGGCTATCTGTTGGCGATATTCGCGGTGGTGGTCTGGCTGCGTGCCCGCCGGTCTCCGCATCCGGTGACGCGGGGGGCTTTCACGGTCATGATCGTCATGGTCGCCATGCAGGTGGGGCTGGGGATCATGAATGTGCTTCATGCCTCGCCCTTGCCGCTTGCGCTCACCCATCAGCTTGCGGCGGTGGCCTTGTTCACGCTGATCATCCGCGCCCGCCACCACGCCCGTTATCCATATGAAACCTCGGTCAGGGAGACCAGAAAATGAGTGCCATGGACGATCTTCTCGCATTCCAGCGGCAGACCGAGGCGCTATCCTCTGTCGCCGAGCGGTTGGGCTGGGACCAGGAAACGGTGATGCCGCGCGGCGCAACCGAACAGCGTTCCGAGGAAATGGCGGCGATGGAGGAGGTGCTGCATGAGCGCCGCACCGATCCGCGCATCGGCGAATGGCTGGCCGCGGCCGAACCCTCGACCGAGGCCGAGACGCGCATCGTCGAGCTGATCAACCGCGACTTCACCCGCGCTTGCCGGGTGCCCTCCCGCCTCGCCAGCGAGATTGCCAGGACCACCTCGCTGGCGCAGGGGATCTGGGCCGAGGCCCGCGCCAACGAGGCGCCGGAGGATTACCTGCCGGTGCTGGACAAGGTGCTGTCGCTGAAGCGCGAAGAGGCGGCGGCGCTGGCCGATGGTGGCGATCTTTACGATGCGCTTCTGGATGACTACGAGCCCGAGACGACGGGGGCAGAGATCGCCACGCTGTTCGACGCCATGCGCCCACGCCTTGTCGCCTTGCGCGAGGATGTGCTGGGGGCAGAGCGTCAGCCGCAGCAGCTGGACGGGCATTTCCCGCAGGAGACCCAGCTTCGGCTGGCCCGTGTCTGCGCCGCCGGTTTCGGCTATGATTGGACGAGGGGGCGTCTCGACCTGGCCGTGCACCCGTTCAGCAGCGGACGCTGGCAGGACAGCCGCATCACCACGCGGGTGGTCGAGACCGATCCGTTCAACTGTCTCTATTCGACCATTCACGAGGTCGGCCATTCCAGCTATGAGCAGGGGATCGACGACGATTACGCCTTCACGCCTCTGGGGCGCGGCGTGTCGATGGGCGTTCATGAAAGCCAGAGCCGTATCTATGAGAACCAGATGGGCAGGGGCCGCGCCTTTACCGGGTGGCTGTTCAACCGTATGTCGGATGCCTTTGACGGGCTGAACATCGGCGATGCGGATGCCTTCTATGCGACGGTGAACCGGGTCGCGCCGGGCTATATCCGCACCGAGGCCGACGAGGTGCAATATAACCTGCACATCATGCTGCGCTTCGATCTGGAGCGCGAGCTGATCTCTGGGCGGCTTGAAACCGAGGATCTGGTCGAGGCATGGAATGCGCGTTTCCTCAAGGATTTCGGGGTTGCGGTGGACCGGCCCTCCAACGGCCTTCTGCAGGATGTGCATTGGTCCGTGGGCCTGTTCGGCTATTTCCCAACCTATGCATTGGGCAATGTCTATGCGGGATGCCTGAATACGGCGCTGCGCAAGGCAGTGCCCGATCTTGACGAGTCTCTTGCACGGGGTGACGCATCGCCGGGAGTGGAATGGCTGCGCGAGAACTTGCAGCGTCATGGTGGATTGATGCCGCCACGCCGCTTGATCGAAGAGGCAACCGGCGCTGCGATCGGCCCGGAGCCACTGCTGGATTACCTGGAAGAGAAATTCGGGCGGATCTACGGCTTGTAACCGCTGGATCCGGATTTTTCATGAAAAATAAGGGCAGGGCCGTTCCCATGCTTCATCGTGAAGGGGAGTGGCAGCGCTGCCATCTACCGGGGGGCGCATCGGCGCGATACGAGGGCTCAGTTCCTGATCTGTAGCCGGCATGCGCCGGCCTGTGTCAGGTCGGCGCGCGTCAACCCTCCTGCTTCGGGCAAGAGGATCTTTGCTCCGTCCCATGACAGTTCGGTACCTTCGCCATCTGCGATGATCCGGAGCCCTATCCTGCAGGGTTTCGTGCCGGAGATCATCGACAGATCCAGTTTGTCCTCTCCCCGGGTGAAATCCCGGATCGTGACCTGTCCGCGCATGTCGGGCAGGAAACGGTCGGAACCGTCGCCCCCGACAAGCAGATCCTCGCCATCATAGGATGCGATCAGGACATCCGCGCCGGGACCGCCTTCCAGGGTGCCACTGCCTTCCAGGTGGTCGTCACCCGGGCCGCCGACCAGATGGTTGCGGCCTTCCGGGTCGATAAGCACATCATTGCCATCGCCGCCATCCAGCCTGTCATCGCCGCGATCCCCGAAGAGCCAGTCATCGCCTGTCCCGCCATCCAGCACATCATTCCCGGAACCGCCATAGAGCATGTCGATGCCGTCATGCCCGCTCACTGAATCATCGCCGTCGAGCGCATAGATCAGCCCATGTGGATTGTTGACGCCGTCAACCAGGTTGTCGGTGACGGCATCGGCTTGCGGATCGACGCTGATTTCATCTGCGTTGCCGCTGCCCCAATGTTCGTCAGTTTTGGACGGGTCGGTCTCATCGCGGATCCAGCCCCAATGCGCGAAGGCGGCGGATTCGATCTCGACTTGCCAGCCATCTTGGGCGCCGTGCCATTGCAAGAGATCGCTGTTCCGCGCCGTGGGCGGCCACCATGTCCAGCCGATCCCCTGATCCGCGAACCAGGGCAGTTTGCGGGCCATGTTGAAGCTGGTGCGGGCGCGCTTCCCGGGTGTTGCCGGGTCCAGCGATCCGGCCTTGGTGTAGAGTTGCGATTCGGTGACGACGATATCGTCACCGGGCTGATCGAGCGTTCCGATGCGGTGGCAGATTTGCTTTTCGAAGGTTTCGCCGCTGCTTTGCGGGAAGCCTGGCATGACCCAACCCGGATACATATGCGCCGACCAGACAAGCCGATCGCCGGCAGCCTGCCGGATCGCCTGATGATCGAGATCGGCGAATTGCGCCGAGGCGCGCATCCCGCCAATGAACAAGCGCTTGTCGCCCCAATCTAAGGAACCGATCAGATCGGCGATGTGCCTGCTATAGAGTGCGGCTTCCTCGGGCTTGTTCCCATAGGCCATGGGCTCGTTGATCAATTCCCAACCAGCCACCGCCCCGAGGATACGCTCATTTTCGGGCTCGCGGAACCATTGCAGCATGGTTTCCCAGTCATCGCGGACATCGTTTATCTTCCAGTCACCGTCCGGGTCATCCAGCGCATCGACCGGTCCCAGCTGCGCGCGCGGGACGACTTCCTTACCGGAGGTGCCGCCTTCGACGAAGCCACCTGCCAGCTCGCCATCGGAATTCTGGATGATGAGACGATAGCCACGGGCGGCGGCCTCATTGGCAAAACGTGCCCAGTTCTCGGCCCGCTTTTCATTCGTCACGGTCGCGGCGTTGAAATCCAGCCGGATGACGTTCACCTCGGGGAAGCTGCCCTGCAACGCATCGAGCATCCGGGGAACGCTGCCGCCATGCTGCAACGTGACGCCACCGGGCGTGCGCCAGCCCACCATCCGGTCGAAGCCCATGGGTTTCTTTTTCTTGCGGGGAGCATCCAGCAAGATCAGCTTGCCGGATTCGTCACGCTCGGCCTCGCCGGTTTCGGGGTCGACCAGCACCGCGACACGCTTGCCCTCGCGCAATTCGGACAGGAGGTCGCGATCCGCGGGATTCAGAAGATATCGCGTCTTGCCGTTGATATTGGTGAAGACCGCGCCACGCATATCGTCGGGAATCCCGGTTCCGTCACGCGTGACGACCTTTTCGGGTTCCGTGACCACGGACTCGTAATTGGTGGCGTAGGAAACAACATTCCAATTCGCCATCTGCGAATGAAACTGGAGATCGGGACAATCCATCTGCACCGCCTTGATCGGCGCCCGTCGGGATGATCGCTCATGTCATCTCTACGGGCAGGTCACTAAAACTGTAGAAGAAATAATGGTCTTCTAAGAACTCGTAGCCCGATGCGACCGGGCATGAACGGAATCCTCATGAACACCGAGGCGAACCAATCCTGGCAAGAACCAGAGCCATTACCCATTCTTACAAAACACTCATTTACGGAAGCCATATGCCATGCGGATCCTAGCGTCTAGGGTCCCTGTGCAACATGCTGAACCAGTCGGCCAAGACCCGCACAGACACGGATTCGTCCAACCATGGCACATGGGCTCGGCCCGGTACTTCGCCGAAAACGAGATCCGGACGACGGCGTTTCATCTCTTTTGCAGCCGTTGAAGAGAGCAGGTCGGAATTCGCACCGCGAATCAATGCGACGGGAAGGCCTGCCGTCGCATCCCAGAGTGGCCAGAGATCCGGGGATTGGCCTTCGAATGCAGCAAGGAATGCCATGCGAAGTGCCGCGTCATACTTGATCCGCAACCCCTCGGGTGTTTCCTCATAATGTCTCTGCGCATCGGCGAGCCATCGGCCTTCGGGCACATCGGTAAATCCGGGCGTTGCCGCTGGCAGGCGTTCGGCCAGCGCCGCATGGGTTTTCGCTGACGGGTTGCGGCCCACATAGTCGAAGATCCGCTCCAGCCCCGCGCGCTCTATCTCGGGGCCGACATCGTTGAGGCAGAGGCCAAGCAACCGATCATGGGCGGTCGCAGCCAGCAGCAGCCCGATCAGCCCGCCGCGAGAAGTCCCGAGGACCGCCGTCTTACCGATTCCCAGGTGATCCAGCAGGGCCAACGCGTCCTTGCCTTCCTGCGGCACGGTATAGGTTTCGGCCCCGGTCCAGTCGGACTGGCCGCGACCGCGATAATCCATTCGGATCAGCCGGGCATTCGGCAGATGCGGTGCGACATAGTCGAAATCGGCCATGTTGCGGGTCAGCCCGGCGAGGCAGAGGATGGGCAGCCCTTCTCCCTCATCGCGATAGGCGAGGCGCGCGCCGTCTGGTGCGGTGAAGAATGCGGTCATCAAAGTTCCCCGAGATCGGACAGGATGCGACCGGGCCGGCAGGGCAGGCGATCGACCGGCAATCCTGCGCGATTGGCCCAGACAGTCGAGAAGCCGAAGCGGGTGGCGCCATAGACGTCCCAGCCATTCGACGAGACGAAGGTAATGTCGCCCGGCCCGCAGGCGAAATGATCGGTGACAATTCGATAGGCCTCGGTCGAAGGTTTGAAACGTCCGGCCGATTCAATCGAAAGCAGGGCGTCCAGCCGCTCCTCCAGTCCGGCAGAGGCTGTCGCATCGGCCAGCATCCGGGGGCTGCCATTCGAGAAGATCGCGGTTTGCGCGCCATCCGCGCGCAACCTGTCAAGGACCTGCGGCACTTCGGGATAGGCGGGTAATTGGCGATAAAGCTCCAGCAGACGGGCGGATTGATCCATTGTCGCCCCGTGACGCTCGGCGGCCCAGTCCAATGCTTCGGCCGTGACCTGCCAGAAATCGGCGTGATCGCCGGTTATGGCTCGCATCCATGAGTATTCAAGCTGCTTGCGCCGCCAGTCAGCCGATAGCGCGGCCCAAATATCCGCCAATGACGGATCGTCATTCGCCGCCTGACGGGCCGCGCCATCCACGTCGAACAGCGTCCCGTAGGCGTCGAAGACCCAGATCATATATTTTCGCTCTGCGGCATGCCGAGAACGTGGTAGCCACCGTCGACCTTTACTATCTCGCCGGTGGTGCAGGCGCCCCAATCCGAGATCAGCCAAACGGCAGTGCCCCCGATCGCCTCCAGCGTGGCATTGGCGCGCAGCGGCGCGTTCGCCTCGGTATGACGGAAGGTCTTGCGCGCACCGCCAATTGCCGCCCCGGCAAGCGTCTTCATCGGGCCGGGAGAAATGGCATTCACGCGAATCCCGTCCCTGCCCAGATCATTGGCGAGGTAGCGAACGCTCGATTCCAGTGCGGCCTTGGCCACGCCCATGACATTGTAGAACGGTGTCACCCGGTTCGAGCCTTCATAGGTCATGGTCAGGATCGTCGATCCCGGTGCCATCATCGGCTTGGCGCGGCGGGCGACTTCGATCAGCGAGTAGCAGGAAATATCCAGCGAGTGCTTGAAATTCTTGCGGCTGGTATCGACGAATCGCCCGGTCAACTCATCCTTGTTAGAATAGGCGATTGCATGGATCAGGAAATCCAGCTGGCCCCATCGATTGGCGAGGCTGGAAAACGCTGCTTCCAGGCTGTCATCATCGGTCACATCGACATCCAGCAGGAAATCCGATCCCACCGATTCCGCCAAGGGCGCGACACGCTTGCCGAAAGCCTCGCCCTGATAGCTGAATGCCAACTCGGCCCCTTCGGCCGCCACGGCGCGGGCAATACCCCAAGCGATGGAGCGCTCGTTGGCGACCCCCATCACAAGCCCTCGCTTGCCCTTAAGAAGATCGCCCATATTTCATCCTCAATTTTTGTTTCTTCTTTTATTCCAAGAATTTGGACATCAGCAGCGAGGCATTCGTGCCGCCGAATCCAAAGCTGTTCGATAGAACCGAATCCAGACCGGCATTGTCCACCCGGCTCGTCGCAATTTCGCTTGGCTGGATCTCGGGATCAAGTGTCTGGACATTCGCCGATGCCGCGATGAAGTCATTTTGCAGCATCAGCAGGCAATAGACAGCCTCATGCACGCCGGTCGCACCAAGGCTGTGACCGGTCAGCGACTTGGTCGAACTGACCGGCGGGGTGCTGCCTTCCCCGAACAGGCGGCGCAATGCCCTGATTTCACCCACATCGCCCACCGGGGTCGAGGTGCCATGAGCGTTTACGTAAGAGACCTTGCGCCCTTCGGGCAGGGTCTCGACCGCCAGCCGCATGGACCGCTCACCACCTTCGCCGGACGGGGCGACCATGTCGTAACCATCCGAGGTGGCGCCATAGCCGGTGACCTCGGCATAGATCTTCGCGCCGCGGGCCTTGGCGTGTTCCAGTTCCTCCAGCACGAGGACTCCGCCGCCGCCCGCGATCACGAAACCGTCGCGGGTCTCGTCATAGGGGCGCGAGGCGGTCTCGGGCGTGTCATTATACTTGGACGACATCGCCCCCATGGCGTCGAACAGGCATGAGAGCGTCCAGTCGAGTTCCTCGCCGCCGCCCGCGAAGACGATATCCTGCTTGCCCATCTGGATCTGTTCGACCCCGTTGCCGATGCAATGCGCGCTGGTCGAGCAGGCCGAGGTGATCGAGTAGTTCACGCCCTTGATCTTGAACGGCGTCGCAAGGCAGGCCGAGTTGGTCGAGGACATGCAGCGGGTCACCATGAACGGCCCCATCCGCTTGGGGCTGCCCTTTTCGATGACGATCCGGTGGGCATCGAAGAAATTCGAGGTCGAAGGCCCGCCCGAGCCCATGATCAACCCGGTGCGCGGGTTGGAAACGTCGTTTTCCTCGAGCCCGCTATCGGCGATGGCCTGTTCCATCGCGATGAAGTTATAGGCCGCGCCGGGTCCCATGAAGCGCAGGTTGCGCTTGTCGATATGCTCGGTCAGGTCGATCTGCGGCATGCCATGGACCTGGCTGCGAAAGCCATGCTCGGCATATTCCGGCGCGAAGACGATGCCCGAGCGCCCGGCGCGCAGGCTTTCGGTGACCTCGTCGGCATTATTGCCGATGGGAGAAACGATACCGAGCCCGGTGATAACGACGCGTCGCATGGGGGCCTCCTTGAGTATTGGGTTAACTGGCCGACAGGGCGACCTTCATGTCCTTGACCTGATAGATCACGTCGCCATCCGCCTCGACGCGGCCATCCGCCACGCCCATGGTCAGGCGACGTGTCTGCACCGCCTTGGTGAAATCGACGAAATAGCGCAGCATCTTGCGGTCGGGGCGGACCATGCCGGTCAGCTTGACCTCGCCCACGCCGAGCGCATAGCCGCGCCCCTGCCAGCCGCGCCAGCCAAGATTGAAGCCGGTCAGCTGCCACAGCCCATCGAGGCCAAGGCAGCCGGGCATGATCGGGTTGCCGGGGAAATGGCAGGGGAAGAACCACAGGTCGGGATGGATATCGAACTCGGCGACAATATGGCCCTTGCCATGTTCGCCAGCATCTTCCGACACCTCGGTGATGCGGTCCATCATCAGCATCGGCGGTTCCGGCAATTGGGCGTTACCGGGCCCGAACAGCTCGCCCCGCGCGCAGGCAAGCAGCTCGTCGCGGTCAAAGCTCGTTTGCGTCATCGCCATTCAGTCCTGCCTTCCCTGTCATGCGTGGTCCTGTCGACCGCTCGGTGTTCAAGTTGACGTTTCATCTATCATTCGCAGCGAAGCCCGTGCAAGCGCAAGGCCTTGTGTGGATTATTGCAGATTTAGGCAGAGCTTCGACCGATCAGAACCACTGGCCGGGCTCCATAAGGCCAAAATCCATCAATTGCTGTGCTTTCCAGTCGAAGGGAAGCGAGTTGCGCCAGACGAAACTGCCGATACTGTCGCGCGATCCGGGATTGGTCATCAGTGCCTTGGCGACACGGAAAGAACCGATCGCGGCTGTCAGGTTGTTGTGCCATGGGCAGGAATAGGTATTGTATTCCGCGATGTTGAAACTGTGATCCGCGCCGATCCGCAGGTCCCTGGCGGCCCGGAAAAGCGAGATCCGGTCGATCCGCCGCCGGTCCTTGGGCAGATGTTCCTCGAAGCGCCAGCGCAGACCGCCGAAGAAATCCAGTTGTCGTTCTATCGGATGATCATGGCGGTCGGTCCGCGCCAATGCGTAATAGCCAGTGCGATCGAACATGGTTGCTTCCAGATCGACCGCGTTCGGGCAGCGATCCAGGTCGGGAGCGTAGAGATCGACGACATAGGTCAGCATCGCCGAGCGACGCTCTTCGACATGGAAGGTCAGCATTTCGCCGATGCCGCGTGTCTCGGAAAAGGGGAAGAAAAGAAACTCGGCGTTGAAACAGTAATAGAGCCAGGTTCCCTCGGGCACCGCGTCATTGATCGCATTGACGGCGTCGACATGCGCGCCGGGGCGACGGGTCTGCCAATGAACGTTGGTCATGCGGGCAGAGCCGCTTTCCGGCAGGGCGACCGGTTCGGGAGACAGGACCAGGATATGCCGGAAACCCAGTTTCAGATGATGCTGCAATGTTTCGGCCACTGCGACATCGTCTTCGATCAGGATAATCGCCAATGGCCCCTTGGCGAGGGTTTTCGGCTTGCTGCGCAGATAATCATGAAGATTTGGAAACTCGGATACCATTGTAATACTTGCTTATTTCATCACGGATTTAACTTGATCCAGGGCGGCCCGCAGCAAGTCGGGATTGCTGCTGGCACTTTCGATCAGGCGCTTCAGAGTTGCTTTCTGCGCGTCGGAAATCGACGCGGATTCGATCAGTTCATTGACCTTCTCCGCGTCGAAGCCGTCAGGGGTCAGGGCCGCCTCGATCCCGGTTGCCGCAGAGGCGGCATCGGCAGCCTCATCGGTGGCGGTTGCGGCTTCCTCGGCAGCGCTTGCGGCGGCATCGGCAGAGTCCTCGACGGCGGCGGGAGCATCCTGATTGCTTGCATTCGCCGCGGCATCGGCGGCGCGATCGGCCGCGTCCAGCGCAGCTTCGGCTGCGGCCTCGGCCTCTTGGGCGGCTGCATCCGCGGCCGTGATATCGGTTTCTTCGGACGCCTGCACCGCCTCTGCCGCAGCGTCGGCGGCGACGGCAGCGGCATCCGCGGCAGCATCCGCCGCTTCATTGGCCGCGTCTGTCGTATCCTCCGCATCGGATTCGGTGGGCTGCTCTGCAGAGGTTTCCTCGGCAACCTCTTCTGCGGCTTCCGCCGTGTCCCCGGCAGTCTCCTCGGCGATGTCGGCCGCATTCTCCGGAGATGTCTCTGGCGCGGTTTCGACCGTTTCGGAATCGGTGTTTCCGGTTACGGCTGCCTGTTGCTGATACCACCACCACGCAATGGCAGCAGCGGCAAGAATCAGGATCGGAAGTAGTAACTTGCGCATGATTTGTCCTTCGGCTCGGGCCCGGTCGTCCCGTCTATTGCACAGGCCGCGCGTCGCGAAAAGACACCAACCATCCCTCCATTGCGACAAAAGCGCGACAAAAGCGGTGTTTTGCGCGACTCGTACGGGTGAATTCGGTTGAATCGCCGCCGCGCTGCGCTTATTTTCCGTCCATTCACGCCATGGTTATAAAAGGAGCAATACCATAGCCCGCAGACCGCATAACGCACCGCCCACCCGTGACACAGGTCCCCGCGTCAATGAACGCATCCGTGTGGCCGAAATTCGCCTGATCGGCGCAGATGGAGAGAATGTCGGCGTCGTGTCGCCCTCGGTCGGGTTGCAGATGGCTCAGGAAGCCGGGCTCGATCTGGTCGAGATCTCGCCGAACGCCACTCCTCCGGTCTGCAAGGTCATGGACCTTGGCAAGTTCAAGTATGAACAGCAGAAACGCGAGGCCGAGGCACGCAAGAAGCAGAAGGTCATCGAAGTCAAGGAGGTCAAGTTCCGTCCGGGGACCGATACGCATGACTATGACGTCAAGATGCGCAATGTCATGAGATTCCTCGAATCGGGTGACAAGGTCAAGATCACGCTGCGCTTCCGTGGCCGCGAGATGGCGCACCAGAATCTGGGGCTGGAACTGCTGAACCGCGTCAGGGACGATGTCGACGAGATCGGAAAGATCGACTCCATGCCCAAGATGGAAGGTCGACAGATGGTCATGATGATCTCGCCGCGCTGATCGGGGCACGAGTGATCGCGAAATTCGGGCCGCGCAGGCATCGCCGCGCGGCCTTTGCTTTGAGGGGGACAAGATGACCGACGCGCCGAAAATCAGGATCAAGCGGCTGGAAGGTGCGGATCCTGCGCTGGCATTGCCATCTTACGAAACCGCTGGTGCCGCGGGGGCGGATTTGCGTGCGAATTTCCCCGAAGCCGAGCGGGGCGGGGTAGAGCTGATTCCAGGTCAGAGGGCGTTGATCCCGACCGGGCTGACCCTCGAAATCCCGGCGGGATGGGAGGTGCAGGTCAGGCCCCGCTCGGGGCTGGCGCTGAAGCATGGGTTGTCGCTGGTCAATGCGCCGGGCACCATCGATAGCGACTATCGCGGCCCGCTCGGCGTGATTCTGATCAATCTGGGCGAGGCATCCCATCATGTGAGGCATGGCGACCGGATCGCCCAGATCGTCGTCGCGCCCGCGCCGCAAGCCGAATTCGTCGAGGTCGAGGATATCGCCGCGACGGCCCGAGGCTCCGGCGGGTTCGGATCGACCGGAGCGAGCTGATGCTGGGGCTGTCGCTGATTGCTGGGTTGACTGCTCTGGCCCTGGTGTTTCGGCTTCCGGGACGGATCGCATTGCTGATGGCCGGTGGGGCGTGGCTGGCCATCGTTCTGCTGCTTGGATTGGCGCCAGAGAGCGGGATGGCCCAGAGCATCGGCGGGACCTTGAACGGATGGCTGTTCGGTGGAGGGCTTGCCGCGCTGGTTCTTGCCTATCGCGTGGGCTTGCGGCGCCTGCGTGCGCTTGCTCCCGAAGCCGATACCGGAATCTCCCCTGCAGATGATGGCCAGATGTCGGATGCGGAACTTGACCGCTATGCCCGGCACCTTGTGCTGCGCGAGATCGGCGGCCCCGGCCAGATGCGGCTGCGCGATGCCCGGGTGCTCGTGGTCGGGGCAGGGGGGCTGGGTGCCCCGATCTGCCTTTACCTCGCCGCGGCAGGCGTTGGTCGCATCACGCTGGCCGATGACGATACGGTCAGCCTGTCGAACCTGCAGCGGCAGGTAATCTTCCGAAGCGGCCAGCGTGGCGAGATGAAGGCAGATGCCGCCGCCGGGAACATGGCCGAATTGAACCCGCATATCGAGGTGACACCCCTGCATCGCCGCATCACCGGGGCCGATGCCGATCTTGTCGCCCGGCACGACTTGGTCATTGACGGCACCGATAGCTTCGCTTCGCGTGACGAGGTGAACCGTGCCTGCGTGACGGCGGGCGTCCCGCTGATCGCCGGGGCGATCGCTCAATGGGAGGGACAGGTGACGCTATATCACCCCGCCCAAGGCGGGCCTTGCATGGCCTGCCTGTTCCCCGAAGCTCCCGCGCCGGGCCTGGCCCCCGCCTGCGCCGAGGCGGGGGTTGTCGGCGCGTTACCCGGTGTGGTCGGCAGCATCATGGCGTTGGAGGCGATAAAGCATCTGACCGGCGCGGGCGAAGGGCTGCGTGGGCGGATGCTGATCTTCGACGGTCTCTATGGCGAAACCCGGATGATCTCGATCACGCAGCGCGAAGATTGTCCGGTTTGCCGGGGGCATCGTCACGCCTGATGGGTCTCGCGGCTGTCCGTGGGGGCCTCCTCGCGCCGCTCCATGCCGTAATCGCGGATCACATGGGCCACGCGCAGCCGGTAATCGGCAAAGACCCCGCCGCGCCCCTGCCGCTGCGCCTCGCGATGCTGGCTGAGATTGCGCCACTGCTGCACGGCCTCTTCGTCGCGAAAGAAGGACAGCGACAGGATGCGGTCGGGGTCGTTCAGGCTCTGGAACCGTTCGATCGAGATGAAGCCGTCGATCTGCTCCAGCAGTGGACGTAAAGAGGCTGCGATGGCCATGTAATTCTCGCGGGCCTTGGCGCCTGCGGGTTGAACTTCGAAAATCACGGCGATCATGCGGCATCTCCATGCGGGGCCGAGGCCAGTTTCAGGAATGTGCGGTCCTCGCGGCGGATAAAACCCTCGCTGCGCGCGAAATCGTAATTGCGCTGGCCGAGCGGATCGGCCGACAGCCGGGCGCGATAGCTTTCGTATTCTGCGAGGTTGGGGATATTGTAAATGCCATAGGCCAGCGTGGCCGAGCCCTCATGCGGGGCGAAATACCCGATTAGATCGGCACCGCAGCGCGGAATCGCCTGACCCCAGTTGCGGGCGTATTCGGCGAACATCTCGGGGCGTGTCGGGTCGATCTCGTATCGGATGATGCAGGTCAGCATGCCGTTATCCTTTCGTGACAGGTGATGCGAACAAGTTAGCATCTTGGCGCACGGAAATGCTTCGACTATGATCGAACTATGAAAGATGGTCCCGACATCGCCCGAATCGCCGCGCTGATCGGCGATCCCGCCCGCGCCAATATGCTGGTCGCGCTGCTCAGCGGGCGCGCATTGACCGCCACCGAACTGGCGCATGAGGCCGGCGTGACCCAACAGACCGCCAGCACCCATCTGGCGCGGCTGACCGAAGGGGGACTCTTGCGGCAGGAAAAACAGGGGCGGCACAAATATCTGGCGCTGGCCAGCGACGATGTCGGGCATCTGCTGGAAACGCTGATGGGCGTTGCCGCCGGGGCTGGCCATCTGCGCAGCCGCATCGGTCCGCGCGACGCGGCGCTGCGCAAGGCGCGGATCTGTTATCGCCACCTGGCGGGCGAGATGGGGACGCAGCTTTACGACAGCCTGCAAGCGCGCGGACTTCTCGATTGCGAGGATGGTCCCCGGCTGACATCTGCCGGGCAGGGCTTCATGCGCGATTTCGGGATCGACCTCGACGGTCTGCGGCAAGGGCGTGCGCCACTATGCCGCGACTGCCTGGACTGGAGCGAGCGGCGCAAGCATCTGGCGGGCAGCCTCGGCCGCGCCTTGCTGAGCCGGATCGAGGTTCTGGGATGGGCACGCTTGCGCCCGAACAGCCGGATCGTGGAATTCTCGCGCGATGGCGAGCGTGCCTTTGCGACGTGTTTCCCGACGGCTCTGGAAACCACCTCTGGCTCGGACTAGGCTGCGCCACGCAGACAGGAGACCCGCATGAACCCGGAACTGACCCGCTGGACCGGCCCCGAGGGGCTGCCCCGTTTCGACCTGATTTCCGACGAGGATTTCGCGCCCGCATTCGAGGCCGAACTGACTGGTGCCGAGGCGGCTATGGAAAAGATCGCGGCCAATCCCGAGCCCGCGAGTTTCGCCAACACGGTTGCTGCGCTGGAGACCGCCGAAGAAGGACTGAGCCGCGTGCTGGCCATCTTCTACACGCTGGCAGGCGTGGATTCGAACCCGGAGCGCGAGGCATTGCAGCGCGATTTTGCGCCGAAATTGGCGGCGTATAACAGCAGGACCAGCATGGATCCGCGGCTTTATGCGCGGGTCAAGACGGTGGCGAAACAGGCGGAAACGCTCGCGCCCGAGGATCGGCGGATCACCGAACTGGCATTGCGCGACCTGACCCGGGCCGGGGCCGGGCTGGAGGGCGCGGCACGCGAACGGATGGCCGAAATTCGCGCGCGCATGGCGGTGTTGACCACGCAATTCGCGCAAAATGTGCTGGCCGATGAACGTGACTATGTCCTGCCGATTGCCGATGATCGCCTGGAGGGACTGCCCGACTGGCTGATCCGCGCGATGCGGGCGGCTGCGAAAGAGCGCGACCTGCCCGGGCAGATCGTGACGCTGAACCGTTCTCTGATCGTGCCATTCCTGGAACATGCGCAGGATCGAGCGCTGCGTGAACTGGCGTTCAAGGCATGGGCCGCGCGGGGGTCGGGGCAGGGCGCCGGCGGCGAGGCAACCGACAACCTGCCCATCGTCACCGAGATCCTGGCATTGCGGCACGAGTTGGCCGGCTTGCTGGGTTACGAGGATTTTGCCGCCTACAAGCTGGAACCCGAGATGGCGGGCAATGCCGGGCGGGTCGAGACCTTGCTGGGGCAGGTCTGGAAGGCGGCCCGCAAACGCGTCGCGGAAGACGAGGCGGAATTGTCGAGGCTGGCGCGGGAGGATGGCGTGAATACCGCCTTGGAGCCATGGGACTGGCGGCTCTATGCCGAGCGGTTGAGACGCATGCGTCACGACGTCGACCCGGCCGAGGTCAAGCCCTACCTGACGCTGGACGTGATGCTGGGCGCGGTGTTCGATGTGGCGCATCGCTTGTATCGGTTGGAGTTCCAGACAATCGAGGCGCCGCTCTGGTCGCCGGATGTAAAGGCATGGCGGGTGACGCGGAACGGCAAATTGATGGCGATCTTCCTGGGCGATTACTTTGCCCGGCCCGGCAAGCGTTCTGGCGCGTGGTGCTCGGCGCTGCAGGACCAGCACAAGATCGGCGAGGGGCAGCGGCCCATCGTGGTGAATGTGTGCAATTTCACCGCCCCGGATGCGCCGGGCGAGCCTGCCTTCCTGTCATGGGATGACGCCCTGACGCTGTTTCATGAATTCGGCCATGCGACCCATCAAATCCTGTCGGACGTGCATTGGCCCTCGATTTCCGGCACCTCGGTGGCGCAGGATTTCGTCGAACTGCCCAGCCAGTTATATGAACATTGGCTGGAACAGCCGCAGGTGCTGGATGCCCATGCGCGGCATTTCCGGACCAGAGAGCCGATGCCCGCCGATCTGCGCGACCGGGTCGTGGCCGCGGGCAAGGCGGATGCCGGTTTCGCAACGGTGGAATACCTGGAAAGCGCGCTGGTCGATCTGGCTTTCCACCGTGGCGATCCGCCCGCCGATCCGATGGCGCGACAGCGCGAGATCCTGGCCGGGCTGGAGGCCCCGCGAGCGATCCCGATGCGCCATGCCACTCCGCATTTCGCGCATATCTTCTCGGGCAATAGTTATGCCAGCGGATATTACAGTTACATGTGGTCGGAAGTTATGGATGCCGACGCATTTGCGGCCTTCGAGGAGGCGGGCGAAATTTTCGATCCGGGCGTGGCGCGGCGGCTGGAGGAAAATATCCTGTCGCGTGGCGGCTCTGCGCCTGCCGAGAAATTGTGGCTCGCCTTCAGGGAACGCATGCCGGGGGTTGATGCGTTGCTGAAAGGGCGTGACCTTGTCTAGAGATTTTCGGGGAGGGCGGAATATGCTGACGCGTGGGATGATGGTTCTGGGAGTGGTTCTGCTGGCCGGATGTGTCGAAGAAAGCGAACCAGTCGCAGAAATTTCTAGCGGGATTTATGATTTGAATCCCGATGGTTGCGGTGAAGAGCTTTCCTTGACCCGGCTGACCGTTTCTGGTGACAACTTCCGCTTTTACGAGTCCGCTTGCAGGATGGAACCTGTCGGGCCGGGGCCGGATGGCCTGCAGGCGCGGCTGATCTGCACCGGCGAAGGCGAAAGTTTCGAGCGCCGGGTGAACCTGCGCGCCGATGGCGATTTTCTGGATATGATGGAAGACGGTGAGAGGCGGCGTTACCACCGCTGTCCGGTGTAGCACTCGGGCCGCCACAGCAGCGTGCGTTGCATTCGGCACGGCGCGCAACACCGGATCGATTTCAGCCAGCAAATGCTGGGAAACTGCCTGCACTATGTGTGCACGGCGCGTGCACAGGCTGTACACAACCTGTACACAGCCAGCGTGCGCTGCTAAATTTTTTTGCCGCCTGAGGATGCGTCTCCGGCAGGTTGTCGCGCCTGCGTGTCGCCCGGTGAAACCCTCGGGATGGATATTTGGATGAAGAAGAAGCGGCTTTTTTGAGGCCGGTTGGTGGGGCCGGGTCACGCTGCTTGCCCAGGTCACCTGTTGCGGGTGAATTGTGCGCGGCGGCGGCGGATCAGCATATTGCCGGGTTGCCTTGCAGATGGCGGAGCTTGTCGGGGTTGCGGGTGATCCAGACGGCGGCGATCCGGCCATCCCTGATGTCGAGCGCGGTGGTCTGGACGACATCGCCGAGCTCGACCGAGACGACACCCGGCGAACCGTTGATGCGGCGCAAAGGCGGGAAGGGCTGGGACCGGACCAGTCCCTTGCGAGCGATGCCGACAAAGAACCGCGCGGCCCGGTCCTTTCCCTTGAGCACGTTCATGGCGGCGGGCACCTTGCCGCCGCCATCCGTGTGAATCTCGACCTCTTCGGTAAACAGATCCAGCAATGCCTGCATGTCGCCTCCCCGGCTGGCCTGCCAGAAAGCCTTGGTGATCTGTTGCGCATCCTGGGTCGGGATCTGCGCCGGCATCTCGGCCCCGGCGATGCGACGCCGGGCGCGTGATACCAGTTGCCGGCAGTTTTCGGGCGAGCGGCCGACAACCGTGGCGATCTCGTCGAAGGAGAAATCGAAGGCATCGCGCAGGATGAAACCGGCGCGCATCTCGGGCGTGAGCTTGTCGAGTGTCAGGATCAGCGCGATCGAGACATCCTCGGTCACGATCCAGTCCTGCTCGGCATCGGGGGCCTCGTCCTGCAGCCATGGTTCGGGCAGCCATGCGCCGATATAAGTTTCGCGGCGCCGATGTGCCGATTTCAGGAAATCGAGGCAGAGCCGCGTCACGATTGTTCCCAACCATTTGCCGGGGCTCTCGATCCTGTCGGGGCGTTGCCGCGACCAGATGATCCATGCCTGTTGCAGGATGTCTTCACTTTCGGTCACCGATCCGGTCATGCGATAGGCGAGCCCCGCCAGTCGGCGGCGCTCTGCCTGGAATATGGCCAGGTTCGGGTCAGTGCTCATCGGCCTCGTCCCGGATCGGATGGGCCGATCTGAACCCGACGGCAAAGCGGTTCCAGGCATTGATCGTGGTGATGATCAGGGTCAGTTCCGTGCATTCGCGTTCGCTGAAAGCGGCGGCCAGCGCCTGATAATCGGCATCGGGCGCGCCGGTCGCCTCGATCCGGGTCAGTGCATCGCACCAGCCAAGCGCCGCCCGTTCCCGCGCATCGAAGGCCGGGCTTTCGCGCCATGCGGCCAGAACATCAAGCTGCTGCTGTGTGATTCCGGCCTCGCGGGCATCGGGTGCATGCATGTCGAGGCAATAGGCGCAGCTATTGATCTGTGACGCACGCATCTTCATCAGCGTGCGCAGCCGGGTCGGGATCGAAAGCTCCCTGGTCGAGTTTTCAAGGGCGACCAGCGGTTTCATCGCATCGGGGGCGGCCTTGAAATATTCCATGCGTGTCGTGGTCATCTCGTCTTCCTCATGTTTGGTTTACATGAAGAAGACGAGGCAGGCCCGCGCTTTGTGACAGATCCGGTTTGAAAATCCGTCTGGCTTCGGCTTACTCGCGGATTTCGTCGGGATCCACGCCCCAGATCGACGGCTTGGGGACCCAGCCCCGCTCGCCTCCGCCGGAGATCTGGCACCAGTCGGGATTGCATTCGTTCAGGCGCACGATTGCACCGGATTCCGCCCGTGCGACAACATCGGAATCGGCATTGGGGCGGGTGCGCAGCTCGGCCATGTCCTCGGTGACGATGGCGGTGCGGACGCCCGACAAGAGCGCGTAATGCACCCAGCCACCCGCGCCGTCCTTGTCCTCGACCCGGCGCCAATGGCCGAATTCGGCGACCACGCGCAATGGCATCCCGGCATGGCGGAAGACCCAATCGATGCGATGCGAGAGGCTGGGACCGCGGCGTGCATTGCCCTCGCTGCCCTTGAGGCTGACATAGCGGGGAATCGGCAGGTTGGTGACCGGACCGCGCTGCTGGGCCGAATTGCGGCTGATCTGCGCATCCGCCGAGAGGCTGTTCTGGACCAATATGACATTGGGGTCCTGCATGTGATTGCCGCCGCCTTGCCCGGCACTTCCCCCGAAGGTCATCTGGCCTGTCACCAATGCTGCCAGCGTCAGACCGATTACTGCGCCATTCCTGAAAACCGCCCGCTTCGTCATCCGTTTTCCGTTCCTGCCTGACCGACTGCCCGGCCTTCATGATTATGGGCCGATAATCCCGTGTCGCCGCCCGTATTCGGCGGCTGGCGGCGGGGCCCGGCCTTTCAGGGGTCTTGTGCCTGCCCCTCAACGCGGGCAGTTTGCCAAAAGCCGCACCGCATTGGAAGTGCGCCACCGACACGGTTTCGAGAAAGTGAGGCAATCATGCACCCAACCAGCCCGACCTCGGCTCGCCCGAAACTGCGGGTCACCGTTTCCCGCCGCCTGCCGGAACCCATCGAGACCCGGATGAAGGAGCTTTTCGATGTCGTCCTGCGCGAGGATGACCGCAAGATGAGCCGGGAGGAACTGGTCGCCGCGATGAAGAACAGCGATGTGCTGGTGCCGACGGTCACCGACCAGATCGACGCCAGTATGCTGGCGCAGGCCGGAGAGCGTCTGAAGCTGATCGCGAATTACGGCGCCGGGGTGGACCATATCGATGTCATGTCGGCCCGGCAGCGTGGGGTGCTGGTATCGAACACGCCCGGTGTCGTGACCGAAGACACCGCCGATATGACCATGGCGCTGATCCTTGCCGTGACCCGCCGCATTCCCGAAGGCCTGGCCGAGATGCAGGCAGGACGTTGGGGCGGATGGGCGCCGACCGCGCATCTGGGCGGGCGCGTCGGCGGTCGGCGGCTTGGTATCCTTGGCATGGGCAGGATCGGGCAGGCGGTGGCGCGGCGGGCCAATGTCTTCGGGATGCAGGTGCACTACCACAACCGCAAGCGCCTGCGCCCCGAAATCGAAGAGGAATTGCAGGCGACCTATTGGGAAAGCCTGGACCAGATGCTGGCGCGGATGGATATCGTCAGCGTGAACGCACCACACACGCCCTCGACCTTCCATCTGATGAACGCCCGGCGGCTGAAGCTGATGAAGCCGACCGCCGTCGTCGTGAATACCTCGCGCGGGGAGGTGATCGACGAGAACGCCCTGACCCGGATGCTGCGCGCCGGAGAGATCGCCGGGGCGGGGCTGGACGTGTTCGAACATGGGCACGAGATCAATCCGCGTCTGCGCGAACTGTCCAACGTGGTCCTGCTGCCGCATATGGGCTCGGCCACGGTCGAGGGGCGCAACGAGATGGGCGAGAAGGTCATCATCAATGTCAAGACATATGCCGATGGGCATCGGCCGCCCGACCTGGTCGTGCCGAGCATGTTGTAGGCGGCGGGACGGAGGCAGCAGATGATCGACCGCGATGACCGGCCCGCCGGTTCGGCCCGTATGGCCGTATCGGCATTGTTCTTCGCCAATGGGCTGATGATCGGCAGTTGGGCGCCCAAGCTGCCGGCACTGATGGCACGGCTTGGGATCAGCGAGGGCACCGCGGGAATGGTGGTGCTGATGCTGGGGCTTGGGTCGCTGCTGGTGATGCCGGTTTTCGGTGCGATGACGGCGCGGCATGGATCGGCGCGGGCCGTGCGGATCTCGGCGCTTCTGGCGCTACCGATTCTGTTGCTGATGTCACTGGCTCCAAACCTGCTGCTGGTGGCGGCTACGGTCCTGCTTTTCGGCGGTTTCCTGGGCGGCATGGATGTGGCGATGAATGCCAATGCAGTCGCGGTCGAGCGTGCGCGCCGCCGGGCGATCATGTCCTCTTGCCACGGGTTTTGGAGTCTTGGCGGCGTGGTCGGAGCAGGGCTGGGGGGCATGGCGCTGTCCAGCCTGGGAGAGCTGGGCCACGCACTGCTTGCAACGCTGATTTTCGGTGCCGTGCTAGGCTTTGCGCTGCCGAGGATGCTGCGCGACGCACCAGATGCGCGCGAGGCCAAGGCGCCGCTGAGACTGCCGCGCTCGCCGCTGCCCTATATCATCGGTTTCATGGCGCTGTGCTGCATGGTGCCCGAGGGCGCCATCCTCGATTGGGCGGCGGTCTATCTGCAACGCGAGATGGGGGCGTCGCTTTCGCTGGCGGGCTGGGGCTTTGCAGCCTGCGCGGCGACCATGGCGGTGATGCGTTTCCTGGGCGATATCTTGCGGCAAAAACTAGGCGCGGTCAGCATGTTACGGATCAGTGCTGTGGTGGCTATCGCGGGCCTTGGCATCGCCGGTATGGCCTCGGGGCCGGTAATGGCGATCATCGGATTCGGTTTCGCGGGTCTGGGCATCGCCAACCTCGTGCCAATCGCCTTTTCCGCAGCCGGAAACCTGCCCCTGCTGGCACCGGGGGTCGGGCTCGCGGTGGTGACGATGATGGGTTATTCCGGCATCCTGCTGGCTCCGGGAAGCATCGGGTTCCTGGCCGAGAAAATGAGCTTTTCCAGCATTTATCTTGGCCTCGCCGGGCTGCTGATCGTGCCCTTGCTGCTGTCGCCGCTGGCACGGACGGCAGAATTCAACGACGAAGAAGAGGTCGCCTCGGCGGCTTGAGGGCCGGCGCGTGCAACGGGGCCGTGCGTTGCATCGGTGACATCGCGCAACGCGGAAGCGGCCTGACACGGAAAATGCCGGGTTTCGGGCCGCACAGCGCGTACACCGGATGTGCACAGCCTGTACACAGGGCGTACACAGCCTGCGCAGGTTGCGTGGATGACGCCACGTCAAATCCTGCTTTTCCGTAAAGAGACGGTTTCGCGGGGGTTAACGGCAATAGGCCGGATGAACCTCCACAAGCGATCCCTTCAGGACATCTGCCCTCATGCCGGATGAGGGCCGGAATGCGTTTTTCGGCTCGAAGTGAGGAATCATCCTCGCAACTGTTCCGTATTCCGAACAGGTCGGGGGAAGAAAATGCTGTGCCCGACTGGAAAACAGTTGCGACATGTTGTCCATGCGCGGGATCAATCTGGTTAATAGGTTAACAATCATGCCATCTTTTTATACCATCGACAAATATTCCATTTACACCAATATGATCTGGGATCCCGCTCTGGAAGCTGGCGGCCAGGTGCGGGGGGTGACATTCGGTGTTCAGGGTCTTGCCCAGGGCGATCACGAGGCATTCATTGCCCGTCAGTTTGGAGATCGCGATGATCAATATCCTGCAAGTGTGATCAACAACTACGATAACGAAGCCTCTCGTTATCATCTGAATGGCACAGACAGTGGTGCACTTTCGGACGTCTTGGGCTTGAGCAGCCCGGCTTTCGGGGATCAATCCGGTCGTCTTGACAAGATCTACAATGTCGACAAGTTCACCGTCACGCTGGAAGACGGGACGGTCCTGTCACAGGACGATCTTCCGGCCGGCCTGCAAATCAGAACCCTGGATAACGGGAATGTCTGGGTGGACGTTCCGGACACCTGGCTGGACGCGGGCGGAGATATGCGGATTGCCAGCATCCGCATCGCGCCGGACGCGGCACTGACAAGCGCACCGTTTTCGGAATGGCTTCTCTATGACGGGATTCCCGATAACGACCCCGAACCGGTCGTCTGTTTCACCATCGGTACGCTGATCGAGACCGATCAGGGCAACAAGCCGGTCGAGGAATTGGCGGTCGGCGACCTGATCTGCACCATGGATGACGGTTACCAGCCGATTCGCTGGATCGGCTCGACCAGGCGGGATGCCGTGGATCTTTTCCATGAGCCGAAATTACGTCCAGTTCGTATCCGGGTAGGCGCGTTGGGGAACGGGCTGCCGAAGCGGGACCTGATGGTCAGTCGGCAGCACCGGGTCCTAGTCAAGTCGAAGATCGCCCAGCGGATGTTCGGAGCCGAGGAAATCCTGGTCCCGGCCAACAAGCTGATCGGGCTGCCCGGAATCGGTATCGCGGATGACATCGACGATGTGACCTATTTCCACATTCTCTTCGACAGGCATCAGGTGATCTTTTCCGAGGACGCGCCGACCGAAAGCCTGTTCACTGGGCCGGAGGCGCTGAAAAGCGTCCCGCGCGAGGCGCGGAAGGAGATCGAGACGCTGTTTCCCGAAATCACCGATCCGGATTTCACGACTGAACCGGCGCGGGTGATTCCGGGAAAGGGCATGGAAATCAAAAAGCTGATCGCGCAGCACCAGAAGCATGACATGCCGCTTCTGAACGGCTGACCGGAACCGCCATCGCCTTGATCTCTCCGGGCGATGGCGTCCCGTCCGGCCCCGCGCTCCCCGTTTTGGGGTCGGACGGAATTTGCCGCAAGCCAGACGTAAATGCCCGGCAGGTTTCCTACCTGTAAACCTGTCCGTCCCCCGGAAAGCTGCCGTCGCGGACGGCTCTCGCATAGGCGGCGATGGCCTCCTCGCTCTGGGGACCGAGATCGCCGAATTTGCGCACGAAACGCGGCACGCGCCCGGACAGGCCCAGCATGTCGTCCAGCACGAGGATCTGCCCGTCGCAGCGTTTCGAGGCACCGATGCCGATGGTCGGCACCGGGACGGCTTCGGTGATGCGGTCGGCAAGCGCCTCCATCACGCCCTCGACGACGATGCTGAAGGCGCCGGCCTCGGCCACGGCCTGTGCATCGGCGATATGGGCGGGCCAGTCGGATTCGTCGCGGCCCTGGGTCTTGAAGCCGCCCATCGTGTTGGTCGCCTGCGGGGTCAGGCCGACATGGCCCATGACCGGGATGCCGCGCTCGGTCAGGAAGCGGATGGTCTCGGCCATGCGGGCGCCACCCTCGAGCTTGACGGCGCCGGCGCCGGTCTCGGCCATGATCCGGGCGGCGTTGCGGAATGCCTGTTCGGGGCTTTCCTCGTAGCTGCCGAAGGGCATGTCGATCACCACCAGCGCCCGCTGGCTGCCGCGCATGACGGCCTGTCCATGCATGATCATCATCTCGAGCGTGACGCCGATGGTCGAGGACAGGCCATGCACCACCATACCGAGACTGTCGCCGACAAGGATCACCTCGGCATGCCTATCGACCATGGCGGCCATCGGCGCGGTATAGGCGGTCAGCGAGACGATGGGCGTGCCGCCCTTGCGAATGGCGATTTCGGGCGTGGTGATACGCTTGATCGGGGCTTGTGCGGACATGCGGGCCTCTTCAGGGATGCGCGACGCGTTGGTCGATCAGCAGCACATCGCCGAAGCGGACGGCCAGCAGGATCACCACGGGGCGGTCGATACGGTTGATCCGCGACAGGTCGGAAGCGTCACGGATATCGATAGAGCGCGTCTCGCCGCGCGGCTCATTGTTCAGAACGCCGCGGATCTCGCGGCGCAGCGCGGTGAGGGTAACGCCGTCCGCCACCATTTCCTGCGCGCGGTCGAGGGCGCGGTTCAGCACCGGGGCGGCTGCCCTGTCCTGCGGGGTCAGGCGGAGATTGCGCGAGGACATGGCGAGCCCGTCCGCCTCGCGCACCGTGGGCACGGGGATGATCTGGACCGGCATGTCCAGATCGCCGACCATCTGCCGGATGATGGTGAGCTGTTGGTAATCCTTTTCACCGAAACTCGCGGCATCGCAGCGGGTGATGTTGAACAGCTTGGTCACCACCGTGGTCACGCCGCGGAAATGTCCGGGGCGCAGCCGCCCGATCAGCATCCGCGACAAGCCCGTGGCTTCGACGATGGTCTGTGTGCCGGGGGGATAGATATCCTCGACCGTGGGCAGGAAGACCGCGTCGACACCCGCCTGCCGCAACAGCGCCAGGTCGTTTTCCTCGTCGCGGGGATATTTGTCGAGATCCTCGTTCGGGCCGAATTGCGTCGGATTCACGAAGATCGAGGTCACCAGCCGCCCGCCGCCCTGTGCCTTCAGCCAGTCGCGCGCGCGGGCGACCAATGTCATGTGGCCGTCATGCAGCGCCCCCATGGTGGGCACCAGCGCGATGCGCTGCCCCTCGGCCCGCCACGCATCCGCGCATTCGCGCATGGCCTGCTTGCTGCGGCAAATCTGCATTCTGCTTGTCCTCCTCCCGCGGGATGGGGCTCAAACTAGCCTTCGGACCGCGTTCAGTGCAAGCGCTGCGATGCAGCATGTCGTTTTTTGCTGCCAATGGTCGGGCCAATGGGACCGTTCGGAATTTGCTCTGGCACTAACGGGGAACATTCGGGGCCAGAGGAGTCGCTAGCCATGAAGTCGCATGTGAAGGTTCTAGTCGTCGGGGGCGGCGCGGTCGGTTGCGGGATCGCCCTGCATCTGGCCCGCGCCGGGTGGGAGACGCTGCTGGTCGAGCGTGACGAGCTGACATCGGGCTCGACATGGCACGCAGCCGGGCTGCTGCCATTGTTCAACATGGGATATGCGACCAGCCATATCCATGATTATTCGGTCAAGCTGTATGCCGGGCTGGAAGCCGAGACGGGGCTGAATGCCGGGTTCACCCGTTGCGGCAACCTGCGCATGGCGCAGACGCAGGAGCGGATGGATGAATATATGCTCTATTCCTCGACCGCCGAAACGGTGGGGATCGAGCATGAGTTCCTGACCCCCGCCCAGATCAAGGAACGCTGGCCTCTGGTCCGGACCGAGGATCTGAAGGGCGCGATCTTCCATCCCACCGATGGCTATATCAACCCCGCCGATGTGACCCAGGCCATGGCCAAGGGCGCGCGGATGGCAGGCTGTTCCATCGAGCGCAAGATCCAGGTGAACGGTTATCAGTGGACCGGTTCCGAATGGATCGTCACCTGCGAGAAGATGGGCGAGAAGGGCGGCAACCTGGTTCCCACCGGGGAACTGTTCGAGATTCGGGCCGAGCATGTGGTGACGGCGACCGGCAACCATGCGCAGCGCACCGCGCGTCTGCTTGGGGTGCGGATTCCGGCGATCCCAGTCGAGCATCAGTTCATCGTCACCGAAAAGGATCCGGCGCTGATCAAGTGGCGCGAGGACGGCAATCCCGAGCATCCGGTGCTGCGCGATGCCGATGCCAAATGGTATGTGCGCGAGGAACGCGGCGGCTGGATCATGGGGCCATATGAGCGGAACGCTCCGGCGCGCTTCCTTTACGACGTGCCTGAAACCTTCCGCGCCGACCTGTTCCCGCTGGATCTTGACCGGATCGAAGAGGAATACATGGCGATGATCCATCGGATTCCGACCTCTGAAGAGGTGGGGCTGAAGGACGATTTCAACGGTCCGATCTGCTATACGCCGGATGGCAACCCGCTGGTCGGTCCGGTGCCGGGGCTGCGCAACATGTGGCTGGCCGAAGGCTTCAGCTTTGGCATCACGGCGGCGGGCGGCACCGGCCATTACCTGGCGCAGATGATGACCGAGGGCGAGGCCGAGATCGACATGGCATCGCTGGACCCGCGCCGCTTCGGCCGCTGGATGACCACGGAATATGCCGCGCGCAAGAACGAAGAGGCCTATGACCACGTCTATATCCTGCACCACCCCGACGAAGAGCGTCCGGCCTGTCGCCCCTTGCGCTGTGCTCCGTCCTATGACCGGCTGAAGGCGCGAGGCGCGCAGTTCGGCTGCGTGAACGGTTGGGAACGGCCGAATTATTTCGGCCCGGTGGATGCGCCGGACAATTTCGACCATGATGCGCGCAGCTTCCGCCGGGGCGGCTGGTGGCAATATGCCAAATCCGAGGCCGAGGCGGTCCGGAACGCGGCGGGCCTGATCGACGCGACGGCATTCGCCAAGCATATGGTGACCGGGCCGGGGGCGACTGCCTTTCTTGATTGGCTGACCACCAACAAGCTGCCCAAGGTCGGACGCATCAACCTGACCTATGCGCTGACCGAGACGGGGACCACGCGCACCGAATACACGATCGTGCGGCGCGCCGAGAATGACTATTACCTTGTCTCGGCGGGCGCATGGGCGGATTACGATCAGGACAACCTGCTGAAATCGGCCGAGGACTTCATGGCCGCGGGCGGCGAATTCGTCCATACTCAGGACGTGACCTCGCAATGGGGCGTGTTCGCTATCGCCGGGCCTGCTTCGCGCGATGTGCTGGCCAGGTTGATTCGCGATGCAACGCCGGAAACCGCCTTGTCGAACAAGCGTTTCCCGTGGCTTTCCTCGAAGCGGATCGAACTGGACATGGTGCCGGTTCAGGCTATCCGGGTCGCCTATACCGGCGAATTGGGATGGGAGCTGCATCACCCGATCGAGATGCAGAACCGCCTGTTCGACCGGTTGATGGAGGCGGGAGAGCCCTTGGGGCTGAAGCTGGTCGGCATGCGCGCGCAGAACTGGCTACGGCAAGAGAAATCCTATCGCGCCTTTGGCAACGAACTGGGCCGCGACGCGACTCCGCTTGAAGCCGGGCTGGACCGGTTTGTCGATCTGTCCAAGGATTTCAAGGGCAAAGCGGCGATGGAGGCTGCGGGCATCCGATCCAAATGCGTCACGCTGCTGATCGACGGGCCAGAGGATGCCGATCCCTGGGGGCGCGAGGCGCTGTTCGCGGATGGCGAAAAGGTCGGACGACTGACCTCGGGCGGCTATTCCGTGGCGTTCGGCAAGCAGATCGGCATGGGCTATGTCCGCCCCGATCTGGCCGAGCCGGGCACCCGGCTGAAGGTCCGCATGTTCCGCGAATTCTGGGATGCCGAGGTGGCCGAGGACAGCCCCTATGATCCGCAGAACGCCCGTATCCGGGTGGATGGATAACACCGGGGCAGGGCGGTCGCGTCGTTTCGCGGCTGCCCTGCCCATTCCTCAATGATCCGGAATGGACGGCCTGACGCGTTTCGGATATGCGTCAGCGGCTTGGCGTTTCATTGCCGTTCCCAATGAGTTTCCCCACATTTTCGATATGCTGCCGGGCGAGTCCGGTGATTTCGGCCTCGCTCATATCATCGGATTGCGACCAGCTACGGATGGCGTGGCCCAATGCATGTGAAACAAGCTCTGCCAGCAGTTCCGCCTCTGGCCGCGCCGCCTCGCCCAAGCGGGATGTGACAAGGCTGACGATCTGACCGGCGAGATTTCGAAGCGAGGCCTGAAAGATCGGGACCAGTTCGGGAGACCGTTCCAGCAAGGTGCTGATTAGCCTGATCGTCTCGCGGCTTAGATGACCATCGTCAAGATGGCGGCTGAGGACCTCAAACAGGTCATCCATGAGCGGCCCTGAGGCCTGTTCAAACCAGTCGATGATCTCGGGGTCGATTTCCGGGCGCCTGCCGACCAGCGCGGCCTCCTTGTTCGCATAATAGTTGAAGAAGGTGCGCAGGCTGACCCCGGCCTCTGCCGCGATCATCTCGGTCGTTACCGCCTCGAACCCCTCGCGCAACGCAAGCCGCAGTGTGGCCGATTGGATCTCGTGCCCGGTTTGCAGGCGGCGGCGATCACGAAGCGTTGAGGAAGCGGGCATCGGCTGGCATTTCCATGATTTCACTTAAAGCAATCATTGCACACCATGCAAATTTATGCAAGGAGCCCGATTAATCAAGCTCCGCATCGCGGCGGGCTGCTCTTTATCCGGGATGACCAATGATGCCTGATATTCGTCACACGATCCGCCTTGCGGCCGTCGCGCTGCTGGCATTCGCTTCCGCAGCCTCCGCGCAGGAAGGCGCGCCGCCCAAGCAGGTCGGTGTGGTCGAGATCACTTCGCAGCCGGTGCCTCGGGTCGTGACCTTGCCGGGGCGGGCGGTATCGGGGGCCGAGGCGGCAATCCGGCCTCGTGTCGGGGGAATCATCATCGAGATCCTCTACGATGCGGGCCGCCCGCTGGAGCAAGGCGATCCGATGTTTCGCATCGACGCGACCACATACGAGGCCAATCTGAGCAGTGCCGAGGCGGATGTGGCCTCTGCAAGAGCGTCTGTGACCGAGGCGGAATCGGCCTATGAGCGGACCGAGCGGCTGCAGGGGTCGGGAACCACGCTGGCGCAGGTCGAGGCCTCGCGGGCGACGCTGGAACAGGCCCGGGCCTCGCTGCAATCGGCGCAGGCTGCTTTGAGTCTGGCGCAGGCAGAGCTTGATTGGACCACGGTGACCAGCCCCATCGCCGGTATGGCCAGCGTGGCCGGGGTGTCGGTGGGCGATCTGGTGACGGCCGGGCAGGCCGAGGCAATGGCCACTGTGACGCGGCTGGACCCGATCGAGGTGGACATGTACGAGCCCTCGGCCCGGATGCTGTCGGTCATCAGCGACATCACCGAGGGACGCTTGCAAATGAACGAAAAGCTGCGCGCGACGCTGACACTGGAGACCGGTCAGACCTACGAGGCGACCGGCGAGTTGGTGGCGCCGGGTTTCAGCGTATCGACCTCGACCGGAGCGGTGGATACACGGTTTCGTTTCGACAATCCGCGCAACCTGCTGCTGCCGGGGATGTTCGTCCGCGGGCAGGTGGAACTGGGCACGGTCCGGGCATTCCTGGTATCGCAATCGGCAACGACGCGCGACCGCACCGGCAAGCTGACCGCATGGGTGATCGAGGATGGCAAGGCCATGCGCCGCGAATTGACCGATGATGGCACATGGCAGTATCACTGGATCGTCACCGACGGTCTGGAAGAGGGCGACCTGCTGGCGGTGGACGGGCTGACCGGCCTCAGCGAAGGCATGGAAGTCGCCACGGTTCCCGTCACTTTCGACGAAAACGGCGTAGTGCGCGAGGTCGAGGCCCCGGCAGGGGATGATCCCTCGGCGGACACCGACGACACACCGGCGACGGAGTAAGCCCATATGGCACGTTTCTTCATTCACCGCCCGGTTTTCGCGTGGGTCATTGCCTTCGTGACCATGCTGGTCGGCTCGCTTGGCCTGTCCACCCTGCCGATCGAGCAATATCCCCAGATCGCCCCGACCACGGTGCGGGTCAGCGCGGGCTATAACGGCGCCTCGGCGGAGATCGTCGAAAGCTCGGTCACCACTGTCATCGAGGACGCGATGACCGGGATCGACGGGCTGATCTACATGACGTCGAATTCGACGCCGGGTTCGGCCTCGATCTCGCTGACTTTTGACGACACGGTAGATGCCGATATCGCGCAGGTGCAGGTGCAGAACAAGCTGCAGCTCGTCACGTCGCAACTGCCTGACATAGTGCAGCAAGCTGGTGTGTCGGTGTCGCGCTCCACCTCGTCCATCCTGCTGGTCGGCGCATTGACCAGCAGCGATGGGCATTATTCGACGGTAGAGTTGGGCGATCTGACGTCGCAAATGATCGAGGACCCGGTCAAGCGCACGCCCGGTGTCGGCTCTATCAGCACTTTCGGGTCGGGTTATGCCATGCGGATCTGGCTCGATCCGATGAAGATGGCGCAATACCAGGTCACGCCCGCCGACGTGACTTCGGCAGTATCCGAGCAGAACAGCAATGTCACCGTGGGCAGCCTCGGCGCACAGCCCGCCTCGGAAGGTCAGCGTCTGACCTTGTCGCTTTCGGCGCAATCGCAGTTCTCGAGCGTCGAGGAGTTCGAGCGTATCCTGCTGCGCGTCGATCCGGACGGCTCGACGGTTTTCCTGGGCGATGTCGCGCGGATCGAAATCGGGCAGGAAAGCTATGGCGGCGCGTCGCGCTATAACGGCAATCCGGCGGCGGGGTTCGCGGTCAACCTGGCGACCGGCGCGAATGCGGTCGAAACCGCTCAGTCCGTGCGCGAGGTGCTGGCCGGAATCGCGCCATCGCTGCCCGATGGTGTCGATATCGTCTACCCCTATGACACATCGCCCTTTGTCGAGGAATCGATCAGCCAAGTCTACCACACGCTTGCCGAGGCAGTGGTGCTGGTTTTCCTGGTTATCCTGTGCTTCCTGCAAAGCTGGCGCGCGACGATCATCCCGGTCATCGCGATCCCGGTCGTGCTGCTTGGCACATTCGCGGTGCTGGCCTTCGCGGGGTTCTCGATCAACACGCTGACCATGTTCGCGATGGTGCTGGCCATCGGGTTGCTGGTCGATGACGCCATCGTGGTGGTCGAGAATGTCGAGCGGGTGATGGAGGAAGAGGGGCTCGGCCCCGTCGAGGCGACCGAGAAGAGCATGCGCGAGATCACCTCGGCACTGGTCGGCATCGTGCTGGTCCTGTCGGCAGTGTTCCTGCCGATGGCCTTCATGAGTGGCGCGACCGGAGTGATCTATCGGCAATTCTCGATCACCATCATCACGGCCATGGTCCTGTCGCTTGGTGTCGCGGTGATCCTGACACCCGCCATGTGCGCCACCCTGCTGAGGCCGCGCAAGCATGGCGACGGGATTGCACCTGCGCGCTGGTTCAACCGCAACCTCGACCGCGCGACGGGCGGCTATGCCAGCGTGGTCGCGGGGCTGGTCAAACGGCCTTTCCGCATGCTGGTGGTGCTGGTCGCGATCGGCGCAGGGGTGGCGATGCTGTATCAGAAACTGCCGGGCTCCTTCCTGCCCGAAGAGGATCAGGGCGTGATGCTGGTCATGGTCGAGACACCGGACGGGTCCACCACGGCACAGACACGGGCGCTGGTCGAAAAGGTCGAGGACTACCTGCTGACCGAGGAATCCGAGACGGTTGAATCCGTCTTTGCCGCGCTTGGCTTCAGCTTTGGCGGATCGGGGCAAAACAACGCGATGATCTTTGCCAAGCTGCATGATTACGAGGAGCGCGAGGGCCATGACGTCGCGTCGCTGGTCACGCGCGCCAATGCGCATTTCTTCATGACCAACCGGTCGGGGCAGGTCTATTTCCTACAGCCTCCAGCCATCCAGGGTATGGGCGCGTCCTCGGGCTTTACGACATATCTTGTTGATCAGGCCGGACAGGGGCAAGAGGCGCTTTCGGCGGCCGCCGACCAGCTTGTGGCAAATGCACAGGAAGATGGCCGCGTTACCAATCTGCGCGGCAACGAGGCCCCGTTCGAGACCTCGTTGCGGCTGGATATCGACCAGCAGAAAGCGGCGGCCTTCGGCCTCTCGATTTCCGAGGTCAACGCGATGCTGTCGGTGATCTTTGCCGGGCGGGACGTGAATGATTTCGCCCTTGGCTCGGAGCTGCGCCCGGTGATCGTGCAGGGAGAGGCAGAGGCCCGGTCCCAACCCGAGGATATCGAAACCTGGTATGCGCGAAACTCACAAGGCGAGATGGTGTCCTTCGCAGCCTTCGCGACCCAGGCATGGGAGCAGGAGCCGCAGGCGCTTGCCCGCTATGGCGGCACACGCGCGCTGGAACTGAGCGGTGCGGCGGCGCAAGGCTTGTCCTCGGGCGCGGCGATGGAAGCGATGGAGGAACTGGTCGCCGATCTGGATGGCGGCTATGGCACGGCCTGGACCGGTCTTTCCTATCAGGAACGCTTGTCGGGAAATCAGGCACCGATGCTGTTCGCACTTTCGGCGCTGGTGGTGTTCCTTGCGCTGGCGGCCCTGTATGAAAGTTGGACCGTGCCGCTGGCAGTTTTGATGACCGTGCCGATTGGCGTGTTGGGCGCATTGGCGGCGGCGCTGATCTTCGGGCAGTCGAATGATGTCTATTTCAAGGTCGGCCTGCTGACCACCATCGGGCTTGCCGCGCGAAATGCCATCCTGATCGTGGAATTCGCTCAATCCTTGGTAGCGCAGGGCAAATCGCTGCTGGATGCTGCCATCGAGGCGTCGAGGATGCGGCTTCGCCCGATCCTGATGACGACCTTTGCCTTCATGCTGGGCGTGTTGCCGCTGGCCATCGCCTCGGGTGCCGGGGCAGGGGCGCAGAACTCCATCGGGATCGGGGTGCTGGGCGGCATGGCGTCGTCGGCGGTGATCGGGATCTTCCTGGTGCCGGTCTTCTATGTCGCCGTGTTGCAGGCGGTGAAGCTGTTCACGAGAAAGGCAAAGGGCTGATCGGGCCGGAGAATTTGCGCTGCCCGGTTCGTTCGGGCAGCGCGGGTAGCCCGGATCACTCCCACTCGATCGTGCCGGGAGGTTTCGAGGTGATGTCATAGGTGCAGCGGTTGATGCCCTTGACCTCGTTGATGATCCGCGTCGCGGTCTCGCCCAGAAATTCATGGCTGAACGGATAGTAATCCGCGGTCATCCCGTCGACCGATGTGACGGCGCGTAATGCGCAGGCGTAATCATAGGTCCGCCCGTCGCCCATCACGCCCACCGTGCGCACCGGCAAAATCGCGACGAATGCCTGCCAGATCTCGTCGTAAAGGCCATGCTTGCGGATCTGGTCGATGAAGACCGCATCGGCCTTGCGCAGGATCTCCAGCTTGTCTCGGGTGATCTCTCCGGGGCAGCGGATGGCGAGACCGGGGCCGGGGAAGGGGTGGCGCCCGATGAAACTGTCGGGCAAGCCCAACTCGCGGCCAAGAGCGCGGACCTCGTCCTTGAACAATTCGCGCAATGGCTCGACCAGCTTCAGGCCCATCTTCTCGGGCAGCCCACCGACATTGTGATGCGACTTGATCGTTACCGACGGACCGCCGCTGAAGGATACGCTTTCGATCACGTCAGGATAGAGCGTCCCCTGGGCGAGAAATTCTGCCCCCTCGATGTCATTCGCGTATTTCTGGAACACGTCGATGAACAGCTTGCCGATGGTCTTGCGCTTGGTTTCGGGGTCGGAAACGCCCTCCAGCGCGCCGAGGAACAGATCGCTCTCATCGGCGTGGATCAGGGGGATGTTGTAATTGTCGCGAAACATCGAGACGACTTCCTCGGCCTCGTTCAACCGCAGCAGCCCGTGATCGACGAAGACGCAGGTCAGCTGATCCCCGATCGCCTCGTGGATCAACACCGCCGCGACAGAAGAATCGACACCGCCGGACAGGCCGCAGATCACCTTGCGGTCGCCGACCTGCGCGCGGATCGTGGCAATCGCCTCGTCGCGATAGCTGGCCATGGTCCAGTCACCGGTAAAGCCCGCCAGCTTCACGAAATTCTCGAATATCTTGCGCCCGTGTGGCGTGTGATGCACCTCGGGATGGAACTGCACCGCATAGAAATGCCGTGCCTCGTCCGCGATCATCGCCATCGGCGCATTGGGCGAGGTGCCGATGATCTCGAATCCCGGAGCCAGTTCCGTCACCCGGTCGCCATGGCTCATCCAGACCTGCTCGCGCTCGGTCTCGAACAGGCCCGCGAAAATGCTGTCGCCCTTGTGCCCGGCGGCAGGGGAGATGAAGGCGCGGCCATATTCGGCGTGATGCCCCGCTTCGACCCGGCCCCCGAGTTGCGCCATCATCACCTGCTGCCCATAACAGATGCCGAAGACTGGCACGCCCATCTCGAACAGTTCCTGAGGAACGCGCGGGCTGTCGGTTTCGGTCACACTGGCCGGGCTGCCCGACAGGATGACGGCTTGCGGAGCCATCTCTCGCAGCGTATCGGCGGTGACAGTGTTGAAGGGGCGGATTTCGGAATAGATGTTCAGCTCACGCAGGCGGCGCGCGATCAGCTGTGTCACCTGAGAGCCGAAATCGATGATGAGGAGGCGCTGATGCTGGGTCATGACTGCGCTTTAAGGGCGGATCAGCGACGGCGCAAGAGGTCTGCCGCGCCTTTCCCCTTGGCGGAACCGACTCGCCTCTTCATATGTTGAAAATCTACTGTCGAAACAAATCCATGCTTCGAGGTGCGTCATGAAGTTCCATCCCGTTTTCGCTTTCGCTCTATGCTTGACCGCGCTGACGGCCTGTCAGCCGACGGACGGATATCTGCCCCGGTTTGCCGGCGATCCCTCTGTCGCGCAGACCGGTCAGGATGCGCCGGGCGCGATGTGCGCCGGCGATCCGGCCCTGAGTCAGCGGATGGCCGAGGCGATCAATGCCGCCCGCGGACGAGAAGGCAAGACGCAGCTTGAAACCGATGGAACCCTGTCTTCGATTGCCCAGTCCCATGCCTGCGATATCGCCGCCACGGGACGTGCCTCGGTGGCGGGATCGGACGGGTCCAACGTGGTGGAGCGGGCACGGGCGGCGGGCTATTCTACCTGCGGAGTAACGCAACTCGTTTCGGTCGAGGGATCACCCGAGGGGATCGTCGGAGGCTGGATGAATTCCACGCCGCACAGGGCCGAACTATTGGCACAGCTCAACGAAGAGATCGGTGTTGGCGTCACCCGTGGCGGTGACGGCCGCTTGTGGTGGAGCGTGGTGATGGGCGCGGATTGCGGCTGACGCGAACCCGAGAAACTGTCGCTACCGTCACGCCACACTTTGACGCGGCCGCACGAAGCGTCCGCGGCCACGTTCATGCATCAGCCGGGCGGCGTCGGGACCCGGCGCCGGTAGCGACAGAGCCGCTTCGCGCAGGACCGCGATGGCCTCTTCGCTGCTCCGGGGCAGGGTGGCAGGATCTATCGGCTGACCGACGGTGATGCGATAGGGCTGGTTGGTCTTGTTCAGCACCTCGTTGAACAGCGTCACATCGCGCAATGTCGGGTGGATCGCATCCAGCAGGTAGAAGAGCAGCGAGTTGCGGGCCCGGATATTGAGCGGAATCACCGGCACTCCGAACTTGCGCGCGATCATCGCGGCGCTGGCCATCCAGGGCCGCTCATGCAGTTTCAGCCCGCGCCGCTTGGCCAGACGGCCCGACGGAAAGATCAGCCCGATCCGTCCTGCCTCAAGGGCTTGGCGGGTGTAATCCATCGTGGCCTTGGTCTTGGCATGGCTGCGCTTTTCCAACCGCCACTCGACCGGCGCGATGAAATCCTCGGTCTGCGGCAGCACCCGGATCATGTCGTAATTCGCATAGATGAACAGATCGTCCCGCAAGGGCGACATCATCGCATGCATGACAATGCCATCGGCAATACCGGTCGGATGGTTCGAGACGATCAGCGCAGGACCGGTCGCGGGCAGGTTTTCCATCCCTTCAACGCGGACATCGCGGACGATGAGCTGTGTCATCCGGCGCATGATCTCGGGAGTTGGCAAGTCGCGGAACTCGGCCCCCAGGTCGACCGTGCGGGGGTAATGCAAGATGCCCATCATCAACTGGCGCGCGAGTCGGTGATGAGCCTTGGGCGAATACAGCCAAGGTGCCCGCTCGGCGATCAGCGGGTCCAGGCGAGCCTGCATTTCGGCCCTTGGGTCAAGATCATGCTTACTCATTCCGGGTATCTTGCCCCGCTATTTACGCGATCACAAGCGGGCTCATGCGCCAGCGGCGATCATCCGCGACACCATCTCGCGCAGGTTGCGGCTGATTCCGTCCATCTCGGCCATCCGCTGCAATGCGGCGCGGGCCTTGGCACGACGATCCGTATCATAGCGTGGCCATGTCTCGAAAGCGGTGGACAGGCGGGCCGCGATCTGGGGATTGACCCGATCCATCCGCATCAGCCACTCGGCTGTGAATTCATAGCCCGAACCATCTGCGGCATGGAAGCCGCCATGGTTCGCCGCGAGCCCGCCCAGAAGCGAGCGGAAGCGGTTGGGGTTCTTCCAGTCGAAATCATCGCGTTCGGACAGGCGCCGCGCGATCATCGCTGCCTCGTCCGGCGCCGCTGCCATGGGCTGAACGGCAAACCACTTGTCCATGACCAGCCGGTTGTCGCCGAACTGTTGATGCAGTGCTTCCAGCGCCGCCTGTCCGCGCCCACGGCGGATCAGGCAGGTCAGCGCGGCCATGCGTTCGGTCATGTTGCCAGCAGTGCCGAACAAGACCTCGGCCCGGTCGCCCCGGTCGATGCGATTGAGCAATCCAAGCGCCGCGATCCGCAGTGCCCGCCGCGCCGCCGCCCCGGCATCGGGGGAATAGGGGCCGGGGACCGTCATCTCGTCGTAAAGCGAGGACAGCAGATCGGCATGAGCCTCGGCCACGCGGCGAGCCAACCCGCTGCGTGCGTCAAAGATCGCATCGGGATCTGGAGTGACGCCGGCGGCAGAGAGGCGCGTAGCGATCTCTTCCTCTCCCGGCAAGTTCAGGCAGAGCGCGCGGAAAGCCGGATCGGCATCGGTATCGGCGGCCAGTTGGCCGATGGCATAGACATATTCTTCGCCGCCATCCTGGCCCTGCGCCAACGCGGTCAGGGCCGAAAGGGCCAGCTCGCGACCGGCCTCCCATCTTGCGAAGGGATCGGTGTCATGGGCCAGCAGGAAGGCGCGGGTCGCGTTGTCGATTTGCCGTTCCAGGATCACCGGGGCCGAAAAGCCGCGCAGCGCGGACACGATTGGGCGAGCGCCGAGGTTGTCGAAGGTAAAGCTTTGTTCTGCTTCGGTCATTTCAAGCATACGGGTCGCGGCGACCTCGTCGCCATTCGGACCGATCAGCCCGACGGCGACGGGAATGACGCGCGGCGGTTTCTCATCCTGTCCCGGCGTGGGCGGCGTATGCTGGCTGAAATGCAGGGTCAGCCGGCCGTCGTCACTCCATTCCTCGGTCACCTTCAGATGCGGGGTTCCGGCATCCGTGTACCAGCGCTTGAACTGCGTCAGGTCGCGGCCCGTGGCGTCCTCGAAGACCTTCAGCCAATCCTCGATGGTCGCCGCGTCACCGTCATGCCGCTCGAAATAGAGGTCCAGCGCCTTGGCATAACCGTCATCGCCAACCAGGCGCTTAAGCATGCCGATCACCTCGGCGCCCTTCTCATAAACGGTCGCGGTGTAGAAGTTGTTGATTTCCTCGTATTCCTCGGGCCGCACCGGGTGGGCCAGGGGTCCCTGATCCTCGCGGAACTGCCGGGCGCGCAAGCTCTGCACATCGCCGATCCGCTTGACTGGGGCGCTTCGCATGTCGGAGGTGAACTGCTGGTCGCGGAAAACCGTCAGCCCTTCCTTGAGACAAAGCTGGAACCAGTCGCGGCAGGTGATGCGGTTGCCGGTCCAGTTGTGGAAATATTCATGCGCGATCACACCTTCGATGCGTTCGTAATCGGCGTCGGTCGCGGTTTCGGGCGAGGCGAGAACCAGCTTGGAATTGAAGATGTTCAGCCCCTTGTTCTCCATCGCGCCCATGTTGAAATCATCGACGGCGACGATGTTGAAGACATCGAGGTCATATTCGCGGCCATAGACATCCTCGTCCCATTTCATCGACTTGATCAGCGATTCCATGGCGAATCCGGCGCGATCCTCGTCGCCGGGACGTACCCAGACATTCAGCGCGATATCGCGTCCGGATTTCGTGGAGAAACGGTCGCTGATGGCGACCAGATCGCCCGCCACCAATGCAAAGAGATAGGCAGGCTTGGGCCATGGATCATGCCATTCGGCCAGGCCGTCTTCCTGGCGAACCGGGTTGCCGTTCGACAGAATCACCGGCTTGTCCGAGCGGATGGTCACGTGAAAAGGCGCCATCACATCGGGGCGGTCGGGATAGAAGGTGATATGGCGGAAACCCTCGGCCTCGCATTGCGTGCAGAACATCCCGCCCGAGATATACAGCCCCTCGAAGGCGGTATTGGCAGAAGGATCTATCTCGACTTCGGTTGTCAGCGTGAAGGGGCCGTCGGGCAAGGCGGCGGCGGCGATCACCAGGCGTTCGTGATCGCGTCGGACGTGATCGGGCGCGGGAGCGGTTCCGTCGATCAGGATCGACATCAGCCGGACCTCCTTGCCGCCGTCGAGCTCCAGATCCTCGGTTCGATCCCTCGGTTTCAGCGCCAGATCGGCCCTTACGCGGGTCGCGTCCGGGGACAGATCGAAGCTCAGCTTCGTCTGTTCGAGGATGAAGGGATACGGCCTGTAATCGGCAAGAAACCGCTTATCGGGGGTGTTGGATCGGGTCATTTTCACTCTCCGCCTTAAAAAAGTGTCTAGGTTCAGGGAACTGGACACTATCCGAGGTGTTAGTCGCCTGTGAGCCGGGCCGCAAGCCGGGCAACGCAGGTTATCGATTGACACATGGGCGTCACTGTTCAAGAGGTAGGCGCCAAGAGGGTGTTAAGAAGTCATTAAGGAGGCCAGCAATGACATATGATCCCAACGATCCCAACCGCACCAATCCCGTCGACAGCGATCCGGCGGCTCCGAAAGAGACCTATGTCGAGCCGGTCGAGCGTCGCTCGTCGCCGCTGCCGTTGATCCTCGGTGTGCTGGTGGCGTTGGCGCTGGCCTATTTCGTGCTGCAGCAGTTCATGGGTGATGACACGGCCGCGACCGAAGGCGACACGACCACCGTGACGACCACCGAGGAAGCTCCGGCTGACGATGCGGCTGCGGATGCAGAGGCTGCTGTCGATGACGCCGCCAGCGAAGCGGAAGCGGCTGCGGATAACGCCGCCGCCGAGGCCGAAGCGACCGCAGATGATGCGGCTGCCGCGACGGAGGACGCCGTTGATGACGCGGCCGCTGCGACGGAAGAAGCTGCGGACGATGCGGCGGCTGCAACTGATGAAGCCATGGATGACGCGGCTGCTGCAACCGACGAAGCCACCGATGAGGCGGCTGCAGGTGCCGAGGAAGGCGCAGCCGACGATGCGGCTGCGGACACAGAAGAAGGGGCAACTGACGACGCGGCGGCTGGAACCGACGAAGAAGCGGCCGCTGAGGAAAGCGGCGCAGCCGATGCGATGCAGGATGCAGGCGATGCTGCGGCTGACGCGGCTTCGGATGCTGCATCCGCTGTCGAAGGCGCCGCGAATGACGCCGCTGAAGCGCTCGATAATGCGATCACCATCGAAGAAGAGCCCGCCGCGGACGAGCCGACCGGGAACTGATACCAACCTTTCGGTGGAATATTTGAAAAAAGGGGTCGCGCGCACTGCCGCGCGGCCTTTAACTTTTGCAAGGTCGGGCAGAATCGTTCGGGACGAGCGATAATCTATGGAAGGTCCATGAAACAGTTATGTTCATGAGATATCGTCGCTTCGCGCACTTGTGAAAGATTGTTGCGCGATGCTATGCAGGCTCGATTGCGAAATCAGAGAATGGGGGGCTAGAACGCCATGAAGATTGGCGCTTTGAAGGAGAGTTACGAGGGCGAGGCACGGGTGGCGATCACGCCGTCTTCGGCAGCGCATCTCCAGAAGCTTGGACACGAGGTTTTCGTCGAATCCGGTGCCGGGGTACGGGCTGGTTTTTCGAATTCCGACTATGAGAAGGCCGGGGTCACTGTCGCACAAACCGTGGCCGACCTGATCAAGGCCGTTGATGTCGTGGCCAAGGTGCGCGAGCCTGCGGATGCCGAGATCGGGCAGATGCGCGAGGGGCAGACGCTGATTTCGTTCTTTTACCCGGCGCAGAACGCTGAATTGCTTGAAAAGGCGAAAGAGCAGGGCATTACCGCGATTGCCATGGACATGGTGCCGCGCATCAGCCGCGCCCAGAAGATGGACGCGCTGTCCTCGATGGCGAATATCGCCGGATATCGCTCGGTCATCGAGGCGGCGAACAATTTCGGCCGCTTCTTCACCGGGCAGGTGACGGCGGCGGGCAAGGTGCCACCAGCCAAGGTGCTGGTCGTGGGCGCTGGTGTGGCCGGCCTGGCTGCCATCGGCACTGCCACCAGCCTTGGCGCGCGGGTCTTCGCCTTCGACGTGCGCCCAGAGGTGGCAGAACAGATCGAATCGATGGGCGCCGAATTCGTGTTCCTCGATTTCGAGGAGCAGACGCAGGACGGGGCCGCGACCGGTGGCTATGCCGCGCCGTCCAGCCCGGAATTCCGCGAAAAGCAGCTCGAGAAATTCCGCGAACTTGCCCCCGACATGGATGTGGTCATCACCACCGCGCTGATTCCCGGACGGGATGCGCCGGTCCTGTGGACCAAGGACATGGTCGAGGCGATGAAGCAGGGCAGCGTCATCGTTGACCTTGCGGCGGAAAAGGGCGGCAATTGCGAACTGACCGTCGCGGATGAGCGAATCGTCACGGAAAACGGCGTGACCATCGTCGGTTATACCGATTTTGCCAGCCGGATGGGGGCGCAGTCCTCCGAGCTTTATGGCAACAATATCCGTCACTTCATGACCGACCTGACACCGAAGAAAGACGGTGTGATCGTGCATGACATGGAGGATGACGTGATCCGTGGCGCCACCGTCGCGCATGATCACGACATCACCTTCCCGCCGCCTCCCCCCAAGGTTGCGGCGATCGCGGCGCAGAAGCCCAAGGAAAAGCCGAAGGAGCTGACCCCGGAAGAGCGCCGCGCGCAGGAGGTCGCGGCCTTCAAGGCGGAAACAAAGTCGCAGGTCACGATGCTGGCCGGGGGCGGCATCCTGTTGCTTCTGATCGGGCTGATCGCGCCTGCCAGCTTCATGTCGCATTTCATCGTCTTCGTGCTGGCCTGTTTCGTGGGCTTCCGGGTGATCTGGAATGTCGCGCATTCGCTGCACACGCCCTTGATGGCCGTGACCAACGCGATTTCGTCGATCATCATTCTCGGTGCGTTGATGCAGATCGGTTCGGGCTCGGCATGGGTGCTGATCCTCGCGGCGCTTGCCGTGCTGATGGCGGGGGTCAACATCGTCGGTGGCTTCCTCGTCACCCGCCGCATGCTCGCCATGTTCCAGAAATCGTAAGGAGGGGATGATGGAATACGGATTCACCACTGCCGCTTATGTGGTCGCCGCGATCCTGTTCATCCTGTCTTTGGGTGGGCTTTCGGGTCAGGAAAGCGCCAAGCGCGCGATCTGGTACGGTATCGCCGGCATGGCGCTGGCCGTGCTGGCCACGCTGTTCGGTCCCGGCGCGGGCAACTGGTTTCTGTCGGTCGTGATGATCACGATTGGTGGCGCCGTCGGTTTTGTGGTCGCCAAGCGCGTCCAGATGACCGAAATGCCGCAACTGGTTGCCGCGATGCACAGCCTTGTCGGGCTGGCCGCCGTTTTCGTGGGCTTCAACGCCCAGATCGAAATGGCGCGCATGTTGCGGATCAAGGCCGAGAACGCGGCGCATGAGTTCCAGGGCTTCGCCGCCGTTCTGGCGCACAAGACACCGGCCGAACTGGCAATGCTGAAGATCGAGGTTTTCCTGGGCATCTTCATCGGCGCCATCACCTTCACCGGCTCGGTCGTGGCCTTCGGCAAGCTTGCCGGCAAGGTTGATGGCAAGCCCAAGAAGCTGCCCGGCGGGCATATGCTGAACGCGGGTGCCTTGGGGTTGTCGATCCTGTTCGGCATTCTCTACTGCACCGGGGTCGGATCCGGCGTGTTCTGGCTGATCCTGATCGCGCTTCTGGCCTTCTTCATCGGCTATCACCTGATCATGGGTATCGGCGGCGCCGATATGCCGGTCGTCGTCTCGATGCTGAACAGCTATTCTGGTTGGGCGGCCGCGGCCATCGGCTTCACGCTCGGCAATGACCTGCTGATCGTGACCGGCGCGCTGGTCGGCTCTTCGGGTGCGATCCTCAGCTATATCATGTGCAAGGCGATGAATCGGCATTTCGTCAGCGTGATCCTTGGCGGCTTCGGCGGCGAACAGGGTCCGGCGGCGGAAATCGAGGGCGAGCAGATCGCCATCGATGCCGACGGCGTGGCCGCCGCGCTGAACGAGGCCGACAGCGTGATCATCGTGCCGGGCTATGGCATGGCGGTGGCGCAGGCGCAGGCCGCGGTCAGCGAGCTGACCCGCAAGCTGCGGGCCGCAGGCAAGGAGGTTCGCTTCGCGATCCACCCGGTCGCAGGCCGCTTGCCGGGGCATATGAACGTGCTGCTGGCCGAGGCGCGGGTGCCTTACGATATCGTGCTGGAGATGGAGGAGATCAACGAGGATTTCCCGTCCACGGATGTGGTGATCGTCATCGGTTCGAACGACATCGTGAACCCGGCCGCGCAAGAGGACCCCAACAGCCCCATCGCCGGCATGCCGGTGCTGGAGGTCTGGAAGGCCAAGCAGGTCTTCGTGTCCAAGCGCGGACAGGGCACCGGCTATTCCGGCATCGAGAACCCGCTGTTCTTCAAGGAGAACACCAGGATGTTCTATGGAGATGCCAATGAATCCGTGAACAAGCTCATGCCGATGATCGATTGACGATCCGCCCCGGGGGCGCCTTGTAGCGCCCTCGGGTCCGAATTACCTGATTGATTCGGAACGCCACTGCCAATGCCTTGGGCAGTAAGACTAGCAATAAGTCCCGAAAACAGTTTCAATATGACCAGAGGTTGTCCTGGCGATTGCGTGCTTGCCTGAACGCATCGGTTCGCAGTGTCATGGCCATGTCACATATGGGCGAGGGGACTGCATAATGGCACCGGATGAATTCACACATATCGGCAGCGGCGATCCGTCGCTTTACAACGAGGATCTGGCTCCGATCCCGCATGAACGGCGGAATTGGGGCGCGTTCGAGATATTCAATGTCTGGAACAACGATATCCAGAGCCTGTTCGGCTATACCTTGGCCGCATCGCTGTTTCTCAGCTATGGGTTGAACGGCTGGTTGACCTTTGCCGCCATCGTCGTTGCCGGGCTCCTGGTGATGTGGCTGGTCAACCTGTCTGGACGTCCCTCGGTTCGTTACGGCATTCCCTATGCGGTGATGGCGCGGGCCTCGATGGGCGTGCGCGGCGCGCGCTTTCCGGCACTCGTCCGCGGCATCGTCGCGATCTTCTGGTACGGGGTGCAGACCTATTTCGCCTCGACCGCCGTCGCGCTGGCAATCCGGGCGCTGTTCGGGATCGAGGCCGGGGCAGGGGGCTTCCTTGGCCTGACCGGGGTGGACTGGATCGCCTATATCATCGTCGCTGGCTTCCAGATCGGGCTTTTCCTGATGGGCATCGAATGGGTCGGCAAGTTCCTGAACTGGGCCGGACCTTTTGTCTATGTGGTGATGATCACGCTCGCATTGATGATCTGGTGGCAGGCCGGAAACGGAATCTGGTCCGAGATCGGAGCGATTTTCCAGGGCGCGGCGGAGAGCGAGCGAAGCACATTGGCCGGATTCATCGCGGTGGTCGGCACGATGGTGGCCTATTTCGCCGCAGTGATCATCAATTTCGGCGATTTCTCACGCTTCGTGAAAACCGAAGGCCAGATGCGCCGCGGCAATTTCTGGGGCCTGCCGGTGTCGATGGCGTTCTTTTCCTTCATTGCGCTGTTCATCACCGCGGGTGCCGTCGTGCTGTTCGGAGAGCGCCTGACCGATCCCACCGCGATTGTCGAGCGGGTGGACAGCCTCGCCCTGACGCTGATCGCCGCCGTGACCTTCTTTGCCGCCACCGTGGGGATCAACCTGGTAGCCAATTTCATCCCGGCGGCCTATGACATCGCCAATATGTCGCCATCCAGGATCTCGGCAAAAACCGGCGGGTTGATCACTGCGGCCATCGCCTTTGTCATCGGCGCGCTATGGGTCTCGCTGATCTCCAGGATCGGCATCGCGGGTTTTGTCGATACGCTCGGGGCGATCCTCGCGCCGCTTTATGGCATCCTGATCGCCGATTACTACGTGGTGCAAAAGCGACGGCTTGTAGTTGATCAGCTCTTCTCTGCAGAGCCTTCGGGCCGTTACTACTATGATGGCGGTTGGAACAAGCGGGCAATCATGGCAGTGGGGATCTCGGCACTGTTCTCGATCGGGACGGTGTGGCTGCCCGCGTTGCAGGCGCTGGCAGGATTTGGCTGGCTGATCGGCGCGGTTCTGGGCGGGGTGCTCTATATCCTGCTTTGCGGTCGCAAATAGACTGGAGGCAGGCGTGAGCCCGGAAACCGAACATCCTTTGCGCTATGCTTTGGTGAACGAGCTTCACGCCCGCCCTTCGCCACGCCTGAGCGCACCGGCCACCTGTGTCTTCGTGGCTTTCAAGGAACCCCGTGATGCGGCCAATCGCGACCGCAAAGCGGACATGGCCCATTTGACCGAACTGACCGATCGACATGGCGGGCCACGCCCGGATCCGGAGGACAGCCATTACCAGGGACGATTGGGGCGGCATGACCTGAAATGGGAAAGCCATACCGAGTTCGTCACCTATATGGCGATGACTCCCGGCCTGCCGATCCGGCCCTTCGATCCCAGTGCCGCGGCCATATTTCCCGAGGAATGGCAACAACATGCGCCGGGCAAACGTGTCGCCGCGGTGATCGTGCAGATCGATATCCTGCCCGAGGATCCGCAAGAGGCGCTGGACCGGATCGGAGATTGGTTCGCACGGGACAGCCTGACTGCGGTCTGGGTGCTGGAAGAGGCCGCGATGATCGCGGGCGATTTCCGGATCGATTCCGATGGCTGGATGCGCTTTTCGGTGTTCGTGCGCCCGGATGTCGGGGAAGGCCGGATTGGCCGGATCGTGCACCGGCTGGTCGAGTTGGAGACCTACCGGGCCATGTCGATGCTGGGATTGGGACGCGCGCGATCCCTCAGCCGCCGCCTGAACGAACTCGAGCCGGGGCTCACGGCCATCGTTGACGGCATGAGCGATGACGGTCGCCCGGCTGACGAGGTGTTGCAGGAATTGCTGGCGGTCTCGATCGAACTGGAAACCGAGGCTGTGCAGCATTCCTTCCGCTTCGGCGCAACCTCGGCCTATGAGGCGATCGTCATGGACCGGATCAACGCGCTGCGTGAGACCCGGCTTTCCGGACGGCAGATGCTGACCGAATTCATGCGCCGTCGCTACCGACCCGCCATGCGAACCGTGAAATCGGCGGAAGAGCGGCTGCGAAGCATGATCGAGCGCGCCAACCGCGCGGCAGAGTTGTTGCGTACCAGGGTGGATGTCGAGCGCTCGGCCCAGAACCAGATGCTGCTCGAACGCATGGATCGCCGCGCCGATCTGCAACTGCGCTTGCAGCATACGGTCGAGGGGCTGTCCGTGGTCGCCATCAGTTATTACGCTGTGGGATTGCTGTCATATGCGCTCTACCCGCTGGCCCAGGGGATCGGGCTGGGCAAGCCTTATCTGACCGCCGCCTTGACCCCGATCACCGTGCTGGCGGTATGGTGGAGCATGCGGCGCATCAAGCAACGGCTGCATCATTCTCATGATCGCCCGGATGCTGAATTGTGAGTTGCAGCTGTCCGTTTGACGCGAGATAACCCCAGCATTGGTTAACAAAGGATGATGCCATGAAGCTATTCGTCGCCCTCGCCGCATTATTGGCCCTTTCCGCCTGTGGTGTTCCCTTCGTGCCGCTGGTGTGAGCTTCATGTCCAAACAGTTGACGCTTTACGGCCTAGCCCACTGCTCGACCTGCCAGAAGGCGCAAGCCGCGCTGGAAGAGCATGGCTGGACAGTCAATTTCCGCGATGTCCAGAAAGAGCCGCTCTCGGAATCCGAGCGCAAGACGCTTGCCGATCAATGGGGCGAGAAAATCATCAACCGCGCGAGCCTGACATGGCGCGGCATGTCCGAAGAGGAGCGTGCCGCCGACCCGGTGGATATGATGGGCGCGAAACCCAGTGTGATGAAACGTCCGGCCATTGCCGCGGGAGATCATCGCCTGCTGGGGTGGACGGCCAATGTCAAACGCGCCCTCGGGGTTCCTGCGTAAAAGCCGATCTTCCGTAGGGCCAGTTGCGCCTTTACTTCTTCACTAAAAATATCCCGGGGCGCCGGTTGGGGCATTGCTGGTTCGAGAACCAGCCGGTGACGGAACAGCGCCCCCGGCCGTTGTTGCGCGCAGACGAATGACAATGCACAGCCGGAACCGCTCAAGCCGGGCGATTGGCCAATGAAGCCAGAAGCGGCCGGATCGATGACAGGTCATAACCCGCTTTCGCCGCCGTCTCGAGGATTTCACTTTCAGGCCGTTTTCCTGCCTGCGTCAAGGCCCAAAGCACCGTGCAGCGGTTTCCCGAGCGGCAATAGGCAATGACCGGAGCCTGCCCGGCAATCGCGGCCGCAAAATCCGAAATCAGAGTCGGGGTGATCTGGCCGGGATGGAAGGGCAGGTAGTGATAGCTCATGCCCGCGGCCTCGGCCGCGCGGGCCATTGCCTCGTGATCGATCTCGGTCTCGATCTCCTCATCCGGGCGATTGTTGACCAGAACCTTGAACCCGGCCTCGGCAAGCTGGGATACCTCCTCGGGTTGGATCTGGGGAGAGACGGCGAGGCCAGGGCTAAGCTGACGCAGATCCATGCTGGACCCTTTCGGTTTGGCTGCGGTTCAGCCTTGGGATTGCCGTTTTTGATGCCCCAATGTCAAGCATTCACCCGACAGAGGCACTCGCCGTCTCGACAAGGCTCGGAAGAGCCGTGAAGTCGTCGAAGGCCGCATGATGGGGAAGCTGATCGATGGGGGTTTGTCGATATCCCCGGCTATAGATCACGAAGGGCACCGGGACCGCCGCCGCACAGGTCGCGTCGAACTCGCTGTCACCGACATAGACCGCATGGGGCATCCCGGGATGAGCGCCAAGCCCTGCCAGCGCCGCCCGCAACGGGGCGGGATCGGGCTTTTTCTCGGGCAGCGAGTCGCCACCGATGATGTGCCCGAAGAGATCACGTATCCCGAAATGATCCAGAATAGCCTTGGTTGGATGTAGAGGCTTGTTGGTACAGATTCCGAGCGGATGCCCGCGATCCGCCAGGATACCCAATGTTTCCTCGACATTGGGAAACAATCGCGTCAGCGAGGTCGCAGCGTGGTAGCGCGTCATGAAAGAGGCAAGCATGTCGCGCTGTCCGGCAGGACCCGTTCCGGTCGCCGCACCGATCTTTCGCCACAGAATCTCCACGCCGCCTCCGATGAAGCTGCGCACCTGATCCAGGTTCAATGGCGAAATGTGAAACTCACGCAGCACCGCATTGACGCAGGCATGGATATCGGGGGCGCTGTCGATCAGTGTGCCGTCAAGATCGAAAACGATCGGGCAGGGGGCCAGGCACACGTTCATGCGGCCTTCCACTTTATCGAGCATCCCATCGAAGGCACCTGTTCTTCCGGGCCTTTTCCGGTCACGGAAATCTGGAGCATGGCTTCATACAGTTCCCTCGGGGCATCGGCGGGGGCAGCGTTGCGGCGCGAGGCATCCAGGCGACCGCGATATTGCAATTCTCCGTCCGCATTGTAGCCGAAGAAATCCGGTGTGCATTCGGCCCCATAGGCCCGCGCGACTTCCTGCGTCTCATCATAGAGATAGGGAAAGGTAAAACCATGTTTTGCGGCCTCGACTTTCATTTGCTCCGGGCCATCCTGCGGATATTCCGCGACATCATTGGCCGAAATGGCCACGACGCCGATACCCGCCTCTTGCAGGGCTTTCGCATCACGCACGATCCGGTCGATCACGGATTGAACATAGGGGCAGTGATTGCAGATGAACATGATCAGTGTGCCCTTCGGGCCTTTAATCTCGTCAAGCCCATGCATGCGGCCATCCGGATCGGGCAGGGTGAAATCATGCCATGGCGCGCCGAAATCGCAAACGGGGGGTGTGACAGCCATTGGTTGCTCCTTTCATGATTGCGTGAATTTTTTCGACCGTTGCCATCGGAACAAGGCGGGTAAAGGTCGCAGGTGGTCAGCGCCAATTTCATGCCTGGCCAAGACTTAACCGGATATGAAGGCAAAACCGTCGTTCTCGCGCCGGACCTTGCCGATCCCTCCCTTCGGGAGATGATATCCCAATATCTTCATATCTGATTCTGAAAGCATATTCAATATGTTACGCCTCGTTTCTGCAGAAAATTCCGGATCTTGATCGCTGCCGGACAGAATATCGGGCCGGCGGAACGCTAGATGCGGATTGGTGATGACATCACCGGCGACAAACAACTGATCGGCCAGGTCGAAGCTCGTATGGCCTGGCGTATGCCCGGGAGTCATGATCGCCTTGATTCCCGGTAATATTTCGTCGCCATCCTCGAAAACTTCAAGCAAATCACCCAGAGTCTCGATCCGCCGCTTTGCTCCGGCGACGAAACTCAACCGTGCCGGATCGATTGTCTCGGGCGTGGTGGGATCAAGCCAGTAGTCACGCTCGATCCGTCCGATCATGTAGCGTGCATTCACGAATGCCGGTTCGTCGAAATCGTCCAGAACGCCCCAGATATGATCTGGATGAGCATGAGTGAAAATGACATGCGTGACCTGGTCGGGAGAGATATCGATTGCGGCCAACGCCTCGGGGAGCTTCCCGGCTGTCGGCATGAAGTCCGGGCCGGAACCTGCGTCGAACAGAATGGTCTCATCGCCACGCGTCATCAGTGTCAGGTTGAGCGGCGAGTCGAATGTATCACCGGTGACACCAGCTTCCGACAGAATCGGTTGGGCCTCGGTCGGATCTGCGCCTTCGGCAACGAAGAACCCGACAGGCAGGACGAGCTTTCCATCCGAAACGCTACGAATGGTGAAATCATCAAACTCGGCTTCAGTGATGGCCCAGCTGCGCGTTCCGAACAAGCTCAGAGCGGCGGCGGACTGCAACACTCGGCGACGATTCAGTTTCATGGTGACCTCCAGTTTATCCGGAGGCTAACATAAGGGGGTGTCGATGCGATACGATAATTGTTCCATAATACCGATTATCGCGATTATAGATATCATCATACAGCACCGCCTGTATAACAACTGAAAAAGTGGCCACTCACCCGCCATTTTTGACCTTTGGACACGCAATTAGTGACCATCTCATTTTCGGGAATGAGATATAATTGAATAAAGTCAATATGTTGCTTCTGATTCTGGTTCACCCCTAGAACACGCGACCGAAGTTTCCTGGGAAATCCGGTGCCGTTGACGAAGAGGATGTTGCTCGGCAGTGTCCCGGTATTCGCTCCGGGATGTGGCTGAGCCTTCACATCGTCATCACTTCGGAGTTTCCGTAATTTCGCCGGTCTGCCGAGAAAGCACCGCTTTTCCGAACGGCAGCGATATGTCTCGAAGGAGGTCAACATGCAGCAACCAGGGAAGCAGATGCGTTTGAGCGCGGCTCGCTTTTTGCATGATCCGGTCGCTTACGTCGGATCGGGTTCAGAATGGAGTAGGAGGCCCCTGCCCCGTTGGTTGGTCGACTCGCGGCACCACTCAGGTCAATCAGATGAAATGTGACAGGTCGCCCAGCTGATTTGACCAGACTCCCGGTCATCCAGGCACACCAGCACCGCGCCCTAAAACCACTCTATGATTTTGCCACACGCGACCGGACCTCATTCCGGCCGACGCCCGAGATCTGTTCGAAAGACTTCATACCCATGTCCCGCATTCCATTCATTGAGGCCCGATTTTTCGATCCGGAAGAGACGGTGGATGTCATAGCACGCCGCTTCGCGGAGCATCTTCGCAAGCTTCGCAGCCCCACCCTGCCCTCTTTCGAGCAAGAAGATGATGCCGTTAACAAGGAAAGCGACGAATACTATACGATACTCGATGCCCGGGATATTCGTGCCATAAACCGCCGCACGGAGCGCATCCTGGAGCGGCGCAAACTGGCCTCCGGTTTGAGCCATCTGAGACGCGAGGATCGAGAGCGGCTGGAGCTGCTGCGCAATGGCGCGGCCCTGATCGCGATCCCGGATGAGCACCGCGCCGATGTCATGGCGGCCGAGCTCCATACGGAGATGCCCTGGATGGCACCGGCGACCGAAGCGGTCTGGCAGGCCATGCGCCGGTCGGTCCGCGAAGGCTGGCCCGGCCTGCGCCTGCCGCCCTTGCT